>NZ_JBIISY010000379.1:0-4069 GCF_044340795.1 Tardiphaga sp.
TCCGACGTGCTCGACACCTGCCTCAAGGTGCAGCTGGTGCGCGCCGCCGATATCCTGATCGCCGATATCGACCGCCTGCTCGCCGCGCTGAAGACCCGCGCCTTCGAGCACAAGATGACGCCGACTATCGGCCGCTCCCACGGCATCCATGCCGAGCCGGTCACGTTCGGCCTCAAGCTCGCTTTCGCCTATGCCGAATTCACCCGTAACCGCGAGCGCCTCGTCGCCGCCCGCAAGGAAGTCGCCACCTGCGCCATCTCCGGCGCCGTCGGCACCTTTGCGCAGATCGATCCGCGCGTCGAAGAGCATGTCGCCAAGGCCATGGGCCTGGAGCCGGAGCCGATCTCGACCCAGGTGATCCCGCGCGATCGCCACGCCATGTATTTTGCGACCCTCGGCGTCATCGCCTCCTCGATGGAGCGCCTCGCCGTCGAGATCCGCCACATGCAGCGCACCGAAGTGCTGGAAGCCGAGGAGTTTTTCTCGGAAGGCCAGAAGGGCTCGTCGGCGATGCCGCACAAGCGCAATCCGGTGCTGACCGAAAACATCACCGGCCTGTCGCGCATGGTGCGCGCCTATGTGACCCCGGCGCTCGAAAACGTGGTGCTGTGGCACGAGCGCGATATCTCGCATTCCTCCGCCGAGCGCATGTTCGGCCCTGATGCCACGGTGACGCTCGACTTCGCGCTGAACCGCATGGCCGGCGTGATCGAGAAGCTGCTGGTCTATCCCGCCAACATGCAGAAGAATCTCGACCGCCTCGGCGGCCTCGTGCATTCCCAGCGGGTGCTGATCGCGCTGACGCAGAAGGGCGCATCGCGCGAGGACAGCTACAAGATGGTCCAGCGCAACGCGATGCCGGTGTGGCGCGGCGAAGGCGACTTCCAGACGCTGCTGAAGGCCGATGCCGACGTGAAGAAGTATCTCAGCGACGACGAGATCGCCGAGAAGTTCGACCTCGGCTATCACCTCAAGCATGTGGATACGATCTTCAAGCGCGTGTTCGGCGCGAGCTGATCGACAGGATGGCCCGCGTCGTCGCCGTCAGCCTGCGGCGCGGCCATCACTTCAGCAAGACACCGGCGTTGAGCATCCGCCTGCTCAGCGGCCTTGGCGTCGAAGGCGACGGCCATGTGGGTGCGACGGTGCAGCACCGCTACGATCGCCGCCGCGATCCGACAAAGCCGAACCTGCGCCAGGTGCATCTGATCCCGTCAGAACTGTTCGACGAATTGCGCGGCAAGGGTTTTGCGATTGCGCCCGGCGATCTCGGCGAGAACATCACGACATCGGAGATCGACCTCGCAGCGCTGCCGACAGGCACGCGGCTATATTTCGGGGCGAGCGCTGTGATCGAACTCACCGGCCTGCGCGAGCCCTGCACGCTGATGGACAGGTTTCAGCACGGGTTGAAGACGGCGACGCTGGATCGCGATGCCGCTGGCAGGCTCATCTACAAGGCCGGCGTGATGGCCGTGGTGCTGGCCGATGGCGAAGTCGCGCCGGGCGATGGGATACGGATCGAGATGCCGTCGGGACCGCCGAAATCGCTGCAGCCCGTCTAGCTCGGTATCCAGCCCTTCCCGAAAAAGCCCGAATGCTCCTATCTTGATCGGCAACCCCGCGGTAACCATCCTCCCCTAGCCTCTCATGATGCCCACGCGCCCCACCATCCTCGTGTTCGATTCCGGTCTCGGCGGCCTCACCGTCCAGCGCGAGATTGCGAAGGCGCGGCCGGATGCGCGCTACGTCTATGTGGCCGATGACGCATTCTTCCCCTATGGCCAGCACAGCGAGCAGGCGTTGGTGGACCGTGTCGTGCCGCTGATGGGCGAGCTGATCGCTACGCACGGGCCTGACATGGTCGTGATCGCCTGCAACACCGCCTCGACCATCGTGCTGTCGCATCTGCGTGCCGCCTACGGCGTGCCCTTCGTCGGCACCGTGCCGGCCATCAAGCCCGCCTGCGCAGGCTCGCTGACCAAGCGTGTGTCCGTGCTCGGCACCTCGGGCACCGTGAAGCGCGAATATACCCAGACGCTGATCCGCGAATTCGGCGGCGGCTGCATCGTCACGCTGGTCGGCTCCGCCAATCTCGCCTCGCTGGCCGAAGGCGCGCTCAGCGGCAGTGGCGGTATCACCGACACCGACATTTTCAACGAGATCGCTCCCTGCTTCATCCAGGACGCCGCCGGCGCCCGCACCGACACCGTGGTCCTCGCCTGCACCCACTATCCGCTGCTGCTGGATGAGCTCACCCGCCTCGCACCATGGCCGGTGGTCTGGATCGATCCGGCGCCCGCCATTGCACGCCGCGTGGTCGGCCTGATCGGTGATCTCCAGCCCGGCGCACTGCATGGCGATGCCGTGCTGCTCTATACGTCCGGCAAGCGCCATGCCTGGCCGGAAACACTGGCGCCGTTCTTCGGCGGCCGGGTCGCGGCCTAAGCTTCGCCTCGACTTTCCCCTGCGCACTGCTAGCCTCCCGTCACGCCGGCCCGACAAGAGGCCGGCGAGGGAGATGAGCATGTTCAGACAATTGATACTCGGACTCACCGTTGCGGCCGTTGCCGGGATGGGCGCCGCCTCTGCGCAGGGCATCAAGCGCACCCCGCTGCAGGACATCAAATATCCCGCCGGCCATCACATCGTGACCGTCGTCGCCGAGATCGGTCCGAACCAGTTGGCCGGCCGACACACGCATCCGGGCGTCGATACCGGCTATGTGCTGGATGGTGAAGCCACGCTGATCATCGAGGGGCAAGCAGATAAGGAGCTGAAGACCGGCGATTCCTACGCGGTGCCCGCCGGCATCCCGCATGACGTGAAAACGGGCGCCAAGGGGCTCAAGCTGCTGGCGATCTATGTGGTCGAGGACGGCAAGCCGGTGGCCACACCGGCCCCGAAATAGGCTAGAACCGGCGGGAATCGGGTTTTTACCGGCCAAGGCGGCGATTTCGGCTGCGAAACCACCAGCCGGGCCGCCAAAACGGCAAAAAGCCCTGTCTTTGAATTGACATAACCGGCCCCGCCCCCTAGAAACCGCCCTGCTCGCGGGCCGTTTTCGGCCCGCGAAGCGTTTCGCACCCGTGGTTCTCCTCCCAGCTTTGGGAATGAGCCTGTCGGTGCCGGGATATCCTTCAAAAGATCATCCGGCATACAGGAGGGCGCGTCTCCTCACATCCACTGTTCAAACATCGAGGACGCGATGACAAAGCGTAGTGAAGCCAAGTACAAAATCGACCGCCGCATGGGCCAGAACATTTGGGGTCGCCCCAAGTCTCCGGTCAACAAGCGCGAATACGGCCCCGGCCAGCACGGCCAGCGCCGCAAGGGCAAGCTCTCGGACTTCGGCACGCAGCTGCGCGCCAAGCAGAAGCTGAAGGGCTATTACGCCAACATTTCCGAACGCCAGTTCTATGCCGTGTACGTCGAGGCGTCCCGCCTCAAGGGCGACACCGGTGAAAACCTGATCGGCCTGCTCGAGCGCCGCCTCGACACCGTGGTGTATCGCGCCAAGTTCGTCGCCACCATGTTCGCTGCCCGCCAGTTCATCAATCACGGCCATGTCCGCGTGAACGGCAAGCGCGTCAACATTTCGAGCTACCTCGTGAAGGTCGGCGACGTCATCGAGGTCAAGGAATCCTCGAAGCAGCTCGCTGTCGTTCTCGAAGCCTCGCAGCTCGGCGAGCGTGACGTGCCGGATTACGTCGAAACCGATCACAACAAGATGAGCGCTCGCTTCATCCGCATTCCCGCACTGTCGGACGTCCCGTTCGCCGTGCAGATGGAACCGCATCTGATCGTCGAATTCTATTCGCGCTAATCGCTTAGCGACGAAGATGAAAAGGCCCCGGTTTTCCGGGGCCTTTTTTGTTGGCCTACACGCTCATCCTGTCATCGCCCGGCTTGACCGGGCGATCCAGTAAACTCAGGCCCCGAGTTTACTCACATCCGCAGGTGTCTACTGGATCACCCGCTTATGCGGGTGATGACAGGCGCATGTGTGGAAGCGCTGACGATCACAGGGTAGGCTCCATCCAAACAATACGGATGCTCGCATGCCCTT
>NZ_JBIISY010000131.1:0-16406 GCF_044340795.1 Tardiphaga sp.
GTTGATCCAGGCATAGATGCGGATCAGGAACGAGGTCCAGAACGGCACGATCACCAGCATCATGGCGATGCCCTGCCAGCGCGACGGCAGGCGCGCCATGGCATAGGCGATGGGATAGCCGATCACCAGCAGCAAGAGCGTCGATGTGAAGGCCACCGCGATGCTGCGTAGATAGGACGAGACATAGAGCTGGTCGGCCAGCAGCGCGCGGAAATTGTCGAGGGACAGCGTCGCGAACGCATCCACCACGCCGGCAAAGCCATCGGTGAAACCAAAGACCGGCACATAAGGCGGCTGCGCCAGTGTGGTCTGCGACAGGCTGATCTTCACCACGAAGGCGAAGGGCAGCAGGAAGAACAGCACCATCCAGACATAGGGCGGGATCGCCATTCGCCTTGCCGGCGCGGTGAACAGGCGTTTGGCGTTCATCGCGGCAGCACCACGCAATCGTCCGGCGTGAACCAGGCGGTGACGCGTTCACCGATCGCATAGGCATCGACATCGAGCCGCGCCGTATTCGCCAGCGCCACGCGCAAGGTCGCGCCGTGATCGAGCTTCAACTTATAGACCGAGCGTCCGCCGAGATAGCCGACCTCGTCGACCACACCCTCGATGCTGTTCATGCCGCCGGCATGATTGAGCCCCGCCGCCAGCCCGCGCCGCGACAGCCTGATCTTCTCCGGCCGGATCGCGACGCAGATCGCGAGACTGTCGATGGGCTCATTGGGCAGCACCGCGAACAGCGTGCCGGTGCCGCGGCCCTCGACCGTCAGCCGATGTCCATCGCGCACGCGGATCTCCCCCTCGACGAGATTGATGTCGCCGACGAATTCCGCCACCCAGCGCGACGCCGGCGCTTCATAGAGCTGCCGCGGCGTCGCCACCTGCTGCAGCCGGCCACCATGCATCACGCCGATGCGGTCGGCCATGGACATGGCTTCGTCCTGGTCATGGGTGACGATCACAAAGGTCAGCCCGAGCTGACGCTGCAGCCGCATCAATTCCGCCTGCGTCTCTTCGCGCAGCTTCTTGTCCAGCGCCGCCAGCGGTTCGTCGAGCAGTAGCAATTTAGGATGCCGCGCCAAGGCGCGCGCGAGCGCCACGCGCTGCTTCTGACCGCCTGAGAGCTGGTGCGGCTTGCGCTGCTCGAACCCGCCCAGCTTCACCATTGCAATCATGTCGGCGACGCGCGCATCGATGCCGACGCGCGTGAGGCCCGCATGCTTCAACCCGAAGCCGATATTGTCGCGTACGCTGAGATGCGGAAACAGCGCGTAGTTCTGGAACATCATGTTCACGGGCCGCTGATGCGGCGGCACCACAGCGATGTCCTCGCCGTTCAGTTCGATCTTCCCGCTATCCGGCGTCTCGAAGCCGGCCAGCATGCGCAGGAGCGTGGTCTTGCCGCAGCCCGAAGGCCCGAGCAGCGCGAAGAACTCGCCTTCCCGGATATCCAGCGACAGCCTGTCCACGGCCGCATGCGCGCCGAACCGTTTCGACACGGCGTCGATCCGCAGCAGCGGTGTGGGATAGGCGATGGCGAGGTTGTCCTCGGTCGCGGCATCGATGGAGGCAGCGGGATTCGTCATGGCCGCAAACTAGCGGCGGAACCGGGCGGGCTCAACTACTGGGAAACCGTAGGATGGGTTGAGCGAAGCGAAAACCCATGCTGTCCGTCGCCTGTGGCGAGCTCCGCTGATGGGTTATCGCTCCGGCGCTTCGCGCCTGCGCTCAACCCATCCTACAACCAACCTCACCCGGCCTTGCGCACGCCGGTGGCCTTGCCGACCAGCGTGGCATATTGGGCGATCGGCGCCGGGCGGCCGATGAAATAGCCCTGCACGCCGTTGCAGCCTTCATTGGCGAGGAATGTCAGCTGCTCATGCGTCTCGACGCCCTCCGCGACAATGGAGACATCGAGGCCATGGCCGAGCCCGATCACCGCCTTGACGATAGCGGCCGATTGCGGATTGCGGCCGAGATTGATGACGAAAGCGCGGTCGATCTTGATCTTGTCGAAGGGGAATGCCTGCAGATAGGTCAGCGACGAATAGCCCGAGCCGAAGTCATCCATGGAGATGCGCACGCCGAGCGCCTTCAGCCGCCGCAGCAGCGCGACACCGCGGTCAAAATCCTCGATCAGCACGCCTTCGGTGATTTCCAGCTCCAGCCGGCCCGGCGCGAGGCCGGTCTCCAGCAGGATCGCATGCACGACGCCGACCACGTCGCCGCGCACGAATTGTGCCGGCGACAGGTTGACGGCGACCTGCAACGGCACCGCCCAGGACGCTGCCTCGCGGCAGGCCTGGCGCAAAATCCATTCGCCCATCTCGACGATCAGGCCGCTTTCTTCCGCCAGCGGGATGAAGTCGGCCGGCGAGACGAAACCGCGGGTCGGGTGGATCCAGCGCGCCAGCGCCTCGAAGCCGGTGATGTCGGCATCCAGCACATTCTCGCTGGCGCGGGCCTGCGGCTGGTAATGCAGCGACAATTCGCCATTGCGGATGGCCGTGGAGAGATCCTGATGCAGCACGCGGCGATCGCGCAACTGGCGGTCCATTTCCGGCTCGAACACGCTGATGGAACCGCGCGAGCGGGTCTTGGCGCGGAACAGCGCCGCACCGGAATTGGCCAGCAGTGCCGCCGCATCGCGTCCGTCGCGCGGGAAGAGCGAGATGCCCGTGGTCACGGCAATGCGCACGGCTTTGCCTTCGATCGGGAACGGCTCGGCTAGCGCTGAGGCAATGCGCTCGGCCAGCGCCTGCCCCACCTGCGGCTGCGCACCGTCGATGATCACGCCGAATTCGTCGCCACCGAGCCGCGCAACGACACCGCCGCCCACTGCAGCCTCGATCCGCTTGGCGACCTCGATGAGCAGCTTGTCACCGATGGCATGGCCGAAGACGTCGTTGATTTCCTTGAGGCCATCGAGATCGATGGACAGCACCGCGAACTCTTCCGAAGCCTCGGTACAGGCATCGATCATCTGCGCCAGCGCCTGCAGGAATGCGACGCGGTTCGGCAGATCGGTCAGTCCGTCGTGATAGGCCATATGGGCCATCCGCGCCTCGGTCTGGCGGCGATCGGTGACATCCTCATGGGTCTTGATCAGATACTGGACCTCGCCGTCGTCCCCCTGCACGGTGACACGACGGGTCAGGAAGAGGCGCAGGCCATCGCGGGTCGAGATGGGATGTTCCTCGGCAATCGGCGTGCGGCTGGTGATGGCCGCCTGATCGCGCGCAACGATGATCTTGGCCTCTTCAGGCCGCAGCATTTCCGGCACGGTCTTGCCGATCGCATCCTCGCGGCGACGACCGAGGATCACCTCGGCATTGCGATTGGCGAACAGGTAGCGACCGGTGGCCACTTCCTGCACCATCAGCGAGACCGGGATATTGTCGAGCACCGTCTGCTGGAATTTGCGGGTGTTCGCCAGCTCGTCCTGCATCAGGCGCTGCGCGGTGCAGTCCTCGTGGATGCCGATCCAGCCGCCATTGGGCAGCCGGTTGAACTTCACATGGACGAATTGGTCGCCGGGCAGTTCGGCCACATAGCCATCCGCCGACATCGCCTTGTCGTAATAGCAATCCGGGCTGACATCCACGGTGCCGCGCTGGCGGCGCAACTCGCGCAGATTGGCGCCGGTCATGCCACGTGTGACTTCCGCACGGGTGAGCTTGTAGATCTCCAGATAGCGATCGTTGCAGAACACGACGCGCCTGTTCGCATCGAGCATCACGATGCCCTGGCCCAGATGATTGAGCGCCGAGCCGACGAATTCGTTGCGCTGCTGCTGCTGGCGCTGGACGTTGCGCAGGGCTGAGGCAACCCAGAACACGATCGCCGTGGTGAAGGCCCCGACAACCAGACCGCCAATGACGACATGCCAGACGAAATAGGGGTCAGCGACCGGCTGCTGGGCGGCCGCGGTGGTGTTTTCGGCGGCAGCCGGGCCCGCAATGGCCAACAGCCAAACGGCGGCGCTGGCGTAGCCAACCGCCCCGTTCTTCGCTCGCTCGATCTTGCCAGTCATTGCGCACCCGCGTATTCGCAGAGTGCAAGTCTTCAGTTCCAGGTATTTGGATCAGGTAAATGCGTCTGAATGCAGCCTGACTAAACTCCGGAATTGATTGGTAATTGGCTGCGATGCTTAATGTTTTACTAATCGAGCCGCGCGGCAGGGAAGAAACGGGACAGGACCGACATGGACAGGGTGGAATGCGTCGTAGTCGGTGCCGGCGTCGTCGGCCTCGCCATCGCCCGCCGACTGGCCGAAGCCGGCCGCGAAGTGATCGTCCTGGAAGCCGCCGACGCCATCGGGACCGTTACTTCCTCGCGCAACAGCGAGGTGATCCATGCCGGCATCTATTATGCCGCCGGCAGCCTGATGGCGAAGCTCTGCGTGGCAGGCAAGCACAAGCTCTATGACTATTGCAGCAGCCGCGGCATTCCGCACAGTAATTGCGGCAAGCTGATCGTCGCGACCCGTCCCGAGGAAATGGCCAAGCTCGCCTCCATCAAGGCGCATGCCGAAGCCAATGGCGTCGCCGACATGCAGGTGCTGTCGGGTGAGGAAGCGCGCGCGCTGGAGCCGGCACTGGCCTGCGAAGGCGCGCTGCTGTCGCCCTCCACGGGGATCATCGACAGTCATTCCTACATGTTGTCGCTGCGCGGCGAGGCTGAAGCCGCCGGCGCCGCCTTCGCTTTCCTCGCGCCATTCGAGCGCGGCCGCGTCACCGCCGAAGGCTTCGAGGTCGAAGTCGGCGGCGAGGCGCCGATGGCACTCGGCTGCGACATGCTGATCAATTCCGCCGGCCTCAGTGCCACGATGATCGCGCGCCTGCTCGACGGCATGCCGCTCGATCTGATCCCGCCGGCCTATCTCGCCAAGGGCTGCTATTTCAGCTGCAACGCCAAGGCGCCGTTCTCGCGCCTGATCTATCCGGTCCCCGAGCCCGGCGGCCTCGGCGTGCATCTCACCCTTGATCTCGCAGGTCAGGCGCGTTTCGGTCCCGACGTCGAATGGGTCGATTACGTCGATTACGAAGTCGATCCCGCGCGCGGCGAGAAATTCTATCCCGCCATCCGCCGCTACTGGCCATCGCTGCCGGACGGCGCGCTGATGCCCAGCTATTCCGGCATGCGCCCGAAAATCGTGCCGCCGGCCGTGGCAACGCAGGACTTCATGATCCAGGGCCCGCAGGTGCATGGCGTGCCCGGCCTGATCAACCTGTTCGGCATCGAGTCGCCCGGACTGACATCGTCGCTGGCGATTGCGGATTATGTGGCTGAGGTGGCGGGGATCGAAACGCAGCCGTGATGTGCGCTTGAGAAACCGCGCCTGCGTCCGAAGCAATCTGGTCCAACCGTCGTTTCAGATCGCTTCGTCGCAAGGGCAGAGGCGTGTAGGCATCATGACTTCACGATGCGGACACGCAGACCTGACAACGTCATGTGATGAGGCGTCGTGTCAGGGCATGTGAGGGAGAGTTAATGGAGCGTGGTGCTGGTCTGTCGAAGGCGTTCGATCTCGTCCTTGACCATCAGTTTCCGGCGCTTGAGTTCCACGATGCGAAGATCATCGGTGGACAGATGCAGCAAGGCATCGTGCAATTCTGTTTCGAGAACCTTGTGCTTGCGTTCCAGTTCGACCAGATGCGCCTGAAGTGCCATTCGAAAACTCCTCGGGTGGTTGAGAAAACCAAAGTTCGGATTCGGTTGGACGATGAAGTCTACATGACAGTGGACATCTGTCGATGGGTCTTGAAAATTGTACCGCCCTGCTCCGCGCATCGTGAAAAACGAATCGTAACGAATGCGCTGCAAAATGCCGGAACCGGATGGCTTGCATGGACCACCTACAGCGGCGATAGTTACCTCATGGATTCCCGCCAGATGACTGGCGGACCAAGTCAGCGAAGATCATGAACGACGACGAAGATCGCGAACTCCCTGCCGAATTGGCCCGATTGCAGCAAGAACACCGCGATCTCGACGCCGCCATCGACGCTTTGCAGCGTTCGCCCGCGCCGGATCTGCTGCAGTTGCAGCGACTGAAAAAGCGCAAGCTGCAATTGCGCGATCGCATTTCGGCGATCTCAGATCAGATTACCCCTGACATCATCGCCTGAGACAACAAGTCACGCTGCAGCGTGGTTCTTGGTTGTGTCTTGAGCCGGATTGAACAAACGGCCATGCCGACCACCACATCACCCAATGCGCGCCTGATCGGTTTCCTCTGTCTCGGAGTAACCGCCACAGGTTGGGCCATGAACTGGCCGATCATCAAGATATTGCTACGTGACTGGCCACCGCTGTTTGCACGCGGCGTTGCCGGCACGGCGGCAGGAATTATTCTGGCCGGCATAGCGATCGCTTACGGTGAAAAACTACGCGTGCCGCGGCATGCGATCCCGCGGCTGCTGTTCGCGTCCTTCACCAATGTTTTCGCATGGATGGGCTTTGCCACCGTCGCGCTGAAAATGCTCAGCATCGGCGAAGGTGCATTGCTCGTCTATACGATGCCGATCTGGGCCACGCTTTTTGCATGGCCCATTCTCGGTCATCGCCCGGGACTGCGCGACGCCATCGCGCTGGTGCTCGGCATTGCCGGCATCGTGGTCCTGATGGGCGAGCACGGCTTCGCGCTGACGCCGGACAAGATGGTCGGAATTGCTCTCACGCTCGGCTCCGCAACGTTGTTCGCGCTCGGCAGCGTGCTGATGCGCACACCCTTGCCGATTCCGCCCGTTGCGCTGGCCGCATGGCAGGTCGGGCTTGGCTGTTTCCCGATGATCATTCTCGGACTGATTTTTGAGAAACCCGACATCGCCGCCCTCACCCCGACCGGCTGGGGCGCGCTGATCTACATGACCCTCGGACCGATGGGCATCTGCTACCTCACCTGGTTCGCCACCTTGCGCCGGCTACCACCCTCGACGGCAGCGATGGGAACCCTGGTGGTTCCCGTGATGGGGGTTATCGGCGCCGCGGTCGTGCTGGGGGAACCGCTCGGGCTCCGTGAAGTGATCGCCATGGCACTCACCCTCGGCGGAGTGACGCTGGCACTGCGCAAACCGGCTGCCGCATAGATGCCGCAAGACGGCCGCCAGGCTGCCGCACCGTCCTCGGCCAAATCTGCGCCAAACTGCGTCAAATCCGGGCGTGCAGCGCCCGCGCGTCGGGTTTTCTTTTGCATCGGATTTGTTACAAGGCTGTCCCGTCATCATTGACGAGATTGTCCGTTCGACGCTCCCGGCCAGGCTGGGGGCGGAACTTGTATTTCCAGCTATCCTTCTGGATTCGCGAAAGAAAATACCGGAATGTCCGCGCCCGTCGCCATTATCATGGGAAGCCAGTCCGACTGGGAAACCATGCGCCATGCCTCCGAGACCCTGACGGCGCTGGGCATTGCCCACGATACCCGCATTGTCTCGGCGCATCGCACCCCGGATCGTCTGGTGGCATTCGCAAAGGGCGCGAAAGCGGCCGGATTCCAGATCATCATCGCCGGTGCAGGCGGTGCGGCACATCTGCCGGGCATGGCTGCGGCGCTGACCGAACTGCCGGTGTTCGGCGTTCCCGTGGAATCCAAGGCGCTGTCCGGCGTCGATTCCCTTTATTCGATCGTGCAGATGCCGGGCGGCATTCCCGTCGGCACGCTGGCGATCGGCAAGCCCGGCGCGATCAATGCCGCGCTGCTCGCAGCCTCCGTACTGGCGCTGCATGATCCCGCGCTCGCGACGCGCCTCGCCGCCTGGCGCAAGGCTCAGACCGACGCCGTGGCTGAAAAGCCGGAAGGCACCGCGTAATGGCTCCGGCAATGAAAGTGCTGAAGCCCGGCGACACCATCGGCATTCTCGGCGGCGGCCAGCTTGGTCGCATGCTGGCGCTCGCGGCGGCACGGCTCGGTCTGAAGTGCCAGGTGTTTTCGCCCGATCCGGATTCCCCCGCTTTCGATGTGGTGCAGAACGCGACCTGTGCTGAATATGCCGATGTCGAGGCGCTCGAGCTGTTCGCCAATGACTGCGACGTCATCACCTACGAATTCGAGAACGTCCCGGCCGCGACGGCGCTGATCCTCGATGCACGCCGTCCTGTTCTGCCCGCACAGAGCATTCTGCAGACGACGCAGGATCGCCTTGTGGAGAAGGACTTCGTCACCGGCCTCGGGATCGGCACGGCAGGCTATGCGAGTGTCTCCAGCGCCGGCGAACTGCGCGATGCAGTCAAGAAGCTCGGCCTGCCCGCGGTGATCAAGACGCGCCGCTTCGGCTATGACGGCAAGGGCCAGGCGATGATCCGCGAAGGCGACGATCTCGATCAGGTCTGGGACGATCTCGGCACCAAGGAAGCCATCCTCGAAGCCTTCGTGCCGTTCGAGCGCGAAGTCTCGGTCATCGCCGCGCGCGGTGCCGATGGCAGCGTCGAATGCTTCGACGTCACCGAAAACGAACACCGCGATCACATCCTGAAATTCTCCTACGCGCCCGCCCGCATCCCGGATGCGCTGGCTGCCAAGGCACGCGAGATCGCGGAAAAGATTGGCACCGCGCTTGGCTATGTCGGCACCTTTGCCGTCGAGCTGTTCGTCGTACCCGGCAAGGATGGCCCGTCGCTGGTGGTCAACGAGATCGCCCCGCGCGTGCACAATTCCGGCCACTGGACGCTGGACGGCGCCTCGGTCTCGCAATTCGAGCAGCACATCCGCGCCATCGCCGGCTGGCCGCTGGGCAAGGCGGTACGCCACGGTCAGGTCACCATGACCAACCTGATCGGCGACGACATTCTGGACTATCCGAAGTGGCTCAACATCCCCGGCGCGACCGTGCATCTCTACGGCAAGGGCGCTCCGCGTCCCGGCCGCAAGATGGGCCATGTGGTCGAAGTGAAGCCCGCCACGTAAAGGCGGCGACCTTCAGGTCGCCAGCTTCCCTTCGATCACGCCGGTCGGTTCTTCGCTGAGCCAGCGATAGATCACTCCACCAAGCACGCCGCCAACAAGCGGTGCGATCCAGAACATCCACAACTGCTGCAGCGCCCAGCCGCCGACGAACAGCGCCGGACCGGTGCTGCGCGCCGGATTCACCGACGTATTGGTGACGGGGATGCTGACCAGGTGGATCATCACCAGCGCAAGGCCGATCGCCAGTGGTGCAAATCCTGCCGGCGCCTTGCCATGGGTCGCGCCCATGATGATGAACAGGAACATCATCGTCATCACGACTTCCATGATGAAGCACGCCATCATGTTGTACTTGCCGGGCGAATGATCGTCGTAGCCGTTCGATGCAAAGCCCTTGGCAAGATCGAAGCTGGCAGCCCCGCGGGCGATCGCATACAGCAAAGCGGCGGCCAGCACGGCACCAACCACCTGCGCGACAATGTAGGGAAGGATCTGTCCGCTCGGAAAACGCCCGCCCGCAGCGAGGCCGACGGTGACGGCGGGATTGAGATGACATCCCGACACGTGACCGATCGCATAAGCCATGGTGACCACGCTGAGGCCAAAGGCGAAAGAGACGCCGACCAGGCCGATGCCGACCTCAGGAAAGGCGGCGGCGATGACGGCACTGCCGCAACCCGCGAATGTGAGCCAGAAAGTGCCGATCAGCTCGGCCGCGTATTTTTTCCCATTCATGCTGTCCTCCCGCCGTTGGGTGAGGCGCATCGCGCGGGACACGCCCCGGCAGGGACTATGCGTCCGGGTTCCCCGACATTGGAGCAGGGGAACTGACCCAATCGCCACCAGGAATGCCTGTAAAATGAGGGCTTTTACGGCTATACAGGACCAGAATTACCGGGCCGCGAGGTGGACATTGCCGATTCCATCTGATACATGAGCGCCCTTACAGGTTAAGAGCTTGGCCTCTGTCGGCTCTTTTCTTACCCGAAATTCTGATCCGTATGATGAAGAGGATGCCGCGTGCAGGTTCTCGTTCGCGATAACAATGTTGACCAGGCTCTCAAGGCGCTGAAGAAGAAGATGCAGCGCGAGGGCATTTTCCGCGAGATGAAGCTCCGCGGTCACTACGAGAAGCCGTCTGAGAAGAAGGCCCGTGAAAAGGCTGAAGCCGTGCGTCGCGCACGCAAGCTGGCCCGCAAGAAGCTGCAGCGCGAAGGCCTGCTGCCGATGAAGCCGAAGCCGGTGTTCGGCGCTGGCCCCGGTGGCGATCGCGGTGCCCGTCCGGGTGCTGGCGGCGCTGGTGCCGGCGCTCCGCGCCCGGCCCGCTAAGCAAAGCGACATTGATTTCGATAACGCGGGCTTCGGCCCGCGTTATTTTTTTTGCGGGCCCCGGCTCGCTTATTTTTTGCCGACATGGACAAAAGCGCGCCGCTTTGTCCGGATGCAATTCTCTTGCTGACGCGCTAGGAAGCTTCACCGACTGTTGCAAGAGATTTGCCCTGCATGGACCGACGGCCGACCACATCGCCATCCTGCATCGGCAAGCGCGGCATCACAGCTCTCGCCGTGCTGCTGACCGGCCTGTGCGCAGGTGGCTGTTCGTTCAATCTCGCATCGCTGACACCCGACAAGGACGAGCCGAAGGCAACGGCCTCGACGGCGCCGCAGACCCACAGCCTCGCGACCAAGGCCGATCCGCAGGAGGCAAGGGTTCAGGCCGCACGCGGGGCGAGCCTTGCGCAAGCGGGCCAGAGCGCCGAAGCGCTCGCGGCCTACAATGCAGCGATCGATCTCGATCCTTCCAGCGCGCAGGCCTTTTATCAGCGCGGCCTGCTGTATCAGTCCGAAAGGAAGTACGAGTTTGCCATCGCGGATTTCACCTCCGCCAATGGCCTGACGCCGCAACAGGCCGATCCCCTGCTCGGCCGTGCGCAATGCTATCTCGCGCTCGGCAAGACGCAGGAAGCGGCATCGGATCTCGACGAAGCGTCGAGCGTTGCCCCCGGCAACGCGCAGATCTGGATCGCCCGCGGCTCGGCCTATGAGAAGCTCGGCAACAAGGAAAAGGCGGCGGACTCATTCAGCCGTGCCGTGCTGCTGCGCCCCAACGACGACGCTGCACGCAATGGCATGACGCGGAACGGCGGACGGGCGGGATGAGCACCTAGCGCTCGAACGGCCGCGGAATCACCTTGTCGAACATCGACTTGGCGCCGCTCAGCACATCCTCGACGACATTGGTGCGGCCGCCGCGTTCTTCCGCATTGGCCTGCATCTCCCGAATCGGAACGGGCACGTTGCCTGGCGGCCGCGGACCACGCGACTGCGCGGGAGGTGCGGAATCGTCGTTATTCGGATTCGACACCACGATCGGCGGCGGCAGTTGCTGCATCGGCTGCGCCTGCTGGGCGGGCGGCTGCACCGCGGGTGCCGGCTGCGGTTGAACGGCGGCCGTGCGCTCGGGCGTACGCGACGCCTCGGTCTTCTCGCCACGGCTCAACCGCTCGATGGCGGCGCGAGCAAGATCATTGGCGTCGCCGGATGGCGCCGTACCAACGGTGGCGACCACCGGGGTCGGCGCGGGCGCCCCGGTGACCGGCTCAGTCTTGCCCGGCTCCGCCTTGGCCACGGCCTTTTCACGCGCCGGTGCATGGCGCCGCGGTTCGGTGGCTTTGGCGGTATCAGTCTTGGGAGTCTCCGGCTTTTCGGTGACAGCCTTCTCGACTGGCTTGTCGGCGGCTTTCCTGATGGGGCTTGGCGCCGGCTCGATGGCATCCACCGCGGCAGCCTCTGCCGGCTTGGCAGCTGCCTTTTCCGGAGCCGGCGCGCTCTGGGCAGCAGCCGGGGCCGGCGGACGATCCTCGCGCGCTTTCGGGATGATGTAATAATTGACGATATAGGCACCGACCACCGTCGCAAAAACCGACGGCAGGATGTCGATGGTGAATTTCGAAAGATACTTCTTCAGCATGAACCCGGCCTCATTCCCCGGCCGCTACATGCTGGAAATTTGAGGCTGATTCAGGGATCAATCGCGACGGATCAAAGGCAAGTTCCCGCACGGGGTGCGGGAATGTTGCAAAGCGTTTCGAGGCGGGGCGGGAGCGTAGGCGCCGGCCCTTATTTCTGCTTGATCTCGACTTCCAGGAACACGATTTCCTTGTCGGTCTCGTTGAGCACGTCGTGCTCGACGCCCGCCTTGCGGAAGTAGGACTTGCCGGCGGTGATCGGTGCCTGCGAGCGGGTGCCGTCCGGTGCCACGATGGTCATCACCGAGGTCGTCACCGGCACGATCACATAGTCCATGCCGTGGGTGTGGTGACCGGTGGCAGCCCCCGGCGCCAGACGCCATTCGGTGACGCGAACTTCGGGCGTGTCCTGCTGGACGTCGGACTGGGCAGCGAGCATCGGAAGCTTCCTTGATTACGGTGCGAATACCGTCAGCAGAAATACAGCAAAGACCAGCATGTGCACCATGCCGAACAGGATGTTGGTTACGCCTGTGGCGAATGTCAGCATGCTGATGGCGAATGTCATGATCAGCAGCGTCGTCTCGCTCGGCGGCAGGCCGAGCACCAGCGGCTGCCCGAGGAGCGTCGCGACCAGCGCTACGGCAGGAATGGTGAGGCTGATCGTGGCCAGCGCCGATCCCAGCGAGAGGTTGATGCTCTTCTGCAGCTTGTTGTGACGTGCAGCGGAAAACGCCGCCACGCCTTCGGGCATCAGCACCAGCAGGGCCACGACGATGCCGGTAAAGGCTGCGGGCGCGCCGATGGCCGCGCCACCGGCATCCACCACCACCGAGAACGACTTGGCAAGCGCGACGACGCTGATCAGCGCGACCACCAGCAGAATGGCATTCTTGGTGATAGGATAAGTCGGCGGAGCGCCGTCATCATCCTCATCGTCATTGATGAAATAATCCCGGTGCAGCACGGTCTGGGTGTAGAGAAACAACCCGTACAGGATCATCGTGATGATGCTGACAAAGGCCAGTTGCAGTGCCGAGAACAACGGACCGGGTGTGGTCAGCGTATAGTTCGGCAGGATCAGCGTCATTGTGGACAGAACGATCAACACGCTGAGGTAGATCTTGGCGCCCGAGACCTGGAATTCCTGCTCGGAATAGCGAAGACCACCGGCCAGGATACAGAGACCGACCATGCCGTTGCAGACGATCATGACCACGGCAAACACGGTGTCGCGGGCCAGCGTCGGTGCCGATTTGTCGCCGATCATGATGGTGGCGATGACGGCGACCTCGATGATGATCACCGACAGGGTGAGCAGCAGCGTGCCGTAGGGCTCGCCTATCTTGTGAGCGATCACCTCGGCGTGGTGGACGGCGGCGAACACCGTGCCGAACAGAATCGCCAGCAGGACCACAGAGAACAGGATGCCGGACACGGACGGCGTAAAACCAATCCCCAGTGCTGCAGTGACGGCGACAAATGCCACGGCCGATGCCGGAAACATCCATGACGAGCGGGGCACGGGGTGTGCAGACATCGAGCAATAACCTGAGGGATTCGAGAAACGGGAGGGACAACATAGGACAACGCCTGTCCCGGCGTCAGGTTGCGAGGCTGCGTCACGCTGACCCCACTCGCCAAGCATCACATGCCATGGGTATAGTCGGGGATCACCGTGTGGTGAGCTCGAAAAAGAACAAAGGGAGCAAACGAGATGTTTTCGCACGTCATGATTGGCACCAATGACCTGGAAAAGGCAAAGGCGTTCTACGACAAGCTGCTGGGTACGCTCGGCGTCGAGCCCGCCGTGGTTGATCGTCACCGCATTTTCTACCGCACCAAGACCGGGACCTTCTCGGTGTCGAAGCCGATCGACGGCAAGCCGGCCACTCCGGCCAATGGTGGTACCATCGGCTTCCTCGCCAAATCCCCTGAAGAAGCCGACGCCTGGCACGCTGCCGGCCTCGCCAATGGCGCAACGACCTGCGAAGAACCGCCGGGCGTCCGCGAAGGCGGCGTGAAGATGTATCTCGCCTACCTGCGCGACCCCGACGGCAACAAGATCTGCGCGCTGCACCGGATGCCGGCGTGAGCGACGACGCAGCCTCCAGCTGAAGATCGAAATGCCCGGCTCGACCGGGCATTTTTGCGGGGCCATTGGAGAACTTTGGACAAAGCTCGAATGGCGGTCAGCGGCTGTCGGTGCGAATGAATTTCAGTCCAGCTTCAATTGCTCCCTGTGTTGCCAGATCATTATGAGCGCCTTCCGGAAACCGCAAAAACTGCTTCGGTTCACGCGCGAGACCGAAGAGGCGCTCGCCAAATCGAACCGGAATCGTCCGATCGCGGTCGCCATGCATGATCAGAACGGGAGCCTTGACCCGCGCAATCCGGAGATCGGACCGAAACTGATCCCGCAGCAGCCCGCGCACGGGCACATAGCGGAAGTGGAACGCGGCAACATCTGCCATGGACGAATAAGGCGCTTCCAGAACCAGCTTCTGAACAGGGTTGTCTGCGGCCAGAGCGGTGGCAACGCCGGTCCCCAGCGAGAAGCCCCATAGGACGATCTGATCCGCACGGTAGCGCCCCCGTGCAAACGCATAGGCTGCGGCCGCATCCTGGAGCAGCCCCTTCTCGCTCGGTGCACCGCTCGAGCCGGCATAGCCGCGATAAGAGACGGCGATCAGCCCGTGACCCTCCGCCGTCAGCTGCCTGAAACCGCCGACCTGGGCTGCGAGGAAGTCGCCATTGCCCGGGAAGTAGATGATGACGGGGCGCGATGGCTTTGCCGGGACATGCCAGACGATGATGGTCTCGCCATCGGCCGTGGTCAGCCGATGCTCTTCGGCCTGCGCGAACCCGGCCGCCTCAGGCGACGTTCGCGTCGTCTCGGGGATGGGGAAGATGAAGTTTCGTTGCTTGAAATACAGCAACGACAGACCTGCACCATAACAGACCGCCGCCAGGGCGACGGTCCATGTCAGGATTTGCACGGTCCGCCGCCGATCAGGCACCGACCGATCACATCGCCTTGACGATGTTCTCCGTCACCTTCTTCGCGTCACCGAGCAGCATCATGGTGTTGTCGCGATAGAACAGCGGATTGTCGATGCCGGCATAGCCCGAGGCCAGCGAGCGCTTGATGAACATCACGGTGCCGGCCTTCCAGACCTGCAGCACCGGCATGCCGTAGATCGGCGAGGTCTTGTCCTCTTCCGCCGCCGGGTTGGTGACGTCGTTGGCGCCGATGACGAAGGCGATGTCGGCCTGGGCGAATTCCGAATTGATGTCCTCGAGTTCGAACACCTCATCGTAGGGCACGTTCGCTTCGGCGAGCAGCACGTTCATGTGGCCGGGCATGCGGCCGGCGACCGGGTGAATGGCGTATTTCACCTCGACGCCTTCCTTCTTCAGCGTGTCGGCCATTTCGCGCAGCGCGTGCTGCGCCTGCGCCACCGCCATGCCGTAGCCGGGCACGATGATGACCTTCTGGGCGTTCTTCATGATGAAGGCCGCGTCATCCGCCGAGCCGAGCTTGGCAGGCTTCTGCTCGCCCGAACCACCGCCGGCCGCAGCACTCTCGCCACCGAAGCCGCCGAGGATGACCGAGATGAAGGAGCGGTTCATCGCATGGCACATGATGTAGGACAGGATCGCGCCCGACGAGCCGACGAGCGCGCCGGTGATGATCAGCGCCGAATTACCCAGCGTGAAGCCGATGCCGGCGGCGGCCCAGCCGGAATAGGAGTTCAGCATCGAGATCACGACCGGCATGTCGGCGCCGCCGATCGGAATGATCAGCAGCGCGCCGAGCACCAGCGCGAGAATGGTGATGACCCAGAAATCCACCGCCGAGCCGGACTTCACCAGACCATAGATGAAGAAGACCAGCGCCAGACCGAGCACGATATTGATGATGTGACGCGCCGGCAGGATGATCGGCGCACCGCTCATGCGGCCCGAGAGTTTTGCGAAAGCGATCACCGATCCGGTAAAGGTCAGTGCACCGATGGCGACGCCGAGCGACATTTCGACGAGGCTCGCGGCCACGATCTTGTTGGTCGCGGGATCGAGAATGCCGAAGGCTTCCGGCGCGTAGAAGGCGCCGGCGGCAACCAGCACCGCGGCCATGCCGACCAGCGAATGGAAGGCGGCGACCAGTTCGGGCATCGAGGTCATCGGCACACGCTTGGCGATGACCGCGCCGATGCCGCCGCCGATGGCGATGCCGAGGATGACCAGGATCCAGCCCAGCGCATCGGCCGGCGGATGCGCAGCGAGCGTGGTGCCGACGGCAATGGCCATGCCGACCATGCCGAAGAAATTGCCCTGGCGGCTCGACGCCGGGCTCGACAGGCCGCGCAGCGACATGATGAAGAGCACGCCGGCGACCAGATAGAGCAGTGCAGACAGATTGGCGTTCATCTCAGGACCCCATCACTTTCGTCACCTTGAGGTGAGCGCCAATCACTTGGACTTCTTCTTGTACATTGCGAGCATGCGCTGGGTGACCAGGAAGCCGC
>NZ_JBIISY010000132.1:0-16373 GCF_044340795.1 Tardiphaga sp.
TTCCGATCTGTCACGTGGGGATAGACCCCACCCGGCGCTCCGCGCCACCCTCCCCACTGCGCCGCTTCGCGGCTTGGGGGAGGGAGATCACTGGGCATCCCCACCAACGAAAAACGGCGCCTTGCGGCGCCGTCAAATCCGTCAGCAGCTGTGTCCAGCGCTTACTTGATCTTCGCTTCCTTGAACTCGACATGCTTGCGCGCGACCGGGTCGTACTTCTTCTTGACCATCTTGTCGGTCATGGTGCGCGAGTTCTTCTTGGCGGTGTAGTAGAAGCCGGTATCCGCGGTGGAGACGAGCTTGATCTTGATGGTGACCGCTTTGGCCATGGTGAACCTCTGAATGTCAGGAATCGGGTGACAGCCAGAGAACTGGCCGTGTTGGCGCGCAACCTAGCCCCGAACGCCCTAAAGTCAAGGTTTTCCGCGGCGGTAAATCCGGTGTTTTCCGCCCCTTACCCCGGAAAGAAGCGGTTTTCGGGCCTCGGCAGCCCCAGATTCTCGCGCAAGGTGCGTCCTTCGTACTCGGTCCGGAAGATTCCACGCCGCTGCAGTTCCGGGACCACCCGGTTCACGAACTCGTTCAGCCCCTCCGGCAGGTAGGGGAACATGATGTTGAACCCGTCGGACGCCTCGGTTTCCAGCCATTCCTGCATCTGGTCGGCTATGGTCTGGGGCGTCCCCACAAAGGCCGAGCCGGCATAGCCGCCGAGCCGCTGGGCGAGCTGGCGGACGGTCAGGTTCTCCCGCCGGGCGAGGGCAATGACGCGCTCACGGCCGCTCTTGGAAGCGTTGGTGTCGGGGATATCCTCCGGCAGCGGGGCATCGGGATCGAAGCCGGACGCGTCGGTGCCGAGATTGATCGAGAGCGAGGCGATGGCATTGGCGTAATGCACCTTGCTGTCGAGCAGCGCGCGCTTCTCCTTGGCTTCCTCGATACTGTCGCCGATCACCACGAAAGCGCCAGGCAGGATCTTGAGGTGATCGGGATCGCGGCCGAGCTTCGCCATCCGGCCCTTGATGTCGGCATAGAGCTTTTGCGCATCGGCGATCGGGCCGCCGCCGGTGAAGACCGCCTCCGCCGTTTCGGCGGCGAGCTGCCTGCCGTCCTCGGATGCACCGGCCTGCACGATCACTGGCCAGCCCTGCACGGGGCGCGCGATGTTCAGCGGACCGCGGACCTTGAGATAGGCGCCCTTGTGATCGAGCACATGCATCCTCGTGGGGTCCATGTAGATGCCGCTCTCCGCATCGCGCGGAAAGGCATCGTCGGCGAAGGAATCCCACAGGCCGGTAACGACGTCATAGAATTCACGCGCGCGCTTGTAGCGCTCGGCGTGCTCCATGTGATCGTCGAGGCCGAAATTCAGCGCCGCATCGGGATTGGATGTGGTCACGATGTTCCAGCCGGCGCGCCCTTCGGAGATATGATCGAGGGAGGCAAAGCGGCGGGCCACGTGATAGGGCGCATCGAAGGTCGTCGAGCCGGTGGCGACGAGACCGATATGTTCCGTCACCGCAGCAAGCGCCGACAACAGCGTGAACGGCTCGAAAGACGTCACCGTATGGCTGCGCTTCAGTGCTTCGACGGGCATGTTCAGTACGGCGAGATGATCGGCCATGAAGAAGGCGTCGAACTTGCCGGCCTCCAGCTTGCGGATCATCTGTTTCAGCAGCGGGAAATTGAAATTCGCATCCGGCACGGCGCCGGGATAGCGCCAGGCGCCGGTATGGATTGAGACCGGCCGCATGAAGGCCCCGAGCTTCAACTGACGCTTCGCCATCTGGTTTTTTCCCCGTGATGCTGGTGGGGAACAGATAGGCATGCGGCCGCGCGGGAGCAGTAGTCGCTCACAAGAAGATTATTGCGAATTGTAGTTCGGGCGGAGAATGCCGTCATTCCGGGGGCGGACCAGGGAGCGCGTGCCGGAATGACGGGAGACTGGAATCAGAAGCGGGATGACATGCTGCGTGCTTCGCTCGCCATCAGCTCTTCGTTCTCGGCGAGCAGAAGCCAGGATTTGGCGAGCTCGAGCAATTCGCGAATCTCGCGCGGGTCGCTCGATACGCTCGCTTTCTTTCCCAGTGACGACGCCATCTGCCGGTAGCCGAGCGACACAGGTGTGAAGGTCGAGGTCTCTGTTTCCTCGAACCTCTGCATCTGTCCCATGAACGAAAGCTCCTTGGTTACGGCGCTGTCGTTGTTAGTCGCCCGGGTAGATAGATGCGTTAAAAAAATAGTGAAAACGCGGCGGATGCGGCGCTTTCTCGCATCACGCCGGTATCATGTCCATTTGCATCTTACCATCATACCAATGGAAAAATGGCAGCGGCGCATCATGGTGTAAGGGCCCGAGTGCCAGCCGTTTTTGCAACTGATTGAGCACGTTCTTGGTCATTGCATGCGCATCGGCGAGATGGGGCGAGCCGAGTTCGACCCAGACCAGTTCCACCAGTTCCGCATCCGCATGAACTACACCTTCGACTCGGTGCGCGATCGACGAAGCGTCGGCGGTGAAGAAGCGGGTATCGAAGCGCTTGATGCGGCCGGGTGGCGTGATCGCGCGGGCGATCAGGAACAGGCCGGAGGGATCGGGGAGGAGGCCGGCATCGCTGAAGGCCTGCCAGGGACCGTTGAGCTTCTTGACGGGGCCTTCGGCCTTGCAACCGAGGCAGAGGCCAGTCTCTTCGCAGGCTTCGCGAATGGCGGCGATCGCCAGCGACCGGGCGCGCGATGGCGGCGTCTTCGGGCTGCCCTTCATCAGATTGGCTTCCAGCGCTGCGGGCATCGGGGCTGCCACCGGCACGCGGTTGTCGGTCTTGTCGACACTGCCGCCGGGGAAGACGAACTTGCCCGGCATGAACACCACCTTGTCGTGGCGCTTGCCTACCAGCACTTTGGGAATCGGCCCGGAGCGATCGACCAGCATCAGCGTCGCCGCATCGCGCGGGCGCTTATAGGGATGATGATCGGCTTCCTTGCCGACTTCTACTGCGTCGCTCATTCCGTCTCCTAGAAATCTTTTCTTCGCGTTTGTTAGGGGACGGCAACCTATCAGTGCTCGTGGCCGTCGCCAAACCCGTGCATGCGCAGAGCCCATTGCAATCCGACAACGGCTCCCTTCACCGGCTGCAACAGCCAGAGCGATGCGATCAGCGAGAGAGGCAGGTAGATCGCGAGCTGCAGCGCGACCGACGGCGAATAATTGGTCTCGATCCACAGGGCGATCGGCACCACGATATGGCCGACAATGACGATCACGAGATAAGCGGGCAGGTCGTCCGCGCGATGGCCGTTCAGTTCCTGGCCGCAGCGATCGCAGTGATCGGCAGTCTTCAGGAAGGCGCGAAACATCTTGCCTTCACCGCAATTCGGACAGCGGCAGAAGAAGCCGCGCTTCATCGCGGTCCACATGTCGCGCTTGGCGGTGGGATCGGCGGCGTTGGTCCAGGTCTTGGTAAAGGTCTTCGGCGTGGTCAGCGTCATCATGGCTTGGTCTCGCTCAGGACAGCTTCGTTACGATTTGCCTCGCTTCGGCTTGCCGCCCGTCGAGCGGGAAGCGCGGCCGGCTTTGGCCAATGTCTTCTTTGCCTTGCTCTGCACCCGCGCATTCTTGCCGGGCTTCGATTTCTTCGACGATTTGTACTTCGTCGTATTCGGATGGCGTTCGCGGTCGTCAGCGCCCTTGCTGCGGCCTTGCTCACGTCGCGCTCGTCGAGGCGCCTCATTGCCCTCGGACAGCATTTCAAATCGCAGCGCACCGGCGATCGGTGCCGCCTCGACCAGACGGACATCGACGACATCGCCCAAACGGTACATCGCGCCGGAGCGCGTTCCGATCAAAGCGTGCCGGGCCTCGTCATAGTTGAAATATTCCGAGCCCAACGTCCTGATCGGCACCAAGCCATCGGCACCGGTCTCGGTCAATTTGACAAAGAGTCCAACCTTGGTGACCCCGGAAATCCGGCCCTGGAAGCTGGCGCCGATCTTGTCGGCCAAAAAGTGTGCGATCAGCCGGTCGGTGGTCTCGCGCTCCGCCTTCATGGCGCGGCGCTCGGTGGCGGAGATCTGCGCGGAGACCTCTGCCAGTGTTTCCGGTGTTTCGGTGTCGGGCAGGGCGCCTTCGCCGAGGCCGAGCGCGCGGATCAGCGCGCGATGCACGACCAGGTCCGCGTATCGCCTGATCGGCGAGGTGAAATGTGCGTAGCGCCGCAGGTTCAGGCCAAAGTGCCCGTAGTTCTCCGAGGCATATTCCGCCTGCGCCTGCGAACGCAGCACCACTTCATTCACCAGCGGCTCGGAATCGTGGCCCTTCACCTGCGACAGGATGCGGTTGAACACCGAAGGCCGCAGCGCGCCCGCTTTCGCGAAGGGCATATCGAGCGTCTTGAGGAATTCCGCGAGATTGTGAACCTTCTCGACGGTCGGCTCGTCATGTACGCGATAGATGAGCGGGAGGCCCTTCTTTTCGAGCGTCTCCGCCGCCGCGACATTGGCGAGGATCATGAACTCTTCGATCAGCTTATGGGCATCGAGCCGATCCGGCACGATGACGCGATCGACAGTGCCATCCTTCTTGAGCAGGATCTTTCGCTCGGGCAGTTCGAGCTCGAGCGGGCTGCGCTCGTCACGCGCCTGCTTCACGAGCTTGTAGGCAGCCCAGAGCGGCTTCAGGATCGGATCGAGGATGGGGCCGGTGATGTCATCCGGCCTGCCGTCGATCGCCGCCTGCGCCTGTGCGTAGGAAAGCTTCGCCGCCGAGCGCATCAGGATGCGGTGGAACGAGTGCGAGACCTTTCGCCCATCCTCGTCGAACACCATGCGCACCGCGAGCGCGCCGCGCGGCTCGCCAGGGACCAGCGAGCAGAGATCGTTGGAGATGCGTTCCGGCAGCATCGGCACGACACGATCCGGGAAATAGACCGAGTTGCCGCGCTGGAGCGCATCGCTGTCCAGTGCCGAGCCGGGCCGCACATAGAAGGCGACATCGGCGATGGCGACGGTGACGATCATGCCGTCTTCATTGTCGGGATCGACCTCCGCATAGACGGCGTCGTCGTGATCCTTGGCATCGGGCGGATCGATGGTGACCAGGGGCACCTCGCGCCAGTCCTCGCGGCCCTTCAGCGCGGCGGGCCTGGCAGCCTCGGCTTCCTGCAAGGCGCTGCGTGAAAAATTCTGCGGGATGTCGTGGGAATGGATCGCGATCAGGCTGATCGCCTTCTCCGACGACAGCGAGCCGAGACGCTCCTTCACCTTGCCTGACGCCAAGCCATAGCCACGGGTGCGGATCAGGTCGACGCTGACGAGATCGCCGTCCTCGGCGCCATTGGCATCAGACGCGGCGATGTTGAGTTCGCGGCCGGCCTGTTTCTTGTCGACGGGGACCATGCGTCCGCCGCCATTCGGGAGCGTGCGATAGATGCCGAGCAGCCGCGTGCGCGCGCCGTCGAGCACCTTGATGACGCGGCCGCGATAGGAGGAAGCCTCGTCGTCCTCGATCTTCTCGATGCGAACGAGTGCGCGGTCGCCCACGCCGGCTGCGGTGCCGGGCAGGGGACGGCGCGGGGTGTGAATGCGGATGCGCGGCGGGCGGCCGTCGGTCTCGTCCCATTCGACCGGCGTGGCGATCAATTCGCCATCCGTATCGCGGGTGGCGATATCGACGAGCACGGTGGAGGGCAGGCCCTTGGGCTCGCGGACTTCCTTGCCCTTCTTGGCAATGGCGCCTTCGGCCACCAGCTCGCGCAGCACGCGCTTCAGTTCGACGCGTGCTGCATTCTTGAGGCCGAATTCCCGCGCGATCTCGCGGGTGCCGATCTTGCCAGGATAAGCGCGAATGAACGCGATGATGGCGTCCCTCGACGGAAAGCCGGTGTCGCGTGATTTGTCGCGTATCTCAGCGCGTTTCTTGGCCACAACTACCCGTTCTTGCTCGCGCTCTTCTTGGGCGCAGCCTTCTTGGCCGTGGCCTTCTTCGCTACGGTCTTCTTGGTCACCGGCGCGCGCGCCTTGCTGGCGGCTGCGGCCTTCGGCTTGGCAGCCTTCTTGGCAACGGCCTTCTTGGCCGGCTTGTCATCGCCGTCAGCAGAATCTGCCTTCTTCGCAGCCTTCTTCGGCGCCGCCTTCTTCTTCGCGACCTTCTTCACCTTGCCGCCGCCCTTGGCCGCGCGCTCGTCGAGCAGCGCGATGGCTTCGGCCACGGTGATGGTGTCCGGTGTCTTGTCATTCGGGATCGTCGCGTTCACGCCGCCCGCGGTGACATAGGCGCCATAGCGGCCGTTCTTCACCGCGATGCCGCCGAGGGCCGGATGCTCGCCGAGCGGCTTGCCGGGATCGGCGCCGAAGCGGCGACCCGACGGGCCCTTGGCGATCTTTTCGGCGATCAGCGTCACGGCACGGTTGAGGCCGATATCGAACACCTCGTCGCCGGCTTCCAGGCTGGCATAGGTCTTCTCATGCTTCACGAACGGCCCGAAACGGCCGAGGCCCGCGGTGATCGGCTCACCCGTTTCCGGATGCTTGCCGATTTCGCGCGGCAGCGAGAGCAGCTTCAGCGCCAGTTCGAGATCGACATCGCTGGGCGATGTGTTCTTCGGAATGCCTGCGCGCTTCGGCTTCTCGCCTTCCTCGTAATTCTTGGCGTCGCCGAGCTGGATGTAAGGCCCGAAGCGTCCGGCCTTCACGGCGACTTCAAAGCCCGTATCCGGATCTTCGCCAAGCACGCGATCCGCAGTCGCCGCACTGTCGGCGGCGAGCGGACGGGTGTGGCGGCATTCCGGATAGTTCGAGCAGCCGACAAAGGCGCCGAACTTGCCGGCCTTGAGATTCAGGCGACCGGTGCCGCAGGTCGGGCACTGGCGGGGATCACCGCCATCCTCGCGTGGCGGATAGATGTGCGGGCCGAGCATGTCGTCGAGCACATCCAGCACCTGCGCGACGCGCAGCTCCTTGATGTCGTCGACGGCGCCGATGAAGCCGGTCCAGAAATCGCGCAGCACCTCTTTCCACGAAATCTCGTTGTTGGAGATCCTGTCGAGATTCTCTTCCAGCGATGCGGTGAAATCATATTCGACATAGCGCGCGAAGAAGTTCTCGAGGAAGGCCACGACGACGCGGCCCTTGTCCTCGCCATAGAGGCGCTTCTTCTCGAGCTTCACATAGCCACGCGCCTTCAGCACATCGAGGATCGACGCATAGGTCGAGGGCCGGCCGATGCCGAGCTCTTCCATCCGCTTCACGAGGGACGCTTCCGAGAAACGCGGTGGCGGCTCGGTAAAATGCTGGGTGACGGCGAGGTTCTCTTTCTTCAGCGCTTCGCCCACGCTCATGGCGGGCAGGCGGCGTGAATCCTCGTCGTCGGCGTCGTCGTCACGGCCTTCCTGATAGACGGCGAGGAAGCCATCGAACTTCACCACCTGGCCGGTGGCGCGCAGCTCCAGCACGCGGGCGCCGGCCTTGGCGGTGATGTCCACGGTGGTGCGTTCCATCTCGGCCGACTCCATCTGGCTGGCGACGGTGCGCATCCAGACGAGTTCGTAGAGGCGATACTGATCTTGATCGAGCCGCGCCTTCAGGCTGGCAGGGCGACGCGACATGTCGGTGGGGCGGATCGCTTCATGCGCTTCCTGCGCATTCTTTGCCTTGCTCGTATATTGGCGCGCGGTCTCCGGCACATACTCCTTGCCGTAGTCCTCGCCGATCACCGAGCGCGCCTGCGTGATGGCGGACGCGTCGATGGTCACGCCGTCGGTTCGCATATAGGTGATGAGACCGGTGGTTTCGCCGCCGATATCGATGCCTTCATACAGGCGCTGCGCGATGCGCATCGTATGCGCAGGCGCAAAGCCGAGCTTGCGGCTGGCTTCCTGCTGCAGCGTCGATGTGGTGAAGGGCGCCTGCGGATTGCGGCGTGCCGGTTTTGCGTCGACGGTGCTGACCGAGAATGCCGCAGCGTCGATCGCCTTCTTGAAGTCCTCGGCTTCCGCGCCGGTGCCGATATCGAGGCGCTGGATCTTCTTGCCGTCGGCGCCGACCAGGCGCGCTTCAAAACTGTCGCCGCGCGGCGTCGCCAGCGTGGTCACCAGCGACCAGTATTCGCGCGGAACGAATTTCTCGATTTCCTGCTCGCGGTCGCAGACGAGGCGCAGCGCCACCGACTGCACGCGGCCGGCCGAGCGGGCGCCCGGCAGCTTGCGCCACAACACCGGGGAGAGTGTGAAACCGACGAGATAGTCGAGGGCGCGGCGCGCCATATAGGCGTCCACCAGCGCGCCGTCGATCTCACGCGGGTTCTTCATCGCGTCGGAGACGGCCTGCTTGGTGATGGCGTTGAACACCACGCGCTCGATCTTCTGGTCCTTCAGCGCGCGCTTCTGCTTCAGCACTTCGAGCACGTGCCAGGAGATCGCTTCGCCCTCACGATCAGGGTCGGTCGCCAGAATGAGCTTGTCGGCGCCCTTGACCGCTTTCGCGATGTCGTTGAGCCGGCTGTTCGCCTTGGGGTCCACTTCCCAGATCATCTGGAAATCGGCGTCGGGATCGACGGAGCCGTTCTTCGCCGGGAGGTCGCGGACATGGCCAAAGGACGCCAGGACTTCATAGTCCTTGCCCAGATACTTGTTGATCGTCTTGGCCTTGGAAGGCGACTCCACGATGACGAGATTCATGACTTTCCAATAGTTTAGCGGGGGAAATCGGCCGTTTCGCGCCAGAGTCGCGCCCGCCGTTTCGCGGCGAACATGGGTGCGAAGGGGGCCCGTGTCAAATCGGCCTTTGGAGCCCAACGGCCTGGTACAACCGAAGTCGTGCGATTTTGGTTGTATATTTCAACTTATGAGTGTTATTCTCAAGCTCTCATTATGGTTGAATCCAGCCCGGACGGGTCCATGACATTGAACGGCGACGATGACCAGCCCCCGAGCGACGGCGGGCCGGCGGAGGCCGCGCATTACATAAAGGGTGCGGTTCACGATCTCGCCCGGTTGGCCCGGCGGCACCGGCTGGAGATGCTCGCCTACCTGCTCGACATGGCGCATCTGGAAGCGGAAGAGCGGCTCAGGCTGCGGGGGCGGTGAGGCCGCTCACGCGACCGCCGGCTTGATCGTGGTGTCGCCATAACCGAGCAATCGACCGTCGGCGGCGTGAAGTTCGAGCCTGCCGACGCGCTGGCCGGTCTCGCGATCGACCAGGATGTTGGTCTCTTCGCCGGGGGTGAAGGCGTAGTCCTCCGCCCATTCCCGCAACGCCACCATGATCGGGAAAACAGCCCGGCCCTTGTCGGTCAGCACATAGTCCTGATAGGCGCCGCCATCGGCGGACTGGGCGAGGGTCAGAATGCCATCCTCCACCAATGTCCGCAGTCGGACCGTCAGAATGTTCTTGGCCACACCGAGGCTCTTCTGAAACTCACCGAAGCGCCGTTTGCCGAGCATGGCGTCGCGAATGATGAGCATCGACCAGCAATCGCCAATGGCCTCCATCGAGCGTGCGATGGGGCAGGCCGCGCCTTTCAGGCTGGTACGTTTCGCCATGAACCTCTCCTTGTCCGATCAAACGTTCCCGTGATCGGCGCCCTAACTGGTTGCATTATGAAACCACTGGCTCTATTTGGCAATTCGGTTGCAAAAAGCAACTGATTTGGCAGGAGATCATGATGCGGTTGGCAGGCAAGACGGCGCTCATCACGGGCGGCAACAGCGGAATCGGGCTGACGACGGCAAAACTGTTCGTCGCGGAAGGCGCGAAAGTCGCCATCACTGGGCGAGACAAAGCCAGGCTGGATAAGGCGGTTCAGGAGCTCGGCAGCAACGCGATTGGTATCGTGGCTGATGCCACCGACATCGCGGCGACCGAGCGGGCAGTGGCCGAAGCTGTCGCCAAATTCGGCAAGCTGGACGTCGTTTTTGCCAATGCTGGTATCGCCGGCAATACGCCGGTCGGCGGCACCACCCTCGATGTGTTCGAGGCCGTGCTCAAGACCAACATCACTGCCGTGTTTTTCACGGTTCAAGCTGCCGTCGCACATCTCAACGACAACGCATCGATCATCCTCAACGGTTCGGTGATCTCCGTGCTCGGCAATCCCGGTTACTCCGCTTATGCAGCGAGCAAGGCCGGCGTGCGTGCGATGGCGCGCGTGATGGCGTCCGAACTGTCGCCGCGCGGCATTCGTGTCAATGTCGTCTCGCCCGGCGCAACGGCCACGCCGATCTGGGATCGTGTCGCGCCGACGCCGGATGCGTTCAACGCCTTCGAAAAGCGGCTCTCGCAGACGATCCCGCTCGGCCGCATGGGCAAGCCGGACGAGGTCGCGAAGACCGTGCTCTTCCTGGCGTCCGATGATTCATCGAACGTGCAGGGCGCGGAGATCTTCGTGGATGGCGGATCGACAGCGTCGCCGGCCGGTGCGCCGGCATTTCGCGGGTAATCGCGCATCGACGGAGCGCGTGCTTGTTGCACGCGCTCCGATGATTCAAGCCGCGCGCAAATCGGTCGCCGCCTGCAGCGCGCCATTCACGGCCTTCTCGCGCATCTCCGGCCCAACCGCGATGCCATCGGCGGCGATGAACTCTACATTCGTCACGCCGATGAAACCGAACACCCAGCGCAGATAGGTTTCGAGATGTTCGCCGGCCGCGGCCGGGGTGTCGGCGCGATAGAAGCCGCCGCGCGAGATCGCGACGATGACGCGCTTGTCGCCGGCGAGGCCTTCCGGGCCGTTGGCGCCATATTTGAACGTCTTGCCGGCCACCAGAATACGATCGATCCAGGCCTTGAGCTGAGTCGGGATGGTAAAATTGTACATGGGGGCGCCGATGACCACGATGTCCGCGGCCAGGAACTCGTCGAGCGCGGCTTGGCCGGCGGCAAGGTCGCCCTGCAATGCGGCGTCCGTTGCACCGCCTTGCGCAGCCGCCAGATGCGAGCCGGAAAGGTGCGACAGGGGATCGGCACTGAGGTCGCGATAGATCACCGCGATGCCGGGCTGGGCTTTTGCGAGCCGTTCGGTCACGGCGGCCGAGACCTGCCGGCTGACGGAATGAGGGCCAAGGACGCTGGAGTCGATGTGGAGGAGGTTCATGGTCGGTCACCTATGGTATTGGTTTGTAACCAACGCTACATGAGTGACTGTCAGAACCCGCACAAGAAGGCACTATTTTGAAACCCGAGCACACACATGTGCCTGCCACGCCGCCCCATCAGCACGATCCCGCCCATAGCGATTGCCGGGGCGTCGCCTCGGTGCTGTCGCGCGTCGGCGACAAATGGAGCGTCCTGGTCATCATGATGCTGGGTGATGGGCCGCGTCGGTTCAACGAACTGAAGCGCATGATCGGCGGCGTCTCGCAGCGCATGCTGACGCTGACTCTGCGCGGGCTCGAACGCGATGGCCTCGTCACGCGTACGGTCTATCCGACCATTCCGCCGAGGGTTGATTACGAACTGACAGAACTCGGTCGAGGCTTGTCGGAGCCGGTCAAGGCGCTTGGTAGCTGGGCACTCAATCATCTGCCGGAGATCACGAGCGCGCGGGAGAAGTTCGATGGCGATGGCGGGTAGCGTCAGGATCTGCTCCGCGGGCTACCGCGACTTTGATGTGTCGGCGAGATGAGACGACGGCGCAGACTGCCCCTCAAGCTTAGGCTCGTTCTCAATTCGATATTTTCGGATGATGTGGCGACGCAAAAGCAAGCCTGTCACGGCAAAAGCTGCGGTTACGGCGACCGGTGCCAACAGTATCTGGATGTCCTGATCAGTCATTGATGGCTCCTACCATATACTGGCCGAGCAAATGTAGGATCACGGCGCAACCGATGCAAATGACGATCGAGTTCCAGAACAACTCCGGTCGCCAAATCGCTGTGCCGATATCGAGATATCGCGACAGAATGGGCAGCGCGACACCGGCGCCCGCAATGGTCAACGACGCACCATTGAACCAGTTTGCTATCAATTTCAGCGCTTCGTTGCGGGCGTTTTTTCCTGCCATGTTCATGCTTCCCATACATCGCTACATCATCGACACCAGCCCGCCGCCGTGCCGCTCCAGCCGTCCCGCGAGCTCCAACTCCAGCAGCACCACGCGCACCGTCGTCGGCGACACTTTCGCCAGCCGGATCAGGTCGTCGATGCCGATCGGGCTCGGCCCGAGCAGGCCGATGATGCGGGCGCGATCGCTGTCGTCGGGCTCATCGAAAGACACCTCGTCGTCCGGCTCGCGGCTCGGCAGTTCGATCGGCCGCTCCATGATCGGCGCGACGGCATTGATGATATCGTCCGCCTCGGTCACCAGGGTCGCGCCCTGCTTGATCAGCCGGTTGGTGCCGGCGGCGCGGGGATCAAGCGGTGAGCCGGGGACCGCGAACACCTCGCGGCCCTGTTCGGCCGCCATGCGCGCGGTGATCAGCGAGCCCGAGCGCTCTGCGGCCTCGATGATGACCACGCCCAGCGCCGCGCCGGAGATCAGCCGGTTGCGGCGGGGAAAGTCACGGGCCCGCGGCACATGGCCGAGCGGCATTTCCGAAATGGCGCCACCAAAGGCCAGCAGGTCGCACAGCAGGTCCTCATGCTCGGGCGGATAGATCCGGTCATGTCCGCCCGCCAGCACGGCAACGCTGCCGGCCGCAGCGCTGGCATGATGCGCGGCCTGATCGATGCCGCGGGCAAGGCCGGAAATGACGACGAATTCGGCGTCGGCGAGCTCGCGTGCCAGTCTTTCCGCGAATTTCAGCCCGGCACCCGAGGCGTTGCGGGAGCCGACGATGGCGATCATCGGCCGTGCCATGGCGTCGCGATTGCCGCGCATGCCGAGCAGGGGCGGCGCATCATCGATCGCGGCCAGCCGTGGCGGATAGCCGGCCTCGCCGGGCGCGACCAGCGCGACGCCGATCCGGTGGCCGCGTGCGATTTCCTGGTCGGCTTCATCGTGGCTGCAGACGCGCCCGCCGCGCATGGCGCCGCCGCGCCGGGCAAGGTCGGGCAGGCGCTCCAGCGCCGCGCGTGCACTGCCGAACTGATTGATCAGCGCACGAAAGGTCCGCGGCCCCACATTCTCGCTGCGGATCAGACGCAGCCAGTCGCGCCGCTGCGCTTCACTCAGGCGGATCGATGCATTTCCGGTGTCGGTCAAGCTGAACTCCCCCGCGGATCAGCTTAATCAACTCGAGGATGCATTCAATTGACATTCGCATTTAAGGTGCGAGAGTAGGGGTGAGCCCGTCTGGCTTGTGTTCAGTGATGTCGGCAATGCTGTGGGACGTGAACAATTTTCAGCGGCCGGGCGCATCGAGCAACGTCGCCGTCGGGCGTGAGTTCGAGGAAGCCGCTCAGCTGTTCTTCCACTCCGAAGGCGTCATGTTGGCGCCGAACTACTCGTTGCCGGTCGGCCATCGCTCGTTCCGGAAGAAGCGCTTCGATCTCGGCAGTGCCAGCCCACGCATCATCGTGGAGTGCAAGTCGTACACCTGGACGGTCTCGGGCAATGTGCCCTGCGCAAAAATCCGCGGGCTGAACGAGGCCATCCTGCAGTTCAGTGCGGCGCCGCGCGACTACCGCAAGATCCTGTTCGCGCTGCGGCACCTGCATCCGCAATCCCGCGTCAGCCTGATCTCGCATTACATCAAGTGCCATGGCCATCTGGTCGGCCCAGGCGTGGAGATCTGGGAATTCGACCTGGATGCGAAGCAGGGGGCGCGGGTGTTCTAGATCGGACTACTTCTTCCCGATCTTGCCTTCGGTCCCGTTCAGCAGTCGCTTGATGTTTTCACGGTGCATGAACCAGAGCAGCACGGTCAGTGCCGCGCCGAGGATCGCGAGTTGAGGGGCCTTCATGTACCACAGGAACATCGGCGTCAGGGCGCTGGCGGTCAGCGCCGCGAAGGACGAGTAGCGCGAGGTCATGGCGGTGGCGAGCCAGGCGATGCAGAAGATCAGCGCCGCCGGCCAGAACAAGCCGAGCATCACGCCGATATAGGTCGCCACACCCTTGCCGCCCTTGAAGCCGAGCCAGACCGGAAAGAGGTGGCCGAGAAATGCAGCGACGGCGGCGATCATCGCCGGGATCGGCCCGCCCAGCATGCCCATGATGACGACGGGGATCGTGCCTTTCAGCGCGTCGCAGACCAGCGTGCCGGCGGCGAGGCCCTTGCGGCCGGTGCGCAGCACATTGGTGGCGCCGATATTGCCGGAGCCAATGCCGCGAATGTCTTCGGTGCCGGCCATTTTCGTGATCAGCAGGCCGAACGGGATCGAGCCGAGCAGATATCCGAAAGCGGCGGCGAGGATATAGAGCGGGTTCATGATCGTCCCTTAGACGTGCTCATAGACGGTGCGCCCGCCAACGATCGTGCGGATGACGCGGCCGGTGAAACGCGCCTCGTCGAAAGGCGTGTTCTTGCATTGCGATTTGAGATCGGCGGGATCCAGCACCCACGGCACATCGGTATCGATGACGATGACATCGGCGACGGAGCCCGCGCGCAGCGTGCCGCCGGGGAGGCCGAGCAGTTCGGCCGGCTTCGTGGACATCGCCGAAATCAGCTGCGTGAGGCTGAGCTCGCCATTGTGCAGCAGGCGCAGGCCGGCGGACAGCATGGTCTCGAGGCCGATGGCGCCGGGCTCGGCTTCGGCGAAGGGCAGTCGCTTGGTCTCGACGTCCTGCGGATTGTGGTCTGACATGATGACGTCGATCAGGCCGGATGCCACGGCGTCCACCAGCGCGCGGCGATCGTCTTCGGTGCGCAGCGGCGGCGACAGCTTGAGATAGGAGCGATAGGGCCCGATATCGTTCTCGTTCAGCGTCAGGTGATTGATCGAGGCCGAGGCGGAAACGCGCAAGCCAGCATCACGTGCGCGCTGCAGGATCTCGATCGACTCCGCACAGCTCACCGAGGCGGCGTGATAGCGCCCGCCGGTCAGCGCGACCAGGCGCATGTCGCGTTCCAGCATGATGGCTTCGGCGGCAGTCGGGATGCCGGTGAGGCCGAGCCGCGAGGCGCGCTCGCCTTCATTCATCACGCCTTCGCCGACCAGCGCGGGATCTTCGGTGTAATGGACGATCAGCGCGTCGAAATCGCGGGCATAGGTCAGCGCGCGGCGCATCACCTGCGCATTGGTGACGCTCTTGTGGCCATCGGTGAAGGCGACGGCACCGGCCGCGCGGAGCAGGCCGAACTCCGTCATCTCGCGGCCTTCGAGGCCCTTTGTGAGCGCCGCCATCGGATGGATGTTGACGATGGCCGTGTCGCGCGCGCGGCGCAGCACGAAGTCGACGGTGGCGGAATTGTCGATCGCCGGCGACGTATCCGGCTGACAGATGATGGTGGTGATGCCGCCCGCCGCCGCCGCATGGCTCGCCGAGGCCAGGGTTTCACGATGGCTGGCGCCGGGCTCGCCGACGAAAGCGCGCATGTCGATCAGGCCGGGGGCGACGACCTTGCCAGCGCAGTTGATGACCTCGGTGCCCTCGGGCACGCCGGCGGTGCCGATGCCGCGTTTGGCATCGCGGATCACGCCATCGACGATGAGGACGTCGCCGGTGGTGTCGAGCGTCTGCGACGGATCGATCAGGCGCGCATTGGCCAGCAGGATGGGGCGGCGGTTGGTCAGCATGAAATCATCGCCGTTTGGTCGTGATGGATTTGAAGATCGTGGTCCAGAACCAGACCGTGATCGCGAACAGTCCGATGATCACCGTAAAGATGATCCCGAAGATGATGTTCTGGGTCGTAAAGCCCTGCACATACAGCATCACGCCGATGAACACTGTGCCGAGGATCGCGACGAATTTCAGTTTCCGCTGCATCAGTCCGACGAGGAATGACAGCAGCGTCTCCATGGCCGTCACGCATTGGGTAGGTTGCGCGCCAGCGCTTCCAGCACCGCCATGCGCACGGCGACACCCATTTCCACCTGTTCGCGGATCAGCGACTGCGCGCCATCAGCGACAAGCGAGTCGATCTCGACACCGCGATTCATCGGGCCGGGATGCATCACCAGCGCATCCGGCTTGGCGTAGGACAGTTTCTTCTGGTCGAGGCCGAAATACTGAAAGTATTCGCCGGAGGACGGCACGAAGGAGCCGTTCATGCGCTCGCGCTGCAGGCGCAGCATCATGACAATGTCCGCGCCGTTCAGGCCCTCGCGCATGTCGCGAAACACTTCGACGCCCATCCGCTCGATGCCCGGTGGCAGCAGCGTGGAGGGGCCGACCACGCGAACGCGCGCGCCCATGGTGTTCAGCAAAATGATGTTGGAGCGCGCCACGCGCGAATGCAGCACGTCGCCGCAGATCGCGATCACGAGGCCCTCGATCCGGCCCTTGTTGCGGCGGATGGTCAGCGCGTCGAGCAGTGCCTGGGTCGGGTGTTCAT
>NZ_JBIISY010000133.1:0-16371 GCF_044340795.1 Tardiphaga sp.
ACGATCAGCACCACAAGATCCGGAAAGCTCATCCAGGCATCGACCAGCCGCTGCATGATCATGTCGAAGCGGCCGCCGAGATAGCCGGACAGGATGCCGATCACCACCGACACGATGGTGGCGATGCCTGCCGCGCAGAAGCCGATGATGACGGAGAGCTGCGCGCCATAGAGACAACGCGACAGCACATCGCGGCCGAGATTGTCGGTGCCGAACCAGAACTGCCACGACGGCGGCTTCATCCGGTTCAGCGGGCTGATCTGGTTGTAGCCATAGGGCGCGAGGAAATCCGCGAACAGTCCGCAGAACAGGAACAGCAGGAAGACGACTGCGCCGGCTGCACCGAGCGGCTTTTCGCGGAACAGCCGCCCGATGAAGGCCATGGCGGGCGAGCGCCGACGCGGCGGCTTGGTGATGGAGGTCTCGACGGCGATCGTCATCAGCGATACCTCACTTTGGGATCGAGCAGGCCATAGCTGAGATCGACGATCAGGTTGATCATCATCACGGCCAGGCCGACCACCAGGAACACACCGGCAACGATCGGGTAATCGCGCTGGGTGACGCCTTCGAGCAGCAGCATACCCATGCCGGGAATGACGAAGATCTGCTCGATGATGACGGCGCCGCCAATCACCAGCGGCGCCTGGATGCCGACCAGCGTGACCACCGGAATCAGCGCGTTGCGCAGCGCATGCCGCGTCACGATCGTACGTTCATTGAGGCCCTTGGCCCAGCCGGTGCGGATGTAATCCTGGCGCAGCACTTCCAGCATCATCGTGCGCGTCATGCGCATCGTGATCGCCGACAGCGACATGCCGAGAATGAGCGCCGGCAACAGCATGTGCTGGAGCGCCGCCAATGGATCTTTCGTGAACGGGATGTAGTTCAGGTCGGGCGACCAGCCCCACCAGATCGCCGGGAACACCATCACCATCGTGCCGGTCCAGAAAGCCGGCACCGCCAGCATCAGGATCGACAGCGAGCGCATGAGGTAATCACCGACCGTGTCCTGACGCAGCGCCGAATAGACGCCGATGGGAATCGCGATGACGAGGCCGATCAGAATCGCCATGAAGCCGAGGCCGAATGTCACCGGCAGGCGGCTGAGAATCTGGTCGAGCACCGGCGTGTTGTGCCACAGCGACTGGCCGAGATCGCCGCGCAGCACGCCGCCGATCCAGAGGAAATACTGGATATAGACGGGCTTGTTGAGACCGAGCGCTTCTTCGAGCTGGGCACGGTCCTTGGCGCTGGCTGAGATGTCGTTCTGCGACATCATCAGGTCAATGACATCGCCGGGCACGAGGCGCAGCGTGACGAACACGATCAGGCTGGCGAAGAAGATCGTCGGGATCAGCGCCAGCAGGCGACGGGCTGCATAAGCTCGCATCAGCTCTGTGCCTCCCGATTTCGGCACACGGCACATTTCGTGTGTTGGAATTGCCGAACGGTACGCCCCGAGCGCTCGCGCGGACCGAAGACCAGCACGCGCTGTGCGCATACCGATCTTTCTAATAGGTTCCAAATGCCCATTAGAGCCATGCTTCCACCCTTCCGAAGCTTGTGAATGCGTGCATCCCGCTTCTTGATGACAACATTCTAGCGCTTCGAAAATTCGAATGTAAACTGCGACCAATGTGCATCACTGTGTGTGCAGCGCAATGTTGCGTCGCTGGATGCATAAATCGCTTGGGCCGATCTGCGGCGCGTGCCATCGTGCGCGACGCTCACATCGGCGAAGACAGTGATACGCCTTCGCGCCTATAACGAACGCACAGCCATCCAGACGAGATGGCCAACAACGATGACAAGAAACGGGAGAACGACGACGATGAAAGTTGCATACACCCCTCGCCAGACGCCCTACACCCTCGCCCCCGAAGACGCGCTGAATGATCTGCGCATGTCGGAGCAGTCCCGCCCGCTCTATGATCATGTGCGCAAATTCATCGCGACCACCGTCGAGCCGATGTCGGTGGAATTCTATCGTGCGGGAGAAAAGAAGACCGATCGTTGGTCGTTCACGCCCGAGCAGCTCGAAATTCTCGGCAAGGCCAAAAACAAAGCGCGCGAGGAAGGTCTCTGGAACTTCTTCTTGCCCGATGCCGAGACCGGCGAAGGCCTCAACAATCTCGATTACGCCTATATCGCCGCCGAACTCGGCAAGAGCCCGCTTGCATCCGAGACGATGAACTGTTCGGCGCCGGATACCGGCAATATGGAAGTGATCGAGCGCGTCGGCACCAAGGAGCAGAAGGAGAAGTGGCTGAAGCCGCTGCTCGCCGGCGAGATCCGTTCGGCCTATGCCATGACCGAGCCGAATGTCGCCTCGTCCGACGCCAAGAACGTGTCCACTTCCGCCAAGCTCGAAGGCGACGAGTGGGTCATCAATGGCGAGAAGTATTACATCTCCGGTCTCGGCGATCCCCGCTGCAAGATCATGATCGTGATGGTCAAGACCAATCCCGATGCAGCGCCCAGCAAGCAGCAGTCGCAGATCCTGGTGCCCGTCGACACACCCGGCGTCGAGGTGATCGGCCCCATGCATGTGTTCGGCCATGATCATGCGCCACGCGGCCACATGCATATGCGCTTCAATAATGTGCGCGTGCCGAAGGAGAACATCCTGCTCGGCGAAGGCCGCGGCTTCGAAATCTCGCAGCTGCGTCTCGGGCCCGGCCGCATCCATCACTGCATGCGCACCATCGGCAAGGCCGAGAAGGCGCTCGACATGATGGTCGCGCGCGGCCTCACGCGCGAAGCCTTCGGCAAGAAGATCGCGCATCTCGGCGGCAACCTGCAGATCATCGCGCAGGCACGCTGCGAGATCGAGGCGATGCGGCTGATGGTGCTGAAGGCTGCAAAGGCGATGGACGTGCTCGGCAACAAGGAGGCACGCATCTGGGTCAGCATGGTCAAGGCCATGGTGCCGGAACGTGCGGCGAAGATCATCGACCAGTCGATCCAGATGCACGGTGCGACGGGCATCTCGCACTGGACGCCGCTCGCCGAAATGTACACCGACGTCCGCCATCTCCGCTTTGCCGATGGTCCGGACGAAGTGCACTGGATGGTGGTCGGCCGCCATGAGTTGACGCTCTAACGCCGTCGATCCCGTTCCAAACTCGGCGATCGCGCCCGATGCCTGCGGGCAAAGGCGCGATCGCTTCCTCGCCACAGCGCTCGTGAAGAAGCGTGACGATCCGGAGAAACGAAATGCTCATCCCTTTGGCGGACGTGCCGCGCTGGTATGCCGAGCGCAAACCGAAAGACACGATGGCCGTCAGCCATGGCGCCGACACGCTCACCTGGGAGCAGCTGGAGCGCAACGCCAATCGCCGCGCCCGCGCCTTTGCGGCCAAGGGCGTGAAGCCCGGCGACTTCGTCGCCATCGGGCTGCCCAATGGCAATGCGCTGTTCGAGACGACATTCGCCGTATGGAAATGCGGCGCGACGCCGACCTCGCTGTCGTGGCGATTGCCGCGCGGCGAAGCGGCTGCGGTGCTCGATATCCTCAAGCCATCGCTGGTGGTCGGCGGTGAAGCCGACTGGAATGCGCAGGTTTCGCTGCCGGCGAACTTCGTGCCCGAAGGTTTTTCCGACGAACCACTGAACGCGCCGGTCGCGCGCTACTGGAAAGCCATGACGTCGGGTGGCTCGACGGGACGGCCAAAGGTGATCCTCGACCACCTGCCCGCCGTGACGGACACCGCAGCCGAGCCGCCGCTCGGGATGCCGAAAGGAGCGTCGGTCCTTAACCCCGGCCCGCTCTATCACAATGCGCCATTCATCGTGTCGCATTACGCGCTGTTCACCGGCGGTCGCCTCACCGGCATGGTGAAATTCGATGCCGAGGAAACGCTGCGCCTGATCCAGGCCAACCGCGTGCAATGGGCGAATTTCGTGCCCACCATGATGCATCGCATCTGGTCTCTGCCGACGGCGGTGCGCGAGTCCTACGATCTCTCCAGCCTGCACATGATCTTCCACATGGCGGCGCCGATGCCGCAATGGCTGAAGGAAGAATGGATCAACTGGCTCGGACCGGAACGGGTCTTCGAGCTCTATGGCGGCACCGAACGGCAAGGCCGCTGCGTGATCTCCGGCACCGAATGGCTCGCGCATCGCGGCTCGGTGGGCAAGATCGACGACGGCTGCAAGCTGCGCATCCTCGATGCCAATGGCCAGGATGTAGCGCCCGGCGAGAGCGGCGAGATCTTCTTCCTGCCCAATGAAGGCGCGGGCAGCACCTATCATTATCTTGGCGCCGAGCCGAAACGCCGGCCCGATGGCTGGGAGTCGCTTGGCGATGTCGGCCGGCTCGATGCCGACGGCTATCTCTATCTCGGCGATCGCCTCTCCGACATGGTGATCCGTGGCGGCGCCAATATCTATCCGGCGGAGATCGAGGCCGCGCTGATGGCCCATCCCGATGTGCGCTCCTGCGTCGTCATCGGCCTGCCCGATCCGGAACTCGGCCAGCGCGTGCACGCCATCCTCGAACTGGCCGATGGCATCGACGCTCAAGGCGTGGCCGATGGCATGTCCGGGTTCCTTGCGGACCGGCTGAGCCGGTACAAGCATCCGGAGAGCTATGAGGCCCTGAGCGAAGGATTGCGCGACGATGCCGGAAAAGTCCGCCGCACGCTTCTGCGCGACGAACGCGCGGCGTGGCTGACGGAGAATCACGCCTTCCGCCTGACGCCATCGCGTGTGGAGAAAGCGGCCGAATAAGCCGTTCTCCGCATCGCTCCGCCAAACAAAAGACTGATATCGCTTAGCTTTTGAACGTCTTACGGTTCGCTGGCGAAATTCAGCGTGCCGGCCGGCTTCAGCGTCTTGGCGTCGAAGGTACGGATTTCGGTGCGGCCGGCGATATCCAGCGTGATCACGATGCGGTCGCCGGCAGCGCCCGTCGAGAGGATCTTCGCGCCCTTGGGCAAGGTGGCCGTCGCCGCCGAGGTGGTCACCGCACTTCCCTCGCTGCGGAAAAGGCGGTAGCCGATCACGACCAGCAAGGCGCCGACGCCGAGTGCCGTGGTCAGCCCGGCGATCAGCATCATGCGGCGAACGCGGGCGATCATCGCCGCCTGTTCGGCAGTGGGTTCGGGCAGCGCGTCGGCAGGCTGGGTCATTGAAGTCTCGGTAGGTAAGGTTTTCGGAATGAACGATCAGCGCGTAGACGTCACCGTCCAGGGCGACGAAGGCTCCAGCCGGCTCGATCGCGTGCTGGCGGTGCGGACCCCTGCGCTGTCGCGCTCGCGGTTGAAGGCGCTGATCCTTGCCGGACAGGTGACGCTCACCCGCTCGGGCCAGGACACCGCCGCCGTGCGCGACCCCGCTTATCACGTCAATGCGGGCGATACGATCACAATCGACGTCCCTCCTGCCGCACCTGCGGAGCCGGAAGGCGAGGATATCGCCCTCGACATCGTGTTCGAGGACGAGGACATCATCGTCATCAACAAGCCCAAGGGCCTGGTCGTGCATCCCGCCGCCGGCCATGAGACCGGCACGCTGGTGAATGCCCTGATCGCCCATTGCGGCGCGTCGCTGTCGGGCATCGGCGGCGTCCGCCGGCCGGGCATCGTGCACCGGCTGGACAAGGACACCACCGGCCTGATGGTGGTCGCCAAGAACGACGCCGCGCATCAGTCGCTAACCGCGCAATTCGCCGATCACGGCCGCACCAATGAAATGCGGCGCGGCTACAAGGCCTTTGCCTGGGGCGTGCCGAACCGTCCGCGTGGCACGATCGAAGCAGCCATCGACCGCCATCCGCATGCCCGCGAGAAAATGGCCGTGCGCGAGAATGGTCGCGAAGCGGTGACGCACTGGACCGTGCTGGAAGAGTTTGCCGATCGCATGGGACGACCCGTTGCCTCGCTGCTCGAATGCCAGCTCGAGACCGGACGCACCCACCAGATCCGCGTCCACCTCGCCCATATCCAGCATCCGCTGATGGGTGACGGCGTCTATGGCCCGCATTTCAAGACCAAGGCCTCGTCGCTCGGACCGCTCAGCAAGGCCGCGCTGGAGGCGCTCGATCGGCAGGCGCTTCACGCTTATTTGCTGGCGCTGGAGCACCCCCGCAGTGGCGAGATTCTGGAATGGACGGCCGAACTTCCGACCGATCTGGCGGTGCTGCGGGGCCATCTCGCCCTGACAGAATGACGCAGATGCATATAAAATAATACGTCTTTTCAGCAGCTTATTCTGGCCACACGGCAACGTGACAGAAAATTCACTTCCATACCGCTCGGTAAAGGGTGTATGTTGCACCTGCGTCAAGTGAGACGCGGAACATCGCAGCCTGGACGGCTTTAACCAAGCGTCTGCTGCCTGGCCCGCCGCTATCGGGGGCCTGAACATCTGGAGGGCAAGCACATGGCCCGCACAGCTACACTGCCGGTTCTCAACGGAGAATCGGGACTGTCTCGCTACCTCGCCGAGATCCGTAAGTTCCCGATGCTGGAACCCCAGCAGGAATACATGTACGCCAAGCGTTGGCGTGAACATGACGATCGCGACGCGGCACATCACCTTGTGACCAGCCATCTTCGGCTCGTTGCCAAGATCGCCATGGGCTATCGCGGCTACGGCCTGCCGATTTCCGAGGTTGTCTCCGAAGGCAACGTCGGCCTGATGCAGGCGGTGAAGCGTTTCGAGCCGGAAAAGGGCTTCCGCCTGGCCACCTACGCCATGTGGTGGATCAAGGCGTCGATTCAAGAGTACATCCTGCGGTCGTGGTCGCTCGTGAAAATGGGTACGACCGCGAACCAGAAGAAGCTGTTCTTCAATCTGCGTAAGGCGAAGAGCAAGATTTCGGCCCTGGACGAAGGCGATCTCCGCCCCGAACAGGTCCAGCTGATCGCCTCGCGCCTCGGCGTGACGGAACAGGACGTGGTCGACATGAACCGCCGCCTCGGTGGCGACGCGTCGCTCAACGCACCGATCCGTGACGACGGCGAAGCCGGCGAATGGCAGGACTGGCTGGTCGATAACTCGCCCAACCAGGAAGCCATTCTGGCGGAGCACGAAGAGTTCGATCATCGCCGCCAGGCGCTGACCGGTGCCATCAACGTGCTCAACCCGCGCGAACGGCGCATCTTCGAGGCACGTCGCCTCGCCGATGAACCGATGACGCTGGAAGACCTCGCGAGCGAGTTCGGCGTGTCGCGCGAGCGCGTCCGCCAGATCGAAGTCCGCGCCTTCGAGAAGGTGCAGACGGCGGTCAAGGGCACGATCGCGAAGGCGGAAGCTGCAGCGTTGGAAGCTGCGCACTGACAGGTGCGGCAGCAGACAGCAAGAACACGAAAGCCGGCGGAAACGCCGGCTTTTTTGTTTGTGTGAGGGTTGCAGCAAACTCGGTTGTCGTCCCGGCGGACGCCGGGACCCATACACGGCGCCGATGTCGTGATGCCGTGTAGAAGTGCCACGAGAACTCACGGCTAGAATCGAAACTCGGAGGTTATGGGTCCCGGCCTTCGCCGGGACGACAGCTGAAAGGATCGCCGCCGCGCCTACCAATAATCGTTGAACGCATCCGAGATGCTGTCCGGCTCCCAATAGACGCTGTCCGACTGGATCGGATCGTCGGCCAGGAGCGCGCTGGCCTGGGTCTTGTAGTCCGGCGCTACGTAATCCGCCTGCGGCAGGCCGTTGCGCACGATGTCCTGATAGTTGCGATAATTGTCGCCGGTGCCGACGAAGGTGCACATGCATTTCGCCGGATCGGCGAACAGATAACGCGGGCCCTTTGGCGTGTTGTGGACGACGAAACGATAGGGCGGCAGCTTGCTCAGCGCCGCCTTGCCGGCGGGATCGTTGGCGAAGCGCGCCTTGAAGCCGGCGGACTCCATGTCGAAGCCGAGCTTCTGCAGCGACGGCACGCTCGGCGCCTCGCGCGCGATCAGCAGCGAGACATCGAGCAGCGCCAATGCGGCGATCACCGCGCATGCGACGCTGCGCGGACGAACAAGCATAGTCTTCCAGGCCGGCATCGCGAGCGCATGCATCGTCAGTGTCCCTGCTGCGAGCGCGGAGAGCCGCGCTTCCTCTCGCCGTGTTGTAGCGAGGCGCATGCGCGGTGTCACTGCACCGCGCGCGAAGCCGGTCAACGAATTCATGACGGACGGGCATGGTCCAGATCATCATTGAAGGAGCGACCATTGGCGAGCTTCTGCAGCATCGTCCAATACAGGCCCTCGATCAGGCGGGTGATGTCATGCTTCACGCCGCGGTCGCGGATGACGGGGCTGCAGCGGAACGGCCTGCCGACACAACCGCGGCGCCGGCGGCATTTTGCCGACGGACAGGCCTGATAGGCGTCGACCTCGTCGGACATCAACCTGATAGCCACCTCGAAACAGGCGACGCGCAGCAGATGCGCTTCCGCCGCTGCCGGACGATCCTGCTCCGCCTGAAGTTTCCGCTTCAGGATTTTGGCATCGGCATTTGAAACGAGCATGTGAACTCTCCTTCGCTGCGATGATGATGTGAGTGAGTTTTGTGACGACCACGCGCCGTCGGCGCCCGCGCATCAGCGCGTGAGTGGCGGTCTCGATGTGCCTCCCGAAATGAGGGAGGCGGAGCGCCGAAAGGCGCGACTTGTGTTAGTGCCGCGACTTCGATCTTCCGGAGCGCCGGAAGAGCAAAGCCGCGGAACGCCTTTCGACGCTCCACCGTGGCGATTTGTGTCCCCGGGACCGTTCTTCCGGGCAAAGGCTGTTGACCCCGCAGGGTCCGGCAGTTTCCTGCCTGTCGCCGATGCCACGTCCAGCCGCGCAGTAGCGGCAGACCCCCATAGTGGGGCCGGACGGTGACCCGAGGCCTCCCGAGTGCGCGAGGGAACGTCTCCCTCCCGCCCGCAGGCGCCACATCCCCCTCTCCGCGCCACCGGCGTCCCGGCGACGCCCCTCACCGAGGGAGGGGACGGATGGGAATATTGTCTAAGCCGGGAGTTGCGTCAAGGATTATTTTCAATGCGCCCCGGAGCTGTAGGGCGGATTAGGCGAAGCCGTAATCCGCCGCGGAGGTCGTGAGGCACCGGAGTTCTTCCGCAAACTCAGCCGGCGGATTACGCTTCGCTAATCCGCCGGCTACGATCGAGAGGATCACACCATGCCGAACTATCGTCGCATGCGCGTCGATGGCGGCTGCTGGTTCTTCACTGTCAATCTGCAGGATCGACGACAGACATTGCTCACTGATCATCGAAGCGCTACGCGATGCAGTGACGAAGGTGCAGAGCAAGCGGCCATTCACGATCGATGCGTTTGTCGTTATGCCCGATCATCTTCATACGATCTGGACATTGCCGATCGACGACGACGATTTCTCCACGCGATGGCGATTGATCAAAACGGAATTCGTCAAGGCTCTTCCGCTACGAGGGAGCCATGTCTGGCAACCACGTTTCTGGGAGCACATGATCCGCGACGAGCGCGACTACGAGAACCATGTAAATTATTGCTATATCAATCCGGTGAAGCATGGATTGGTGACGCGGGTGGTCGATTGGCCCCACTCGTCATTCCATCGCGATGTCCGTGCGGGGATATTTCCCGGTGATTGGGCGGGTGATGCGAAAAATATCGGATCATTCGGAGAGCGCTGAAACGCTGTGCCGTAGGGCGGATTAGCAAAGCGTAATCCGCCGGCCGACTTCATAACCGAAACTCCGCGGCGGATTACGGCTTCGCCTAATCCGCCCTACGGCTAAACTGGAACCTCACGAATCACCCCAGAGGCTCTCATGCGCGCACGTCTTCGCACTGCCCTTATCGCACTCGCCACGCTCGCCGCGAGTGCGACCATCGCCCATGCCGATAGCGGCACCATTCGCTTCAAGGTGCTGAAGGGCGGCTGGTTCATTGGCGCTTCCGGCGGCTCGGGCGTGCTGAGCTTTCGCGGCCGGCAATATCCGCTGTCGATCGGCGGCGTGAGCGCGGGTCTCGTGTTCGGCGCGTCGGAAACGCGGCTTTCGGGGCGGGTCAGCAACATCAACCGGCCGTCGGATGTGGCCGGCGTGTATGGCGCGGGCGGCGCCGGCGCAGCGCTCGGCCGCGGTGTCAGCGCGATCGTGCTCACCAACGAAAAAGGCGCGGTGCTGGAGCTGTCGGGACGGCAGACCGGGCTGATGGTCAATGCGGATTTGTCGGGATTGGCGATTTCGTTGAGGTAGCGCGTGGGTCTTATCCCTCCCCCAAGCCGCGAAGCGGCGCAGCGGGGAGGGTGGCATGACTGCGAGCGTCCAGCGAGCATCATGACGGGTGGGGTCTATCCCCACGAAGGACGTCACGTGGGGAGAGACCCCACCCGGCGCTACGCGCCACCCTCCCCGCTGCGCGGCTACGCCGCTTGGGGGAGGGATTTCCACGACCGTCGGCGCCCCTCGCTATTGCACACTTGCCTGTGTGGAACAGTCCCGCTTCCCTCGACGCCCCCTCCCCGCATTGCTAAGCCCTCCGCGCAGGAGCTTTGGACTGGAATGACTGTTGCAATCGAGATGGGGCATACGACGGCGGGCGCGCCGGCGTCTCTCGACCTCGAGGAATTGCTGGCGACGCGTCTGCTGGTGCAGGGCAATTCCGGTTCCGGAAAATCGCATCTGCTGCGCCGGCTGCTCGAACAGAGCGCCCCCTGGGTGCAGCAGACCATCATCGATCCCGAAGGCGATTTCGTCTCGCTGGCCGAACGCTTCGGCCATCTTGTCATCGATGCCGAGGACCACACCGAGCGCGGCTTGCAGGCAGCGGGCGAACGCGCGCGCGAACATCGCGTCTCCACCGTGCTCAATCTCGAAGGCCTCGACGCCGAGAACCAGATGCGCCGCGCCGCGGCCTTTCTGAACGGGCTTTTCGATGCGCCCAGGGACCACTGGTATCCGATGCTCGTGATCGTCGACGAGGCGCAATTGTTCGCGCCGGCGGTGGCGGGCGAAGTTTCCGACGAAGCACGAAAACTGTCGCTCGGCGCGATGACCAACCTGATGTGCCGTGGCCGCAAGCGCGGGCTCGCAGGGATCATCGCAACGCAGCGTCTCGCAAAACTTGCGAAGAACGTCGCCGCGGAAGCATCGAACTTCCTGATGGGCCGCACCTTCCTGGATATCGACATGGCGCGCGCGGCCGATCTGCTCGGCATGGAGCGGCGGCAGGCAGAGTCGTTCCGCGATCTCGAACGCGGACAGTTCATGGCGCTGGGCCCGGCGCTGTCGCGGCGGCCGCTCGGCCTGCGCATCGGCGCCACCGAGACCGCGCCGCGCAATGCCACGCCAAAACTGATGCCGCTGCCGGGCGCGGCGTCGGAAGAGATGCGTGCAGTCATTCTCGCAGCACCACCGCCGGAAACGAGCATGCGGCCGGCGCGGCGCGCACCGGCTTCGCCGGATCTGCTCGGCCAGTTGATGGCGGCACGCGCGGCGGGGCCCGATCTGCGGCCGGAGCCCGATGCGCCGCCGCCTTCGCCCGAGGAAATCGCCGAGCGCCGTGCACGCGTCGATCGCGTGCTGCAGGCGTTGCTCTCGGAGCCTGATGCCGGCTTCCGCGCCATTGGCGTGCTGCATCAGGAATTCGTGGTCCGCTGCCGCATCGACGGGCTTGGCACGGCCGTGCCGGATCTCAACGAATTCCGCCGCATGCTGACCCATGCGCGCGCCGGGCTCGGCTCCGACCTCGGCGCCGATGACGGCTGGAAAGACGTGGCACTGCGCGCGAGCATCCTGCCCGACGACATGCAGGGCGTGTTCATGATGATCGCCCGCGCCGCCAAGGAAGGCTGGCCCTGCCCCGGCGACGCGGCGATCGCCCGTGCATATGGCTCGCATTCATTGCGCCGGGCGCGGCGGCTCCTGAGCTATATCGAGGAACAGGGGCTGATCGTGTGCCAGATGGACGGCACCGGCAAGCGCATCGTGACGCTGGTGGAACTCGCCTGGGCAACCGCGCCGGGGGATCCGAATGCGCGTGAAGCCGCGGCAGCGGAGTGAAGACGTAGCCCGGATGGAGCGCAGCGCAATCCGGGGTTCAGAGCTTCCTCATGTCGCCGGTCCCCGGATTTCGCTCCGCTCCATCCGGGCTACAAGCGCCTTGCCGTGATAGCTTTTCACCATCGCTTCTGATTCGCCGGACCTGATGCTCCACGACCCTCACAGCCTTGCCCAGATGGCGGAGACACTGGCCTCTTCCGGCGAGTATCGCGTTCTCCGTCGCCTCGTGCCGCGCAGCGAATTCGCGAATTGCAACGGCGCGGCCGTGAAGACCGGCATCCTGCTCGATGTCGAAACCACCGGGCTGGACCACACCCGCGACGAGATCATCGAACTGGCGATGATTAAGTTCGACTATCTGCCGGATGGCACCATCATCCGATCAGGTGAAGCGTTCACGGCGTTCAATGAACCGTCGAACCCGATCCCGCCGGAGATCGTCGCGCTCACGGGGATCACCGACGAGATGGTGGCCGGACATCGCATCGACACCGACGCGGTCGCCGCCTTTGTCGATGGCGCGGTGATCGTCATTGCGCACAATGCCGGCTTCGACCGCAAATTCGCCGAGCGCATCTGTCCGCTATTTGCGAAGAAGCCCTGGGGCTGCTCGCAGAAGGAAATCGACTGGCAGAAGCATGGCTTTGAAGGCGCCAAGCTCGGCTATCTCCTCGCCGGCGCCGGATACTTCCATCAGGCGCACCGGGCGATTGACGATTGTCATGCGCTGCTGGAAATCCTCGCCTTCGAGCTCCCCGCTATCGGCACATCCGCCCTCGCCGCTCTGCTGGAGCGGGCGCGGCGGAAAACCATGCGGGTCTGGGCCGAGCAATCGCCGTTCGATCTCAAGGACGAGTTGAAGCGCCGCGGCTATCGCTGGAGCGATGGTTCCGATGGCCGGCCGAAATCCTGGTACATCGATGTCGATGAGGGCCAGGAGGCCGCGGAAATCGAATTTCTGCGCACCACGATCTATCTCCGCGAGGTCGATCCGCGGGTGCAGGCGCTGAGCGCCATGGTCCGGTATTCCACCCGAGCCTGACGCCGCAGAAACGCGCAGATTGCAAGCGTTCTAAGCAATTGTCTTTGCGCGCCCCCGGGTTTATTCACAAACCCGGCGGACCGGAACAGGCCAAAGCCAGCCGGTCGTCTACCCTCAAAGAATACCCGCCGCTAGGAAGGAATTCGTCGTGTCCAAGTCCCCCGTCGTCACCATCGACAAGCACCCCGGCCGTACCGCGCAGACCATCGGGATCGCGCGCGTGCTCGGCACGGACGAGACGCTCATTCATGAGCCGTCGGTGGGCGTGGTGGGCACCAAGGGCGACAGCCAGTGCTATATGGGCGTGATGTCCAAGGTGGACGCGATCCACGAGGCGCTGAAGAAGAAGATCGGCCGCGGCGCCGGCCAGCTGCCCTATCGCCTGGTGCAGCCGGAATACACCATCGCTACCTCGGACGGCATCCGCAACGGCACGCGCGAAATGCGCTATTCGCTGATCGGCCGCGAAGTGACCAATGACGCGCTGTCGGAGCATCTCTCCGCCACCGGCCTGCTCGGCACCATTGCCGTGGTCGCCTGCGACAAGCCGCCGGTCGGCACGCTGGCCGCATTGCTCGAACACAACGAGCCGGCGATCATCATGTCGGACGGGTCGATCCATCCGGGCGAGGATCCGAAGACCGGCGAGAAGCTGGACATCGTCAGCGCCTATCAGGTCGCCGGCAATCCGGACCCGGAATATCGCCACCATATCGCCTGCCATGCCTGCCCGGGCATCGGCTCCTGCGGCGGCATCTTCACCTACAACACCATGCAGACCTTCATCGGCGTGGTGGGCATGCAGCCGCTGCACATGGTGGCGCCGCCGTCCGACGATCCCCGCCGCCTGAAGGAGTTTCCGGAGCAGCTGGTCGGCTATCTCGCCAACATGATCGCCAAGGGCATCAAGCCGCGCGACATCGTCAGCCGTGACTCGATCCGCAACGCTGTCATCGTGTCGCTGGCGATCGGCGGCTCGACGAACGTGACGCTGCATGCGCCGGAAATCGCGCGCGCGGCGGGCTTCAGCGACTTCTGGAAGGAAGTCATGACGCCGCAGGAATTCAACTATCTCTCGCAATATGTCGTGCCCGTGCTCACCGACGCGCGGCCCTATGGCAAGTATTCGATGGTCGACATCGACAATGTCGGCGGCGTGCAGGTGATCGTGCGCGAGCTGATGGAAGCCGGCCTGATCAATGGCGACGTGCTGACCTGCACCGGCGAGACGCTGGCCGAGCAGATCAAGCGCCTGGAGACCAAGCCGGCGGATGGCAAGGTCGTCTACAATGTCGCCAAGCCGTACAAGCCGACCGGCGGCCTGCGCGTGCTCGGCGGCAACCTGTCGCCGGAATTCTCCGCGATCCTCAAGCTGGCCGGCGTCGAAGGCGGCCTCGAGGACAACTGCTTCCGCGGCACCGCGCGGGTGTTCGAAGGCGAGCGCGGCCTGATCGCGGCGCTCGACCAGCATCCGGAGAAATTCCAGAACCACGACATGGTGATCGTGCGCTACGACGGCCCCGTGGGTGCGCCCGGCATGCCGGAAATGCTGGACCCGACCTCGCGCATCACCACGCTGTGCCGCGAGCGCAATATCGTCGTCGGCCTCATGACCGATGCGCGCTTCTCCGGCGGCTCGGTGGGCCTGGTGATCGGCCATGTCGGCCCGGAAGCAGCCCTTGGCGGCGCCATCGCTCTGGTGGAGGACGGCGACGAGATCGTGGCCGACCTCAACAGCAACGAGCTGAACTGCACCCAGCTGCAGGACGCTGCCGTCTATGCCAAGCGCAAGGCGGCATGGGACAAGGTGGTGGCCGACAATGGCGGCATTCATCCGAGCTGCGGCGAGGCCGACACGCGCCTGCTGCACCGCGCCCGCCAGACCGCGGTGCCCGCCACCCGCGGCGCCGGCCTGCATCCGAACCGCGAAGTCTGGGTGCGCAATGCGCGCGAAGCCAAGCGTTCCGGCTTCTCGCCCAAGAACAAGCACCGCCCGGAGGCCGACAAGGCCTTCTAAAAAAAGCCACCGACCAAAGCTGTGATACCCGGCCCGGTGGCACCGCCATCGGGCCGTTTTCTTTAAAGCCATTGCGAAAGGACCGCCCATGAGCGTCGCCTTCACCAAGGAAGACAGTGCCGAAACCGCATCGGAGACCATGCTCCCCGATCGTCCGATTTCGGAACATCCGAACCTCGTCACGGCCGACGGGCTGAAGGCGCTGGAACGGCAGCTCGCCGAGGCGCAGGCTGCGATCGAGGCCGCAGCCGGGATCGAGGACGTCAACGAGAAGCGCCGGCAGCAGGCGCTGCCGCTGCGCGACGCGCGTTATTTTTCGGAACGCGTGCGCACCGCGCAGGTGATCGACCCACCGACATCGCATGAGGTGGTGGCCTTCGGCAGCACGGTGACGTTCGAGCGCGATGACGGACGCGCGCAGACCTATCGCATCGTCGGCGAGGATGAAGCCGATCCGAAGGCGGGGACGATTTCGTTCGTGGCACCAGTGGCGCGGCTGCTGATGGGCAAGGCGGTGGGTGATGTCGCGACCATGTCGGGACAGGAACTGGAGATCACGAAGATCGCGTGATCTCATGTAGGGTGGGCAAAGCGCAGCGTGCCCACCTTCTCTTGCACGACACTTGATGGTGGGCACGGCGCAAGAGCGCCTTTGCCCACCCTACAGGCTCTACTCCCCGCCCAATCCCAGCCGGTTCGGCATCCGCTTCTCGATATTGAACTTGAGCAGCGCCGCCGAGCGGAAAATGCCGTGGGCGAATTTTCCGTAAGGCAGTGTGACGAACAGCGCCATGACCGTGCCGAGATGGATCGCCAGCCACAGCGCCATGAAGCGGGTGTCGCGCAGCACCAGCAGCAGCAGGCCGGTGATGCTCACCAGCAGCAGCAGCATGATGAAGCCGCGGTCCATGGCGTTCTGCTTCACATCCGCCCGCAGCGCATCGCGCTTGAAATTCAGCCACAGCAGTCCGATCGGCCCGATGATCAGGCCGATGCCGCCGAGCGTGCCGAGGATAACGGGCGCACTCGTATAGGCATAGGGCGCCTGCAGGTTCCAGATGTAGTGATACAGCGTCGCCACGCAGGTGGAGGCGAAGCAGAGCAGGAAGCCATACAGCGTGAACTGGTGGAAGCGGCGACGCCACAACGTGAAGGCATCGTCGCCCTCGTTGCAGCCATCGCCGTGACCACCGCCGAGATATTTCAGCCGCGCGACGTCGTGCACGGCTTCGGCCACCGCAGGCACGCGCGCTTGCGCGGCAGCCTTGATGTCGGCGGGCGTACCGTCCTTCGTGGGCGACACGTCGCGCCAGAATT
>NZ_JBIISY010000352.1:0-4613 GCF_044340795.1 Tardiphaga sp.
GTCAATCTCGATACCAAGACGGTGGAAGTCGGCGGTCAGCGCGTCCATCTGACGGGCAAGGAATATCAGATGCTGGAGCTGCTTTCGCTCCGCAAGGGCACCACCCTCACCAAGGAAATGTTCCTGAACCATCTCTATGGTGGCATGGACGAGCCCGAACTGAAGATCATCGACGTCTTCATCTGCAAACTCCGCAAGAAGCTGGCCAACGCTTCAGAAGGCCGCAACTTCATCGAAACCGTCTGGGGCCGCGGTTATGTGCTCCGCGAGCCGAACGAAGACGAAATTCGCATCCCGGCTTGATCTTTCTCCCCGAACGTTCTCATGAAAACCCCGCCGCAAGGCGGGGTTTTTGTTTGCGCGTATGAACTCTCCCCATACAAGCCGAGACCAATACAATGCGTTGCAGAGGGCGATGTCGCCCCATGCACGTTCGGGGGCGGAATGGTTCTGCAATCTCTGGCCGGACTTCCGGCCTTTCTTGTCTATTTCTGCACCGGCATCATCGCCGTCATGCTTTATCTGTTCGTCTATATGCGCGTCACTGCGCATGACGAGTTCGCACTGATCCGCGATGACTGCGCGCCTGCCTCGCTGGCGCTCGGGCTCAGCCTGCTCGGCTTCGTGCTGCCAGTGGCCAGCGCCATCGTTCATTCCGCCAACGTCGTCGACTGCCTGATCTGGGCAGTGATCGCGCTGATCGTGCAGATCGCGGTCTACTACATCCTGCGCATTCCAGTGCCGAAGCTGTCCGAGCGCATCGAGGCTGGCGAGATGGCGGCAGCGCTGTGGCTCGGCCTCGCCTCGCTGGCCGCCGGCGTGCTGAATGCGGCCTCCATGGTTTATTCGCCATGACGGATGAGAGCGTGAAGAATTTCAACAAGCGCAATCCGGCGCGGCCGACCTATGAAGAACCGGCACGCAAACGATCGAGCCAGATCGCCCTGCTGCTGATGGGCACCGTGGCTGTCGGCGGCGGCGCCTATGCGCTGATGCCAAGCGAGCGCTGCGATCCCAACCGACCGACCATCGAGCAACCCGGGTGCCGGCAAGGCAGCTCGTCTTCATCCTCCGGCGGACACTATTTTGGTGGCAGCGGAAGCAGCAACTCGTCGTCGCGAACGAATTTCACCAGCAGCGGCGCGTCTTCGAGCACCAGCAGCATCGCGGGCAAATCCTCGAGCACGGTCACGCGCCACGGCTTCGGTTCATTCGGCTCACACTTCTCCGGCGGCGGCTGATGCAGCGGATCACTTGCAGCGAGCGCGATGACTGGCAGGCCACTGCCGAAAGCATGGGCTTTGCGTTTCACACCGATGGCGGCGAACGCTATTGGGATGAACGCGCCTATTATGCCTTCACGCTGGACGAGATCGAGCAGCAGATCGAGGGGCCGACGGCCGAACTCAACGCCATGTGCCGCGAGCTGGTCGGCCGCGCGGTCAAGGACGAGCGCTATCTGCGGCTGCTGAAGATCCCGAAAGCCTATTGGACCTATATCGCGGCGAGCTGGGAGCGGCACGAACCGAGCCTCTATGGCCGCTTCGACTTCTGCTTCGACGGCAAGGGCCACGCAAAGCTGCTCGAATACAATGCGGACACGCCGACATCGCTGTTCGAGGCTGCCGTGTTTCAGTGGACCTGGCTCGAACAGGCGATCGAACGGCAGATCATTCCGAAACGCGCCGATCAGTATAATTCGCTGCATGAAAAGCTGATCGAGGCTTGGCGCAGGATCGGTGCCGGCAACAAGCTCCATCTCGCCGCCGGCATGGACAGCGCCGAGGATCGCGGCACCGTGGCCTATCTCGCTGATGTCGCGCAGCAGGGCGGACTATCGCCGCAGCTGATTGACATCACGCAGATCGGCTATACCGAGGCTGGACATTTCGTCGATCTCGACGACCAGCCCATCGAACTTCTGTTCAAGCTCTATCCATGGGAGTGGATGTTCCGCGAGCAATTCGGCAGCAAATTGAAAGGCGCCTCGACGCGGTGGATCGAGCCGCCATGGAAGGCGATCCTCTCCAACAAGGGCATCTTGCCGCTGCTGTGGGCGATGTTTCCGCATCATCCCAATCTGCTGCCGGCCTATTTCGATGACGATGCAGCGGCGAGCGAGCTCGGCACATCCTATGTGCGCAAACCGCTCTATTCGCGCGAGGGCGCCAATGTCACGCTGGTGAGCGGCGGCGACGCGATCGATGCGCAGCCGGGCCCTTATGGCGAGGAAGGATTCATCCGGCAGATGCTGATGCCGCTGCCAAATTTTTCAGGCAACTATCCGGTGATCGGCAGCTGGCTTGTGGACGAGATACCATGCGGGCTCTCGATCCGCGAGGATGAGAACCCGATCACGGGGAACACGTCACGCTTCATTCCGCACGCGATTTTGTAGCGCTGATGTAGGGCGGATTAGCGAAGCGTAATCCGCCGCGGAGTTTCAGCTATGAACTTGGCCGGCGGATTACGGTTTCGCTTCATCCGCCCTACAGATCAACGCACCGGCATCGCCGTCTTGAGACCCACGGGCGCCATTGCGGGCACGATCGATGGGGCGGCTCGCATTGCCGTCGGACGATACAGGCCGCGCTTGTCGGCATGCGGCTTGAACGCTTCGGTCAGGCCGACCACGGTCTCGGCGGCGCCGAGCGCGAGGAAGCCATCGGGCTCCATGCATTTGGCGAGACGGCCGAAGATCTGCGTCTTCATGTCCTGATCGAAATAGATCAGCACGTTGCGGCAGAAGATGATGTCGAACTTGCCGAGATGCGAGAAGTCGGTCAGCAGGTTCAGCGGCTTGTACTGGATCATGGCGCGCAGTTCCGGCGCGATCTGCCACATGTCGCCGATCTGCTTGAAGTACTTCACCAGCAGCTGAATCGGCAGGCCGCGCTGCACCTCGAACTGGGTGTAGAGACCCGACTTCGACTTCTCCAGCACCTGCTGGGAGATGTCGGTGCCGACGATCTCGATACGCCAGCCCGCAAGCTGTGCGCTCATTTCCTTGATCACCATGGCGATCGAGTAAGGCTCCTGCCCCGTCGAGGCGGCGGCGCACCAGATGCGCAGGCTGCGACGGGCGCTGCGCGCCTGGATCATCTCGGGCATCACGACGTCACGCAGATGGTCGAACGGCGTCTTGTCGCGGAAGAAAAAGGTCTCGTTGGTGGTCATCGCCTCGACCACGTCGGCGGCGATCGCCGATGATCCGAACTTGATCTTCTGGACCAGCTCATCAATGCCCGAAAGACCGGCCTTGCGTGCCAACGGCACCAGGCGGCTCTCGACCAGATACTGCTTGTCCGCCGACAGATCGAGGCCGGACTTTTCCTTCAGGAACTTGCGGAGGAAATCGTAATCGGCGGGGGTCATGAACGATCTCCAGAAAACAGGCGGGTAATCTTCGCGCCGATCTGATTGAGCGGCAGAATCGCGGAGCAGATGCCGGCATTGGCTGCAGCACCAGGCATGCCCCAGACGACGCTGGACGCTTCATCCTGGGCGATCACATTGCCGCCGGCCGCGACGACTTCCTTGCCGCCGCGCATGCCGTCCGAGCCCATGCCGGTCAGCACCAAGGCCAATACGCCGCCCTGCCAGACATCGATGCCGGAGGTGAACAGCGGATCGACAGCCGGCTTGCAGAAATTCACGGGAGGACCGTCATCGAGCGCGATGACGATATTGGCGCCCTGCTTGGCGGCGCGCATGTGCTTGCCACCGGGGGCGAGATAGATCGTGCCGGGCCTGATGGCTTCGCCGTCGATGCCCTCATGCGCCGGGCGCTTGCTGGCGCGGGCGAGATGTTCGGCAAGGATGGTGGTGAAGGTCGGCGGCATGTGCTGGGTGATCAAGACCGGGACGCGGTCGATCACCGGACCGATCTCGGCCATCAGCGTCATCAGTGCCTGCGGGCCGCCGGTGGACGAGCCGATCAGCAGCGCGCGGGGCATGCTCGCGCTGAACGGACGCGTGACGAGCCTGGACGCCACCGGAGCGACCGGTGCAGGGCGAATGGCAGAAGCCGAGGGCGTCGTCCGCGCAGCCGGTGCGATCGATGGGCTCGCCACCGACTTCAGCCGGCGCGCACGGGCGCCGAGATGGCGGATCTTCTGCAACAGATCGTGCTTGAAGACATCGGCAGCGGAGATCTCGCGGGTGCTTTCCGGCTTCGGAATGTAGTCGGCGGCACCGAGCGACATCGCCTTGAAGCTGATCTCCGCGTTGCGGCGGGTCAGCGTGGACGCCATGATGACGATCAGGTTGCGCTTCTTGGCCAGGAGCTGAGGCAGCGCGGAGATGCCGTCGAGATCCGGCATTTCAATGTCGAGGATGGCGACGTCGGGCCTGATACGCTCGACCTGATTGACCGCATCGAGACCGGTTCGCAGCGAGCCAACCACCGTCAGGTCCGGCTCGGCGTCGATCCATCGCGAGATCAGGCCGCGAATGACCACGGAGTCATCCACGACCATCACGCGCAACGGCTCATAACGCGACTCGGCCGCGACCGGACTCATCACAGCAACACTCATCAACTCACCAGACGCAACAACACGCAACAAATGCACTTCAACATAAAGGCATTAACTAAAAAGAATCGCGCCGGT
>NZ_JBIISY010000187.1:0-11733 GCF_044340795.1 Tardiphaga sp.
GCTCAGGCCGACTTCCGCGAACTTCGCCGAAACGATGTCCTTGTCGAACGGCTTCATGATGTATTCGTTGGCACCTGCATGCAGCGCGCGTGCAATATGCGCGACGTCATTCTCGGTGGTGCAGAACACGACCTTGGGCACATCGCCGCCAGGCATCCGGCGCAGATTGCGCAGGAATTCGTAGCCGTCCATCACCGGCATGTTCCAGTCGAGCAGCACGGCGTCAGGAAGCTTGTGCTTGCACATTTCAAGCGCTTTCTCGCCGTCCTCCGCCTCGGTGATCTCGAATTCGAGACCTTCGAGGATGCGGCGGGCGACTTTGCGGATGACGCTGGAGTCATCGACAACCAGGCATGTCTTCATGTGAGCCTCACTTTCGTGCCCCTGACGGGACACTTCCTCCGCGGACAGGATCGTCCAGATACCGGCTTTACGCAGCCAGCTTGTCAGTCGGAATTTCGAGCACGCGATCGACATCGAGCACGACCATCAACTGGCCATCGAGGCGATGAACGCCGTCGGCCATCTTCGCCATGCGCGGATCGAGGTTGACCGGGTTCACTTCGCGGCTCTCGTCGGCGAGCTTCAGGACCTCACCGATGGAGTCGATCAGCAGACCATAGGATTCGCCGCGCAGTTCGACGCCCACGGCCATCGGCGGCTTGCCGTCGTCGTTCTTCGGCAGACCGAGACGCGAGCGCATGTCGATGGCGGTGACGATGCGGCCGCGCAGGTTGAGCACGCCGGCGACGTCGCTGGAGGCCAGCGGCACGCGGGTCAGGCGCTCCGGCATGAACACGTCCTGCACGCGCGAGATCGGCATGCCGAACAGCTGCCCGCCGATCATGGTGGTGACGTATTCGGTAACGGCGCCATCGGCGGTGTGGGTCACGTTGGTAGTGGTCATGTCGTTTCCCCTCAAGCCGCCTGCTGATGGACTTCAGTCGTCTGTTCCTTCAGCGCGGCAATCAGGCCGGGCCGATCGAACTTGGCGACATAGTCGTGGAAGCCGGCCTGACGGCCGCGCTCGATGGCCGCCGGCGAAATCATCGCGGAGAGCGCGATGATCGGCGTCTGACCGTATTTCTGATCCGAACGGATCGTCTCGGCGAATTCGAAGCCGTTCATGTCGGGCATTTCGATGTCGGTGAGAATGACGTCGAACTCCTGGCCCGAGCGCAGGACGGTGAGACCTTCCTGCGCATTGGTGGCGGTGCGAACCTTGTAGCCGGCCGCCTTCAGGACCGGCGACAGCATGTTGCGGAAGAAGGCGCTGTCATCGACGAGCAGCACCGACTGCGCGGTGGCCGAGACGCGCATTTCCTTGCGCGAGAACCAGTCCGAGAAGGCCATCGGCAGGAAGTGACCGACATCGATGACTTCGGTGGCGAGGCCCTTGATGACCGCCGAGCCGAGAATGCCTTCGCGGCCCGATGCGACCTCGATATGCAGGCGCTCTTCGACGATGTCGACGATCTCGTCGACCACGAGGCCCATGGAGCGGCCATCGTCGGCGAACACCAGGATCGGCTGGGTGCCGGACGAGCGGACGGTGACATTCTCCATCTGCACCAGCGGCATCAGCTGATCGCGATACTGGACCATGTAGCGGCCATTCGACAATTCGACCTTGTCGACGCTGATCTCCTCGAGACGGGTGACGAGACCGAGCGGCACGGCCTTGGGCTGCGCGGAGCCGGCCCGGAACACCAGCAGCGATGTCAGCTGCTCGGCGCTGAGCGCGCGTGCGGCGGCGTTCTCGTCGGCGATTTCGCTCATGGACGAGGCCTGCGCGCCGAGTTCCTGCGCGATGCCGTTGGGATCGACGATCATGATCACCGCGCCGTCACCAAGAATGGTGTTGCCCGAGAACATGTTGATGTGGCGCAGCTTGGTGGACATCGGCTTGACGACGATTTCCTCCGTATGGAAGACGCCGTCCACGACGATGCCAAAAGTCTGGTTGCCGACCTGCGTCACCACGATGAAGCCGTTTTCCGGATCGGCGGACGAGCCGTCATCGATCTGCAGCAGCTTCTTCAGATGCATCAGCGGCAGCAGCTTGTTGCGCAGGCGGAGCACCGGGGTGTCCTTGATGCGCTCGATACGGTGTTCGGAATTGGCGCGCGCACGCACCAGCTCGACCACCGCGAGCTGCGGGATCGCGAAACGATCACCGCCGGCTTCGACGATCAGCGCCGACACGATGGCCAGCGTGAGCGGGATCTTGATGGTGACGCTGGATCCTTCGCCGGCCACCGACTTGATGTCGATGGTACCGCCGATCTGATCGATATTGGTGCGCACCACGTCCATGCCGACGCCGCGACCCGACACGCTGGTGACGGCAGCCGCCGTCGAGAAGCCCGGCGCGAAGATGAACTTGTGGATCTGCGCTTCCGTCATCTTCTCGATGTCGGCTTCGGTGGCAAGACCGTTCGAGATCGCCTTCGCCTTGATGCGCTCGGTGTTGAGACCGCGGCCGTTGTCGGCGATGCAGATCAGGATATGGCCGCCTTCATGATAGGCGGAGAGACGGATCGTGCCCTGCTCCGGCTTGCCGTTCTGGGCGCGCTCGGCCGGGGTTTCGAGACCATGGTCCGCCGAGTTACGCACCATATGCGTCAGCGGATCCTTGATGAGATCGAGCACCTGACGATCGAGTTCGGTGTCGGCGCCGTGCATTTCGAGCTCGATCTGCTTGCCGAGTTCGCCGGCGAGATCGCGGACGATGCGCGGCAGCTTCTGCCAGGCATTGCCGATCGGCTGCATGCGCGTCTTCATGACGCCGTCCTGCAGCTCGGCCGTCACGGTGGACAGGCGCTGCAGCGGTACCTTGAATTCGGTGTCTTCGTGACGACGCGAGATTTCGAGCAGCTGGTTGCGGGTGAGCACCAGCTCCGAGACCATGGTCATCAGGTGTTCGAGCGTGTCGACATTGACGCGGATCGACTGGTTGGCGACCTTGTCGGCTTCGCCGTGCTCGACCTCGACGGCCGTCTTCTTCTTGGCGGCCGGCTTGGCAGCGACCGGAGCCGCAGGCTTCTGCTCGGCAACCGGCGCAGGCGCCACCGGAGCCGGCGCGACCGCGGCGGGCGCAGTGGCAGGCGCGGCAATGACCGGATGGATTTCGGTTTCGGTTTCGCGGAAGGCGCGCTCGAGATCGTCGAGCGAGACTTCTCCGGGGCGCAGCTCGCGTTCGAGCGTCTGCACGACCAGCGGGGCGGATTCCACGACCACGGGTACGTCCGGCACGATCGGTGGGGCCGAGTTGTTCATCGCTTCCATGCCCTTCTCGACCATATGATGCAGTTCGCCGATGAGGTCTTCATCGACCCCTTCCGGTTCGGCTTCCGTCGCCTCGAGCTGGCCGAGGATGTCCTTGATGCGATCGATGGTGGTGAGGATCAGCGTCACCGCCTCTCCCGTCACGGGCATCCCATCGCGGAATTTGCCCATGAGTGTTTCAGCGGCATGGGCCAGCGCCTCCAAACGAGGCAGGCCGAGAAATCCGCAGGTGCCTTTAATCGTATGAACAAGACGAAAAATATTATCGAGAATTTTCGCGTTATTCGGATCCTGCTCGAAACGGACAAGCTGGTTATCAACCGTGTCCAGGCTTTCGTTGGTTTCCGTCAAAAACTCGCGGAGAAGATCATCCATGAAAGTAGGCCTTCACACAATCGGAGCCCGCGCCGTCGCGTGACCCTTATCGAAGTAGTGCTACTCTCGCCCCAAAGCGTTTATTATTAGTTGAGCATTCCGAGAAAGACCGAACGACAGGCCTCGAACCAATACGTGAAAACGAAAACGGGCCGCCCAGATGGGAGGCCCGTAAAGGGTTCGTTAAGTTAGTAAGACCGCCGCGTCATCAGGCCGCGGTCACCACGGCAGCCTCGTTTTCCAGGACCATCGTGACTTTCAGTCCCGTCCCTTCGGCAAGCAGGCGTGTGTAGTAGGGCTGCACAGCATGCGCATCGATATTCCCGACCTGGTCGGCAGTGAGCATGTCGACGATGTTCTGCGGCAGCCGCGCATTGATGCCGGTCGCCGTGATGCGGAAGCCCGTCGGCTCGCCCTCGCCGACCGGATCGACCTTCAGCAAGCCGCCGCGCGGAATGGTCTGCTGTGCGATAATCATCATGTTGAGCAGCAGCTTCACCTTGTTCTTCGGCAGCAACAGGCGGGGCAGATTCCACTCGATCTTGGTCTTGTTATCCTCGAGATGACCGCGCGCCATGGTCTGCGCGTCGCCGAGATCGATTTGTGCGCCTGCCGAACCGGCCGCACCGAAAGCGAGGCGGCAGAACTGCAAACGTGCCGAGGCCGTCTTCGCGCTCTTGCGGATCAGGTCGAGCGCGAACTCCTTGTCCTCGGGCTTCGGATTGTCATCGAGCACTTCGAGCCCGTTGACGATGGCGCCGACCGGGCTGATCAGATCGTGGCAGACGCGCGACGACAGCAATGCCGCAAGTTCGAGTGCGTCGGGTGCCGGACCGGGCGAAGTTGCATCAGACATGGGATAGGCTCCTGAAGCCGCGCGAGTGAACGGCGAATCAAACATTTGCTCTTTGGTTTGATACACTGCACAGATCAGCCCGACCACCGCCGGGCCTGTGTCCGTATGGGCGCGGAAACGGCCAAAATTACGAGCGAGACACGAAAGCTTGCCATGACCAACGATTCGCTTCCGCACCTTGATCTGGACGGCGCCACCGCGCTGCTGGAGCCCCTGACACAACTCGCAGTGCAGGCCGGCGCGGCCATTCTCGCCGTGAACCGGAATGCCATGAGCGTCGAAGGTAAATCGGATGGCTCGCCGGTGACGCAAGCGGACCTCGCTGCAGACCGCGTGATCTGCGAGGGCCTGACGCGGTTGTTTCCGGGCATCCCGACGCTCTCCGAAGAACGCCTGCATCTCGCCGCCCCGCCTTATGCCGGCGCGCTGTTCCTCATCGACCCGCTGGACGGCACCAAGGAATTCGTCGCCGGACGGCAGGAGTTCACGGTCAATATCGCGCTGATCGTCGATGGCGCGCCGCTGCTCGGCATCGTGGGCGCACCGGCGCTCGGGCTGATCTGGCGCGGGATCGTCGGCCGCGGCGCCGAACGCGTCGAGGTCAGACCCGATCTCTCGATCGGCAAATCGACGTCCATCAAGACCCGACCGATGCCGGCCGCCGGCCAGCCATGGATCGCGGCCGTCAGCCGCTCCCATGGCGACCTCCGCAGCGAAGCGTTCATCGCAAGCCGTCCCGGCGCCTTACGCCAGGCATTCGGCTCGGCGCTGAAATTCTGCCGTGTCGCCGAGGGGCAGGCCGACATCTATCCACGGCTGTCACCGACCTGCGAATGGGACGTCGCCGCGGGCCATGCGGTGGTGGTGGCGGCCGGCGGCCATGTCGCCGACAGTCATGGCCAGCCGTTGCATTTCGGCGGCCGGCGGGAAGATTTCACCGTTCCGGAATTCATCGCCTGGGGCGGCAAGGCGGCGCAGGACTAACGCGCCATCGTCTGCTGGACGATCGGCCATTGCTTGCGGGCCTCCGGCAGGAACCTGGCCGGCGCTGCCGCAAAGGCGTCGCGGGTGTCTTCGCGCCCGAACAGATAGAGCCGCTGGCCGACCACCAGCCAGAAGCGCGGATTGCCGGCGATGGCGACGCCGCGGGCCATGTCCAGCGGGTCGTATCCCCCGAATTGCGGTCCATAGACCTCGGGATGCTTGGCAAATTCGGCCCGGTTGCCCTCGTTGCGGAACCGCCAGACGGCACCGTCCTCGGACAGTTCATAGTCCGGCAAGCCAGCCTGCGCGTCTGCGTCGGTGAAATAGGCGACCGGATCGAATCCACCGATGGCCAGGCCCGTGTACCGGTCGGTGACCACACGTTCGTTGGTGCCGGCCCATGCCGGGGTGCAGAAACCGGCACCGAGCAAGATCAAGGCAAATCCGCGGCGGAACCCGCGCCAATCTCGCCGTTGTGCCGTCATAGTTGATACCGATATTATGCTGACTCGGGGACACCGACTGCGGATTAAACGCGTTGCTTCTCAGCATCAGGTTAAGCTGCGGTCTCCAGATTGAATACCAGGGGTTCTTTTCATGACCTTCGCATCACGCCTGGCAGCGATTGCGCTCGCCGCGATCACACTCGCCGCCGCGCCAGCTGCAGCCCAGCAAAGGGGCCGCGAAGCGCCGGACACCTATCGGTCCGAGGAACTCGTCGGTGCCGGGCATCGCTTTTTCGGCAATGTCTCGCGTGGCCTCGCCTCGGTGATCGAGAAGGCCATCAGCCAGTGGGGCCTGCCGAACGGTTATATCCTGGGCGAGGAGGGTTCCGGCGCCATCGTCGCCGGCCTGCGTTATGGCGAAGGCACGCTCTACACCAAGAATGCCGGCGATCTGCGCGTCTACTGGCAGGGCCCATCGCTCGGCTTCGACTGGGGCGGCGACGGCGCCCGCACCATGACGCTGGTCTATAACCTCCCGGCAACCCAGGCGATCTATCAGCGTTTCGGCGGCATCGACGGCTCCGCCTATATCATCGGCGGCTTCGGCATGACCGCCCTCACCGCCAACAATATCGTGCTGGTGCCGATCCGCTCCGGCCTTGGCCTCCGCCTGGGCGCCAATATCGGCTATCTCAAATTCACGCCCACAGCGACCTGGAACCCGTTCTGATCGCTTCAAAACTGGCCGGCGCGTAAAGGTTAACGAGGCGTTACGCTGTCTTTGCCCGTGCGCGCGTGGCATGTTAACCGCGATTTTTCAGCGCGTGGGAGCACACTGCCATGGTCGAACCGATCATGTATCTGGCGATCGGTTTTCTGGCTGCGATGTTGTGCGGCCTGCTGATCATGCCACTGGTGCATAACCGCGCCGTGCGTCTCACCACCCGCCGCCTCGAAGCCGCCACGCCGCTGTCGATGGCCGAGATCCAGGCCGACAAGGACCAGCTGCGCGCCGAATTCGCCATGTCGGCACGGCGGCTGGAAATGAGCGTCGAGCAGCTGAAGGGCAAGACCACCAACCAGCTCGCCGAGCTCGGCAAGAAGACCGACGCGATCAACCGGATGAAGGTCGAGCTGACCGAGAAGACCGCAGCGATCTTCGATCTGGAAAACCGCGAGACCGCGGTCAAACAGAAGCTCGCCACCACCGAGAACGAATTCGCCACCAAGACCGAAGCCCTCGCCGCCGCCGATCGCGCGCTGACCGACAAGCAGGCCGAACTGGCGCGCCTGACCGCCGAACTCAATGACCGCACCCAGGTCGCCGAGGGGCGCCAGGTCGAACTGGTGACCGTGCGCACGCAGGTGGAAGAGCTGAAAAGCCGCCTCGGTCTGGCGGAGCAGGATTTCACCTCCACACAGCACAAGCTCGAACTGCAGCGCGGGGAATCGACCACCGCGACGCGCGACCTCGCCGAGGCTCGCGCCCGCGTCGAGAGCCTCAATCACCGCGTCACCGACCTCGACCAGCAGCTGGCGATCCAGGTGCATGAAGCGGAGCTGCTCGGCAATCGCGTCGACCAGCTCGAAACCCAGCTGCTGGAGCAGACCAAGCTGCTCGCCGAGCGCGATTTCGAGAATGCGCAGCTCCGCCAGGCCAATGAGGCCACCGAGCAGACGGCGCGCAACCTGCGGGTCGAGATCGCCGCCAATGCCGGCGGCAAGTCCTCGCCGCTGATCGAACAGCTGCGCGCCGAAAAGGCCAGCGCGGAGGAGGAACTCCGCCTCGCCCGCGAAGAGCGCGGCAAGCTGCAGCGCGACCTCAATACCATCCACCAGCAGGCCGAAAGCGCCTGGGCCACCGAGCGGATGGAAAACGCCTTGCTGCGCGAGCGCATCAACGACATTGCTGCTGAAGTCGCCAAGATGGCGATGGCCCTGGAGGGTCCGAATTCGCCCATCGAGGCCATTCTGGCGGCCGATCCTGCTGCCAGCCAACCGCGCCCGGCCAATGATGCCGGTTTTGCCCCCAACAGCACCCTCGCCGACCGCATCCGGGCGCTGCAATCCCACGCCTCGCGGGTTCGGCAACCCGGCTGAACCGGCCGGTTTCCTGTTTCGGCGCAACAATGTGGTCGCAACTGGCAGGGCGTGCTTGACACCCCCGCCTCCAATTCCCTAAATCGCGCCACTGACGTCACGCATCGCCGGGCCCCGCCCGGCCTTTTGGTTTCCGGTCGTGTTTTACGACCCGCACCTGATGCAGCGTCCGGGCGCATAGCTCAGCGGGAGAGCGTTCCCTTCACACGGGAGAGGTCCAAGGTTCGATCCCTTGTGCGCCCACCATCCACCTCCGCGACTTCTGAATTTCGTGCAGCCAGCCTACTCATCGGCGACAGGCTGATGGGTCCATCAATCCGCTCGACGTTTTCAGTCAGGATTCGTTACTCATAAACGCCCACCCTTTTCCCGATCGATCACGAGATTCGGAGAAGGCTGATGGCTTTGCAGAACGAACAGGACCGGTTGGTTGCCGATACGCTGGCCATCGTCCAGCGGCTTGCCGAAGTGCCCTCCACGCGTGTGCCGCCGCCTCCGCTTCTCGCAACACGGCCCGCAGCACATCCGCGCTATGTGGCCGAGACGGACTTGCGGAAAGAAATGCATGCGCGCCTGGAGGCATTCCGCAACAGGCAGCGATTTCTCGAGATCGAGCGAGAGGCGTATTACCAACAGGCGATGCAGCGCATCCGCGCGATGACAGAGCAGAATACCGAGCACTAGCAGCGCTGTCGGGCCGCGTGGACTGCATCTCGGCCGACTGCGATCAGCCCTCCTGCTCGGCCTTCCCGCGACTGCGCGCGATGGAGATCGCTTTTCGGCCTGCGATCTTCAGCTTCTCGGTGAGATCGCATGTGCTGCAATGAAAAATGCGGATCTCGTCCTGCCACTTCTTCTTGTTTTCGAATCCGACGAAATCTCGGCGCACCCCGCAATCGGGGTACGTCACTGGACTATGCATCATTCCTCACTGCCGACAATCGTATCGACTTCACCCGTTCCAGTTTTCAGGAACGAAATGCAGGGAGGAATGCGACTAAGTATCGATTCAAACGGGGCATGCAAAAGCAGGAGATCACCGCGCGGACTGCCGCCATCCCTGGCCTAGATCAGCGGCGAGCACTGTCTCGCGCGATCTCACTTCATGCCAGGCGGGAAGATTTCCCTCATGTCGATGACCGCGACCTCGTTGCCGCCTTCGGACACAGCAACTACAAAGCGCGGGACTCTCTGCGCACCGATCTTGATCGCTTCGGCCAGAATTTCGCGTGCCGACAACAGCGCCTGTTCGCGAGCAGCGGCGATGCTCGGAAGCTCACTCCCTTCCGGGTCGCAAATTACATCGTCGCCATCGACGAGATGCAAAAAATATCGTGTCATGGTCGCTGCCGCTCTTCGATGAGAGACAAGCAATTTATGAGTAACTAGTTGCGACGCGGAGGGACTGTGCTCTGCGCTGGCGCATCAAAATCTCGCGTCAGTGCTTTCGCAGATATCGCGATATCTTCGAAACTCACCACGGCATGCGCGTGCTCGCCGGAAAGATCGTGCCATCGCTGCGCTTCTGCCAACCAGAACGTCCGGTCAGAGTCGCCGCGACTTGCCTGTTCTGTGCAGATCGCGGCTTGCGCCTCGCAAATCGTCTTCCGGTCCATGATCGTTACTCGGACATTGAACCAGATCGTAGCCTAGCACCCCATCAGCGGCGCTTCTGTACGTTATCCGACATTCGGCGGAAATAGGCGATCATAGTGATGCTGCACATCTTCGTGACATTCGCAGGCCCAGCGCCGGATCTTCTCGACATCCAGTATCTGGATACGGCCACGGCTGTGGGAAATCATTCCGGCCTTCTGCAGTTCGATCGCGACGCCGGTAACGCTCGTGCGGCGCACGCCCATCATCTGCGCAAGAAACTGCTGGGTCACCGTGAGCTCGTCACCGGCCAGCTCGCGCATGCGGAGCAGCCACTTGCAGGTGCGCGCCTGCACTGAATGTACGGCGTTGCACGCCGCTGTCTGCTGCACCTGCGCGAGATGAAAGTGCTCGTAGGACATCATCAGCCGACGAAATGCAGGATGCCGCTCGGCGAATTGATTGATGAACTTCGCATCGAATGTTGATGCAAAACCGCCTACCTGAACTGCGACGTGATTCACGGAGATCTTGTCATCCAGCACCAGGCCCGCACCGAACTCACCATCGCGACCGATCATGCCCGTCTCGATGGCACCGCCGCCGGCTAGTTCGACAACGCTGGAGATGATCCCTGAATGCGGGAAATACACTTTGTCGATGGTGTCATGCACATCGGCAAGCACATCACCCTGCACCAGATCGACCACGACAGCATGCTTGGCCAGTTCTTCGTACATCGCAGGTTCGATAAGCGACAGAAGGCTGTTCTCGTGCCGTCTCATGATTGCTCCCGTTACAGGACCGAAGGGAGCGCAGTTGAATTACCCGTTGTGGGAGCAGATCATTTCGCCCGCCTTCAGCTAGGACAACGGATACTTGTCCGCTCCGAGCATGTCGGTCCGGTAACCGACATAGAGATTTAAAATCGGCCGTGGAGCTTCGCGGTCCACACCATATGGACAAGTCAGCCTGCGCTCTGCGGCAAGCGGTCGCGAGTGTTCGCGGCAGATGGTAGTGCGCACAGCATCTTCAAGACCCGAGCCGTTATGTCAGATAGCGGACAGACGCTCGGGAGATATCAGGCATAATTTGTAGCACAAGATCTTTTGGTTGCTGGACCGGAAGCGTGGCTTGTTCGTTACCCCATGCGCAGATCGCATCTTGAAGGCGGACGTTACGGCGAGACGGAGCAATTTGATCCGACGTTATTTCCTGCTGTGGACCGAGGACGCGGAAATTTTTACTCACCGACTTAATCAAGTAAGGCAGGATCATGGGTCGCCCAATTACTCGCAAATGGACTGAAGAGGATATTGATCGGCTGGTTGCACTCTCCGAACAGGGCTCGTCCCTGATCCGCGCGGCCGGCGCCCTGAACCGCAACACCGCATCGGTGCAGAAAATGGCTCGTCAGCTCGGACGGCATTTTCCCGGCATTCGCGAAACCAAAGCGGGCCTGCGAGCGATCAACCTTCACGAAAAGTGAAGTCTGCGGCGAACGGAGCGGCTCATCGCCCGTCAACCGGGCCTGCGTTTCGCGGACGTTGGAACTTTCTGCCTGTTTTGGGGTTTTGAATGGTTTAAATCCCAATTCGGTGTCAGGCGACAGCTGAGTGAACAGACATTTCAAGGTCGATCTGACCAATTGCGACCGAGAACCGATCCATATCCTCGGTGCCATCCAGCCGATCGGCTTCCTGGTTGCCCTGAGCACCGACTGGATCGTGGCTCGCGCGTCAGAGAATGTGCGGGATTTCATCGGGCGCGCCCATCAGGAGATGATCGGCCATCCGCTGGCCGATTTCTTTCCCTCCATCGCAATCCATGATTTGCGCAATCGCGTTGCGCTGCTGCGCGGACAGGACGCCGTCGAACGCATTTTCGGTTGCGAACTGGTGAAGGGCGCGGCGCTGTTCGATGTGGCCCTGCACATGTCCGGCGGGCAGATCGTCATCGAGGCCGAGCCGGCCGCCGGCAGCCAGGGCGACACCACGGCCATGGTGCGCTCCATGGTGAGCCGCCTCGATCAGGCGCCGGACATGACGGCGTTCTTCCGCGAAGGCGCGCGGCAAATCCGTGGCCTGC
>NZ_JBIISY010000134.1:0-16286 GCF_044340795.1 Tardiphaga sp.
TCCAGTTGAGCTATGGGACCGACGCGCCCTCATACCATCGTCAGCCGGGCCTGGACAACACTATCGGCCGGCCGGTGTGGCCATCGACGACCCTGCGTCGCCCAACGGCTCAGCCAGCGATCTTCGGCGCCGGTTGATCGCGCGCCATTAGTCCTTGGGAATATTGAGCGAGAAACGCAGATTGATCGGCTGCAGCATTTCCGGCGGTGGCGCTTCACCGACATTGCCGCGGGTCAGAACCGTGCGCAGATCGCTCGTGGCGCGCTCGTCACTGAACGACGCGAAGGACACCTTCTCGACGCTGCCATCCGGATTGAGCCACGCTTTGACCACGATCGAAGGCGGCGCGCCATTTGCGGTGCCACTGGTCTGCTTCAACCATGCGCGAAATCGATTGGCGACCGCCTCGTCGGCGCTCACCCACTCCTCGAAGCGATACTTCACGAGCTTGGAGAACTGTCCCCACGAGGGTGGCGCTGCGTCCGGACTGCGATAGTCGAGCCCCTGCGCCGCAATCGGCGTCGCTGCAACGGAGACGAGACCGAGAGAAGCCAGCAACATGCGCAACTTGCCCGGTTTCGCAGAGGCGCGGGATGAACCTGTGGATCGACGCATCGCGATAGCTCCTTCAATTCAGACAGACAACGCGCGCCGAGATGCTCGCGGCGCGGTGGGCGCGCGAAGCCGAGCCGCTCAACTGCGGGCGGTCATCTTCCAGCGGCCGGATATTGCTCGATGCCAGGAACGACTTGGCGCCAGCAGCGCCAACGGCCAGCACACGATTGATACTCGTCTTGCGGCTGATGACGCCTTCGACCAGGCCGCGGGAGTCCAGCACCGGAGCGCCGCTGGCACCGAATGTGACAGTGGAGGTGATGGCGATATGCCCTGCCTCATCGCCGCCGGACGTCTTGCTGACGGACGCATTGGCCAGCGTTCCGCCGCGCGTCACCATGGTCGGCAGTGTCGCGTAGTCGGCGGCAAACACCATGGAATTGACCGACGACGAGACGGTCCGCGGGAATACCGCTGCAAGCCCACGCGTTTTCGGCGTGCGCAACAATGCAAGGTCATAGGGCGTCGACATCGCGACCAGCCGCGCGGTCATGCTGCGCCCTTCCTTGTGCACGATGATGCGACCGCAGCCCTGCACCACATGCCGTGCCGTCAGGAGATGGCCGAGATCATCGACGAAAAACCCGGTGCCGGCACGGTCCCCGCGCTCGACCGGCGGCAGGTCGGCGCGCGTCAGCGGCTTGGGCGGCGTCAACGACGGCGCATCAGTGCGAGCCGGCAGCAGAAACTGGGACGCCGCCGGCGACGCGGCGGAGATCACCACGGCCACCGCCGTGAGCGCGCAGACATGACGCCATTGACACAGGCTCGGTCCGCTCAACCGCGCATGGACACTCATAGCCAAGAGCTGAATCGGAACTTGACGTGACATCCGTGGCCTATTGCCGGGGCGTGGTGCCGAACACCGGCTGCGGCATGCGGAACGGCATCACCGAGCGCCCGAAATTTGAACCATATTGCTGCTGGACCGCAGGGATGTTGACGATGCCAAGCCGCGTGTCCGACGAACGTGCGTCGATGGGCGGCAAGTTCAGGCTTGGCGCAACCTTGTCGACATCGCGACGCAGGGTCTCGTTGAGGCAGCCATAGCTGCGTGCGCCGCCGATCTCGACATCCACGCAGCGCTCGAAAGTCCGTATCGGCGGCGGCTGGCCACCGATGATCAGTTCAGGCTTGGGCTCAACGGTTGGCGACGGCTGTTGTGCGACGGCAGGAAGCGCCATACTCATCACCAGCAGCATGGAAAGTCGGGCGATCATGGCGCATCACTTTCCAGGCGTTCGCGGCGTGTTGACCTGGATGGCCACCTGCGCCAGTCGGTTGTTCAGAGCAGCGAAATCGACACGACCGCCGCCGCCAAGGGTCAGGCAGCGTTTGCGGCAACCTGCCATGGCGAGTGCATTGCCTCCGCCGCCAGGGCGAAACCCGAACGTCGCCGCGGGCACCGTGCCTGTCAGCGGATAGCCTTTGGCGGCCAGGCGCGCCCGCGCCTTGATGCAGTAGTCGACCGACAACTGAGAGAAGCGCGTCTCGCCATGCCCGGCGCGATACTTCATCAGCGCCGTGCAGAGATCGCCCCCCGCCCTTGTCCAGGCCTGCGCCAGATATCTGACGCCGTATTTGATGTTGACCTCCGGCGCGGCGAATTCCGCCATCGAACCGGTGAAGCCGAGCATACGCGCGGTCGGCGGCATCACCTGCATCAAGCCGATCTCGCCATCGGCGCCGATGACGGCGGGATTGTAGCCGCTTTCCACGCCCATGACCGCTTCGGCCACATCGGCCGGCAAATTGGTGTGGCGCACCTCGCGCTCAATCAGCGCACGATACAGCGCGCGGGGATTGGCGGCGTTGACAGGCGTCGATGACACCATCGGCGAGGCTGGGGGCGCCTCGGCGGGCCTGGCCACATCGGCTCGAGCCTGCGCGACCTCGGCTTCCAGCGAGGCCACACGTATTGTCGTCGCCGTCTCCGCCCTTGCAGCAATGGCGAAGACCGACAGCAAGCCGGCGGCAAGCATCAGCGCGGTGCCTGAACGGCTATTGCCACGACCAAAGCTCGAAACGATACGGCTTGCTGACATCACCGCAGACCTGTCACGCCACCTTGGCTTCGGCAGGCACCTCGTCCGGTGCCGCCGGCGCAACATCGGCGGACTTGTTCGACGTGATCTTCTGCAGCTCCTCGCGGAGATACGGCACCAGCGCCTGCACCAGATGATCCCAGATCTCGACCTGCGCGCGCACGTAGTTCGGCGCGACGCCGCCGATCAGCGAAACGTCCATCGTCATGGCGAGGAAGCCCGGCACCAGCTGCAGGCGGCCGAAGCGGCGCAGCGCGTTCCAGCGATTGACAATGTCGAGCGGCAGCTCGCCTTCGACGTTCAGCCAGGCGCTGAACGTAAAGTCGACGAAGCTCTTGTCGTCCGCAGCGAGACGATTGCCCGGACGGATGTCGAAAGCGAAACCGGCGGTCGACGAGCGGAGCAGCGAGATATTGGCTGTAGCGTCGTTCACGAGTTCGACCCGGTAACCCGAATTCTGCATCAGGTCACGTAGCGATTCCAGCGTCAGGCTGGCGAGATTGGTGTCGGACATACTGATACTCCTTAGTTCTTCTTGCCATCGAGGAGCTTGGCCAGCGCCAGCTCGTTGATGATCGGCGGTTGTTGCTTGAGAAGTTCGGCGAGATAGTTCTGCCGCAACTGGGCAGCGCGCTGCTGACGGATCTGGCGGACCAGCGCGTCGCGAACTTCCGGCAACGTGCGCGTATACGGCACTTTCGTGTCGATCAGACGAATGAAGTGAACGCCGTCGTCGAGCGTGATCGGTTCGGACACGGCGCCTTTGGCAAGACCGGAGATCTGCGTACGGATCTCGGGACGAATCTGGTCTTCCGGAAGAAGGCCGAGATCGCCGCCGCGCTCACCGCTTTCCTTGGCCGCGCTCTCCGCACGGGCGATGGCGGCGAAATCGGCACCTGGCGCCTTCAGCTTCTGCTGCACTTCAGCCACCTTCTTCTTCGCGGCATCGGCAGTCGCCTTGTCGGCATCCTTCGGCACGGCGATATAGATCTGACCGAGCTGATACTGACGCGGCACCTGGAACGAGGCGCGGTTGGCTTCATAGACTTTTTGCAGGTCGTCCTCGCTCGGGAAATTTGCCGGCGGGTTCGAAACCGACTGCAGATAGAGCTCAACCAGCGCGCTTTCGCGAACCTTCTCGAGCTGCGCTTCGACCTGCGGCTGCTTGTCATACTTCTTCGCGGCTAGCTCCTGCATCACCAGGCGGTTCGAGAGCATCATGCGCACGGCCTGACTGAGCAGGGACGGATCCTGCGCGACCGCCGCCTGCTGCTGCGGGCCAAGGGTGGCGATGAAATTGCGCATATCGTCGGCGGTGACGTCATTGTTGCCAACGCGCGCCACGACTTCGCCCGACGACTTCGCCGCTGCGACGGTGTTCGACGGAGCGGCGGCTGGTGCAGCCGGAGCCGCTGCCGGGCGTGCCGGCTGCTTGGCTGGAGCCGGAGCTGGTGTCTGTGCAACACGCGGCTGGGCCGGCGGCAGAGCAGTCTGCGCGTGGGCCGGTGACATCGCCAACGACGAAGCGACGGCAACACTGGTTGCCGTCGCGAGCATGAGGGAGGAGCGCAAACGCATCATTGAATAACCTTCTGATCGAGCAGTTTGTCTTCGTAGTCCTGCAGGATGTTCTGAACCTCGACCCGGCGAACGCCGGTCAGCGGCTCGTTGATGACGGCGATGTCGCCGAAGGACACACCTTCATAGCGACGCAGCAGCTCGCGCCCGACCTTCATGAGCTGGCCGTTCTTGGCGACGCAGCTCTTGGTGCTGGCCTTGTAGGCCGTCGCCTCTCCCTCGAACTTGGCGCGCTCCGCGTCCTTGGCGCGCGCCACGGTTGCGGCTTCTTCATAGGCCGCCTTCCATTTCTCCAGCGTCTGGTTGCGATCTTCCAGGCGCTGGTTGAACTCGTCCACCGCCTCGCGGTGCATCTTCTCGGTTTCCTTGACCTGCGCCTTGGCCGCCGCGATCTGCGCGGTCAGCGCAGCCTTTTCGCGCTCGGCCTCGGCCACCTTGCCCTGGAGCGACGCACGCTGGTCTTCCAGCGAGCGGGTCTGGGCGGTCAGGCTGCGCACGGCGTCGCGCAGCTTGTCGCTTTCCGACTGCGCATTGGCCTGGGTGCTGGCCAGTGACGCAGTGATCGCAACAATCGTCAGGATATGTTTGCGCATGATCAGAACTTCGCGTTCAGGTCGAACTGGACGACGTCGACCGAATACGGACCGCCGGCAATGTTGTTCGCGCTCATATAGCGGAGCGTTGCCCAGACATTGTCGGCAAGACCAACATTGCCGCCGATGAAGTAACCCTTGAGGTTGGTACCGCCGAGGCCGAAGTCGCTATCGACGAAGGCGTCGATCATCGCGTCGGATTCGAGATACTTGTAGCCAACGTGGACATTCCAATCCCACAATGTCCTGACCTGCTTGTGACCAACGGTCAGGCGGGTCATCCAGCCCTGGTTGCCGCCTTCGAAAGGACCGGTGGCGTTGGCAACCGACGTCGGCGCGGTGTTGTTGGCAATCGTGCCCGCGGCGAACCGGTTGTCGGTCGAGAGGGCGACAATGGCGTTTCGATCGAATGCTGTGTTGTTGACGTATTCACCGTCGATCACGACATGGACCGGATGGAAGTCGCCGAGATCGACCTGACCGCTCACGACCACGGGACGGAACTGACTGGCGAGGCCGAAATACTGATAGGCCGGCTGCAGAGCGGGGTTCGCGAGAGACGGATCCGGCAGGATGTTACGCAGGGTCCGGTAGGTGTTTCCCTTCTGTGCGAAGGACGGGCGCGTCGATCGGTGTCGCAGACATCCGCCGTACCGAACACGTAGCAAGGCGTCGATCCGCGGCCCTGCGTGTTGGTGAAGTCGTAATAGGCCACACCGAGGCGGAAGCTCGACTGCGGGTCAAACTTCACGCCAACGCCGGCCTGAACGCCATACATCCACTTGTCGTTGCTCGGGAACTTGCCGGGCAGACCATTCTCATTCAGGTTCTGATCGATATTGTACCCGACATTCAGATCGCTGTTGAAGGTCGGGAACGCACCAGCGACGATGAATGGCGTAACGCCGGGGGCGACTTCATGCTTCAGCTGGGCAACGAAACCGTCGAAGCCGAGGTCCCGGTGCCAGACCAGGTCCGTTGGCGACCAGAACGGATTGTCGAAGCGGCCGACCGAGAAGCTGAAATCGCTCGAGGGTTGGTAGCGCATGTAGGCCCGATCGAGCCATAGGGAGTACTTTGAGAAATTGCCGCCGCTGGCGCCCATGGTCTGGTTCAGAGACACCGGCGAATTGCTGTCACCGGTGGCGAAGCGGAAGCCGGCCAGAACGCTGTCTGCGATATCAATGTCGGCGCCGAGGCGAAGACGAAGCCGGGCGCGGTCGCGGTCCTGGCTGGTATTGAGTGTTGGTGCGAAATACGGATTGGTCGCGTCCGACAGATCATACGGGTTCCCCGTATTGATCGAGTTGAAATTGACCAGGCGCGGATCATTGCCGGTCGGGAAGAACTGACCTTCGTAGCGCGCGCGCATGTCACCGTGGAAGCGGATACGCTGAGCCCATTCCGGATACTTGCCCGGCGACGCCCAGTTCTCACTATGCGCCTTCGCCATCACCTCGCGCTTGATCTCGTCGCGCAGCTGACGCTTCACGATCTCCGGCACATAGGTGACGTGCTTTGTGCCCGGAGGCGATGCAGCCGCTGCCGCTGCGGTCGCGGTCTTCGCGGCCTCTTCCGCACGCGCCGACGCGCCCTTGGCAGCTTCACGCTGCACATAGGCTTCGTCTTCCGCCTGCTTGATGAGGCCGGTGCCCTGCTCTTCCGTGATCACGCCCTGCTTGATCAGCAGATTGACCAGGCTGGTGGTCGAATTCGGCGCAACCGGCTTCGCACGCGACACTTGGGGACGCTTGGAAGACGCACGACCTTCGCTATCCTGCGCCACGGCCGGCATCGCGAGAGTGAGTGCGCACATCGATACTGCGAGCGGCAGCACGCGCCGGGCGGTATCGGTCTTTCTGTCGAACATCGGATCAAGTCCCCTGCTAGTCGAAGTGATGCTTGCGTGGCCATCCCCCGGCCCCGCGAAGAATTAGGTTGGCTTGCGTCCGGTCGCCCGGACATTGATGGGCATCGGCATGTCGTTCGGCGGCGGCTCCCGCAGCGTCAGACGACCGATGACGTCGTTGCGAATGGCGGCATCGACCTCAGCGCTGCCGCTCGAATTGACGAGCTCGACGCGGCTGATGCGACCGGTATTGTCGGCCCAGATGCGGAACTGCAGTTGCATCACCGCATTCTTGGTGCGCTCATTGGCGCGGATCGCCGCTTCGATCTGGGTCTGCACGATCGAGGCGTACCAGCCCCAGCGGCTGCCGCCGCCGCCACGGCCGCCATAAGGGCTGCCGCCAACCTTGCTGCCGAGATTGAAGGCGTCGCCCGGCCCGGTCGCCGGCGCATCGAGGGCCAGCGGTCCCGGCGGCTCCTCGCTCTTGGCGTCCTTCGCAGGATCGTCCGCCGGCTTCTCGACCGGCTTCTCCTCTATCCGCTCCTGCTCGACCATCTTCGGTTCTTCGGTCACCTTGGTCTGCTCGATCATTTTCTGCTCGGGCGGCGGTGGCGGAGGCGGTGGTGGAACGATGTTGACGACGGTCAGCTCGCGCACCTGCTTCGGCGCCGGCATGTCGCTGCCGCTCATGACCAGGAACCAGCCACCTGCGAACAGCAGCATGACGACAGCAACCACCGCGCCATAGCGCAGATAGGCACCGCGATTGCCGGAGGCTTCGGTGTCCGCAAATTGATCGGACGGCTTCTTCACGATGCAGCCTCCAGCACGGCATCGTCGGACAGCTTCTCGACGACATATTGCAGAACGAACTTCACCACTGCGTCGAAATCCGTCGTCTGGATGATCATCCGCGTGCCGCTTGGCGCCTCGATCACCAGATTGAACTCGGCACTCGGTGCATCGAATTCGATGAATGCGCTTTCGTCGATCGACAGGCGAAGCGCCGGGTGATGTGACAGCACGAGCGACAGGCGCTCGCATTGCGGTACCAGTTCAGCGACGCGGCGTCGCAGCAGTTCCGTCAGCCGAACCAACAGCGCCTCGCCGCGCAACGGGAACGGCAGAACGATGCCGGGCTGCTGATCGCGACCGGAATCCGTCGCAGACAGCTCTGCAGTGTCCAGCAACGCGGGCTCCGCGGCGACCTTGGACGCACCGCGACGCAGCCACGCCCAAAGGGTCGCGAAAGCGCCCTTGGTGTGGTCGTCGATATGGCTGGCGGTCTGCATCACGGCGTTACTTCACAAGTGGCTTGGTGGCGAGGCCGACCTGCGACAGGCCGATGCGGCCGAGCAGATCGAGGACGTCCATGACGCTCTGGTACTGGGTCTGCGCGTCGCCGCGCAGGACCACGGGGAATTCCGGCGTCAGCGCCTTCTGTTGAATGAGACGCTGCTCAAGTTCGGGCAGCGTCACCGGAATGGTGTCGAGGAAGAGCTTGCCGTCGTTGGAGACGGTGATCGCCTTCGTGGTGGGCGTTGCGAGGCTCGGGGCGGCGGACGCTTTGGGCAGATTGACCTTCTGCCCCTGCACCGTCGCCGTCGTCATCACGATGAAAATGATCAGCAGCACGTAGGCGAGGTCCAACATCGGCGTGATGTTGATGTCGTCGTACGGCTTGCCCTTGCTCTGGAGCTGCATCGACGCTTACTCCGCCGCCTGGCGATGATCGACGATCGGCTCATTCGAGTAGAACTCGGCCATTTTGGTCACGAATTCGTCGATGAAGACCTGCATGTCGGAGGTGAGTTCGCCGATACGCGTCACCAGATAGTTGTAGGCGAACAGTGCAGGGATAGCGACGAACAGGCCAGCGATGGTGGCGACGAGCGCCGCCGCGATGCCCGGTGCGATGGCGTTGACGTTGACGTCGCCGCTTTCCGCGATCGCCGCAAAGGTGATCATGACGCCGACCACAGTGCCCAGCAGGCCGAGAAACGGACCACCCGAGATCGAGATGGTGAGCACCACCATCAGCTTGTTGAGGCGCTGGCTTTCCTTGACGAACATGCTGTCGAGCGCCGCGCGGATGGCCGAGATCGATGCACCGTTCAGGCGGATCATGTCGGTGTTGGCGAAGCGGTTGCTGATCTGCTCCGCACCAACGTGGTAGATGCGGTACAACGAGGATGCGCGGACCATCTGCGCCTCTTCTTCGCCCAGTTTACTACCGAGCACGGCGGCATTCTCGTCCACTTCACCGCGATCGAGCGCGGTCAGGTTGTCAGCGAGCTGGCGGAAGCTCTTCATGAAGCGGTCATTGGCCTTGGCCTGACGCTTCATGTAGCTGACGCGGTCATAGGTGACGATCCAGCTGGCAACAGCCATGACGATCAGCAACGCGATCACGATCCAGCCGTCGATGGTCACGGCCTTCAGGATGATGGCAAAATGCCCGGACATCCAGCTGGCAGTCTCCTCGTCGTTGCTGAAAGCGATCAACTTGGCAGGCTCGGTGCCCTGCTCGACCGAGGCGAATTTGATGAAGCCCGGCGAACGCGCGATCTTGGAGATCTGCAGTTCGTCGATGTCGCCGACGAAACCAGCCATCGCTGCAACGGCCACAGGGGCTGGAGCCGCTTCAGCAGCGGGGGCGGTTCCGTCGGCGGCAGGAGCTGCGGCATCAGCCGCAGGCGCTGCGGGGGCAGCGGCCGCGGGCGGCGGGGCATCGCCGCCCAGGCGCGCCACGCCGGTCAAGGCGGGGAGCGAGGCGTTCAGGGTCGCGTAAGGCGCCCCATTCAGATAGACGGTGACAGTGCCGCTGGCGGCGATGACCGCGAGGTGGTTCCAGGAATTGGCGGCGACCGGTGCGCCAGCGCCGCTGCGCTGGGTGCCGGCGGCATTGCTCACCTCGACGAAGGGAGAGCCATTGTCGAGACCAATGACCACGCCATTGGCGCCATCGCGGCGGCTGTACAGCGCCGAATTCGGCTGCACGGCACCCGGCTTGATCCAGACCGACAGGGTGAACGGCGCGCTGTCTGCGGTGCCGAGCGACGGCGAGGCCGGCAGCGTAACGATGTTGCGGCCATCGAGGCGAAGACCGCCACCAATCAGCGAGCCGTCGGCTGGCTGGCCAACACTCTGCGCATTGTTGGCCCAGACCGACGAGTCGATGGCCGGCGTGCCGCGCTCATTGAAGTGATAGACCAGCGCGGTGTCGGCGTCATAAGTGCCCTTGGCGTCGTTGGTCGCCGCGGCTTTCTTGTTGCCGTAATAGATCCAGAAGTCCGACTTGGCGCCCGGGGCCACATTCGGCACCGAAACCCAGACCAGCGCTTCGCCGAGCAGCGAGTCCCACTTCTCGACATGATGCTTCAACGGCGTCTTGTCGTCGGTGGCGACAAAACGCAGATCGCTGCCGTCATCCTTCGCAAGGCTGAAACGGAAATTGCCGGAATGCAGACGCACCAGGACCGGGACCGTGCCGATCGGATCGGTGATGTTGGCACCGGTCGCGCTGGTGTCGATATTGATCTTCTTGCGCAGCTGCCACTCGTCGTTCCACCAGGCATTTGCCGTGGCCGGAAACAGTGTCATTGCTGCCGCGAAGCCGAGCGCGAGCCCCGCAGCCGCGTTCTTCATTTGCCGGCGCAGGCTCGAACCGCCCTTGGTCATGCGACCGCTCCCCATCGTCATCAGAATTCACCCCAGATACGGAAGTTCACGCGCCCGGTATTGGCATGCGTGTATGCTTGACTGATCATCGGCACCGAGTACGCAATCACGCCGTTGAAATTGTCGAAGACCTTGAAGCGGGTGCCGGCGCCATAGCTCCAGACATCGAAGCGCGTCTGCTGCTCAGGCAAAGGCCGCTGCACACGGACGTGACCCGCGTCGACGAAGCCGAAGAAGCGCCATTCATTCCAGGTCGTGAAGCGCAGTGCGCCCTGCCCCGTCTCGTCCTTGATCTCCTTCTGCAGCATGCTGCCGACATCAGGAGAGCGGATCTCGATATTGCCGACGATACCGTCATCGCCGAGCACTTCGGATTCCAGATAGCCGCGGACGGTATCCATGCCGCCAATGCTGAACTGTTCGCTCGAAACCTGCGGGCCATCAGACACCTGCGCCGCCACCTTGGTCCAGAACTGGAAGCCTTCCGGCAGCTCATGCGTATGCGCGAGATCGACATTCAGATGCGTGAAGCTGCCGGATGCCCAGGCGCGCTTGTTGTCGAAGGCGCGCCAGTCGTCGCCCGCCGGTCGCATCGCTGCGGTGATCGAGGCGTTGAGTTGGGTCAGCGATTTTTCGCCCTGGAAGGTCGCGCCATAGCTGGCAACCGCCGGGAAATAGGTGATCGGCGTGCCGAAGCCATTGCCGCTCAGGTCCCGCATGGTTTGGTCGAAATGCTTGTAGTCCATGCCCGCGGACAGGGTATGGAAGAAGTTCTCGCGGGCCGGCAGCGTCATCACAGCACGGGCGCCAATGATCTCGCCTGGACCAACCACATTCATGCCGCCGACAGTGGCGACGTCACTGCTCGACTTGACGCCGTAAACGAGTGCAGTGAGCCAATCGATATTCTCGAAGCGGGCGAGATATGAGCCCGAGAAAACTTCTGCATCGTTCGGATTTTCCGGCGCCACCTGATAGGTGAAGCTGAACGAATGACCGAGCTGCCACAGATTGTCATAGCGTGCCGTGCCGATGAGGCGCGAGCCGGTCGTATTCGGCGAGCGACGGTTATTGAGTTCGAGGCTGCCGTGGAACGGCGCCTTGTCCTCGACATTCAGGTCGACGTCGACGGTCCCTGGCGTAACGCCTGCACGCAGCGCCGGTGTCACGCGCCGATCCGGCCACTGATTGAGACCGACAATGTCCTTCGTCACCGCATTGAAGTTGGGCACCGTGCCCGGCTTCAGCGACGGCGCATTCTCCTTGACTTTGGCGATGTCAAAATAGCGCGAATTTTTCACGCGCAACTGACCGACCTTCATCTCGGTGACCTTGAGGATCACCCGACCGGTGAGCGCATTCTGCTGCGGGACCGCCACACTGACGGTCTGGAATCCCTTGTCGTGATAGGCCTTTTCGAGCGCGGCACGGGCTTTTTCGACATCGTCAGCCGTACGACCGGGACCGAGGAAAGGATAGATCGCTTCCTCGACATCGACCTGAGGCAGCTTGTCAGCGCCCTGCACGGCGAAGTCGTCGATATCGAAACGCTGCAGCGGTGCGGCTGGCGCAGCTTCCGCGGCAGGCTTGTCACCTGCCGCCTTCGCGGATTTCGCTTCAGCCTGCCGGCTCGGCGCAGCGATAGCCGAATGAGAAGCGCCATCGAATGCGCCGATGCTTGCAAGCATCAGGACTGCCGGCGCCGAGGATTGCAAAAGCCGCCACTTCGGCAGTTTCGCGCCGACATCGTCTCGAAGAAGAACAAGCATGTATCAAGCCCATAAGAGGGCACACCGAGAGCGAGCCGCGCGCTCGCAATCAGGTCCCTATGTCTTGAAGACGTTTGGGCTACTTCCAACCCGCAAAAGAAAATTAAGAAAAACGTGCGGACGGAATCATCTGGCCGCGCAAAATCGGAAAGCGCCGCCCGACCAGCCGGGGGAACGCTGGCATCGATTGATATCAGTGCTAAAAGATCAGCTGAGCAGAACGACGCCGCCGGGCAGTGCCCGCACCTTCACAGCATAGAGCTGGCGCACCTGCGCAACGAAGTCGTCGAGCTTGTCGGTATGGAAGGTGCCGTTGACGAGCCGCTGACCAAGATCGGAGTTGGTCACGACAATCTTGCCGGGACGATACCGGTTGATCTCGCTGACCACGGTTGCCAGCGGCTTGTCCTTGAAGATCAACAGCTTCTCACGCCAGGCCGAGAGTATGGACGGATCGAGAATTGGCGCCGGCGCACCGAGCGCCTCGGACGCAGAGTAGGCAATTTGCTGCCCCCCCGTCAGTTCGACACTGCGCCCGCCATGGGTCACGGTGATCGATCCCTGGATACATGTGGCGAGCACCACGCCGTCGATACAACGGATATTCACCTCGCCCGCCGAAGCCGCAATCTGGCCATTGGCCGCGATGACCACCAATGGCTCAACCGTCGGCCGCTGCGATGTGATCGCCGCCTCGCCCGATATCAATTCGATACGCGGATTGGGGCCGCTGCCCCGCACCGCCACGCTGGTCTGCGTGTTGAGCTTTAAAGACACGTTGTCGGCTAATGCGACATCGAGCTGCTCGCCCTTTGCCGTGCGATAGTCGGCCGACATTTCAGCCAGCGACGGCCACATTTCCAGCGGCGGCTTGACCACCATATAGCCCGCAACCGACGCCGCCAGCGCGCCGCCGATCAACGCTCGCCGCGTAACCACATGACGGGGAACGAACCGCCTCACCTTTCGGCGCTCCAGGTCGGCCCCCATCGCCCCGAGATCACGATACAAACGCGCAGCCTGCCGGAACGCCGCCTCATGCGCCGGATCCTGCGCGCGCCAACGCTGCAACTGTTCAGCATCGTCTGTCGTCGCGCGCCCCGAGCGCAGCAATGCAACCCAATCGATGGCTTGATTGAGCAAACCGCTATCGTCGCCCGGCTCAGTCACGCTGACATAACCTGTGGGACTCGCTCGACACGGCAACCGACCCCACGGGGACGGCAAAAGACCGGATCTTGAACGTGATGCGGATCATTGATGTCGCGAGGCTTTTGAGCTGATGAATCGAAATGGATGACAATACCTTCTAGAACACTAGACGGTTGAGACCACGCTATCCCGCAGCCGAATCGTCGCTTAATGACACAGATTTTTCTGTCCCGATAGTTTCGGGCCAGCTTCAAGAGCAAGGTGTGGAGGAAAGCCAGCCCGTTCGGAGCCGACAACGAAGAGGACGCGTCCTGTCAGCTAGCGCGGACGTGGGCCACCGGTTCGCCGGATCAAGGTGCGATCGAGCCGCTGCGCGCAGTGTTTCAGCGCGTTGCGCAGATCGATTTCAACCGTCCTGATGCTGACATTGAGCTGCGCGGCGATCTCGTGGTCCGGCAGTTTTTTGACCACGGCAGCCATGAAGACCTGACGCGCGCGGGCCGGCAGTTCAGCCAACGCGCGATCAAGGGCTTCGATGTCCTGACGGCCCTCAACGACAGCGGCTGCATCCGGCGCGTCATCCGGGATATCGAGCAATGCATCGACCGCGTCCAGGCTGAGATGACGCTTCTCGACACGCCGACGGTCCGTTGCCACATTCAGAGCGATGCGGAACAAATAGTCCTTCGGACTATTAATAGCGGGGGCACTCGACATTCGTTCGACCCGCAAAAAAGTTTCCTGCAAAGCGTCGCCTGCCAGCTCCGAAGAACCGAGCCGTCGCGTCAAACGTTTGAAAAGGCCGGTGTAGTCGGCCGCAAGGACATCGCGCAACGTTGTACGATTTAGCCCAGTCAACGCTTTCCGTCCTTGTGCACGCCTGCGTTACTACCTCAGCAGGCAGCGTGTTACCGTTCGCTCATGACAGATTGATTACGAAACTGCTAGCCGCCGCGTACGCCAGCACGGATTTATTCACCGTGCGTCGAATGCCACAGGTAGCAGAACGGTGATGAGGTCCGGCATATCGGCGGGAATGCGTGGGAGCGGTTGTGCACGCCGGATCGTTTCAATCGCCTCCTGATCGAGCAATGGTCGTCCCGAGCTGGACTTGACGTCCAGCCTGACCAATGTCCCATCGCGGCGCATGGCGAAAAGCACAAGAACCGTTCCGCTCGCACCTGGATGACGTTGATAACGCTCGATATGCGTAAACAGCTGTTGCTGAAAACGTGACGCGGCTCCTGCAGAGATCGCCTGGCGCTGACCGCCACCGGCAGGTTTCTGCTCGGGAATGGCCGCAGGCTGGGGCCGGAGCACGGGTTGTGGCGGTGCGATCTCCTGCTCCACCGGCGCAACGCTCTGCTCCGAAATCCTGGCTTCCGTCTGGAAATCGACAATCGGCGGATTGGGTTGCACCGACGCCTGTTTGAACTCGGCTGTCGGTGCCGGGGTCGCTATCAATTCAACCTGGATGGTGGAGCTGCCCTGCCGCGCCAGCGGACCGACCGGCATCTGATGCAGCCAATAAACGCCTGCCAGCAGAAGAACGGGTACCAACACCGCAGTGCCGACAAGCCAGCGCCAGGTGCCGGACGTCGTTTCGCCGTACGGAGCCAGATCGGCGCCCGATCCCGGATCAAAACCTGCCTTCCAGGTCTCGGATGAACCTCTGTCCGCCATGACTATCGAACCGTAATCATGACCATGACCGGCTGTGGCGTGTTGGCCGGCGGAGCCTGGCTCACCTGCATTCCGTCAAGCACCCGCGCGATGGTCTCGTCGCGCTCCTGATCGCCGGAGGACCGAAACAACTCAGTCTTGCGGACGGTTCGCGGATTGTCGATCCAAAGCTTGATGCCCGCACTGTATGTGCCGTTACGTGTCTTTACATCCTTGCGCAGGGCATGCTGGATATCGGACTGGATGATGCCGCTATAGGCCCGCAGCTGCGATGGGTCACTGCTCGGCCGCGTCCTGCGCACCAGCAACGTATCCAGCGCAAGATCCGCCTGCCCACCGAACACGGCGTCCGGCGGCGCGTCCGGATCGGATGATGCCCGCACCAGCGTGATCGAATTCGCGCGCGTATACCGGATCACCAAATCGGTATCGGCGATGAGCATCCGCAGCGCCCCGTCCCGGGTGAACTCACCTTCGATGGGGGGCGACGAGCGATCTCCGGTCGCTCCGCTTTCGTAGAGAAGCTGTACGCCGGTTACCCGGCTATATGCCTGAAGCGCCGACGCCAGTGGCTGTCCGGGAATGTTGAAGCGCATGGGGGCCAATTGACCGGCGTCATCTTTCGCCGCGATGGCCGAGACCGTCACGATGACCATCGCGATCGAAAGGGTCATGTTGAACGCGCATTTCCGGAAGCGATCCACCACGGATGCGCGCGCCGGGAGACTGGCTGCCGACCACTGATCAGTAATTGTCTGGCCCGTACGCATCACTTGGTATCGGCTTGCTAACTCTGGCTGACCGCCACTTACCCGTCCCGGGGATGCGGTCCCCCGCGATCGACATACTCAACCTCGAAACATATCGCCGGCAGTCGCTGCCCGATTTCTTCGCAGTGCAGTTTCCTGGCGAGCAGTAGATGCGTGATGCTACAGTTTTGCGACAAACGTCATTTCCGGCCTGCCCTCGTCTTGGCCAAGGGTAGAAGACAGCAAGTAATCGGCCCGAACGGCAGATTTCCGAAACCTTTGGACACCCCGGGTCGATTGAGCCGGCTTCCCGTCCCACCCAAGACGTTCCAGCCGCTTGGCTTCGCCCAACTTGCGCGTCAGGTGCGTGCAGGAGAGCAACCGGCCTCCGATCGGGTTTTGAGATAATTGGCCAGCCATCGCCGAATTGGAGCGGCGCTACGAAACTGAGGTCCGGCTCGCTCGGCTTCTATCTGATTGGCAAACGCGGTGTGCCGGTTGCGTAATGACGCTCTTTCGCCCAATCAGAAACGAAGCAGCGGCCGGCCATTGCCGCGCCGCTGCTTCATTAT
>NZ_JBIISY010000135.1:0-16278 GCF_044340795.1 Tardiphaga sp.
GCACGCGCTCACTCTCCTCACCGCGGGCGGTGAGCATGATGATCGGCAGCGCCTTGGTCTCCGGCCGCGCACGGAGGCGACGGCACAGTTCGATGCCGGACAGGCCGGGCAACATCCAGTCGAGGACCACGAGGTCCGGCACGCGCTCTTTCAGGCGGGTGTCGGCATCGTCGCCGCGGGCAACCGTCTCGACGTCGTAACCTTCGGCGTCGAGATTGTAGCGCAGCAGCGTGGTCAGAGCTTCCTCGTCTTCCACTACCAGAATGCGCGCGTTCATATGGCTAGCTTCCTATCTGTCGTTCAAGGACGTCGCGGCGAGCGTGGCTCGCCGCGGGCGAGCTCGGCTCGTAACTACGAGCCTCAGCTCACCGGAGTCGCGAAGTTGGTCATGTCGCCCTTCGGGCGCTTGTCGACCATCTGCTGACCTTCGATCATGTAGAACACGGTCTCGGCGATATTGGTCGCGTGATCGCCGATCCGTTCGATGTTCTTGGCGCAGAACATCAGATGGATACAGAACGAGATGTTACGCGGATCTTCCATCATATAGGTCAGGAGTTCGCGGAACAGCGAGGTGCAGATCGAGTCGATTTCCTCGTCGCTCTTCCACACATTCATCGCCGCCGGCAGGTCATGCGCGGCATAGGCGTCGAGCACGGCCTTGACCTGGGTGTTCACCAGATCGGTCATGTGTTCGAGGCCGCGGATCAGCTTCAGCGGGTGGAAGTCGCTGTCCAGCGCATTGACGCGCTTGCCGATGTTCTTGGAGAGATCGCCGATACGCTCGAGATCGGTGGCGACGCGGAGCGCGCCGACGATCTCGCGCAGGTCGACAGCCATCGGCTGGCGCTTGGCGATGGTGAGGACGGCGCGTTCTTCGATCAACCGCTGCAGGTTGTCGATTTCAGCGTCGGCAGCCACCACGCGGGCGCCGAGGGCGACGTCGCGGCGGATCAGGGCGTCGACGGACTCTGCGATCTGGCGCTCGGCCAGGCCGCCCATCTCGGCGACGAGACGGGTGAGTTCCTGAAGATCGTCGTCGAAGGCCTTGGTCGTGTGTTCAAAAGCCATAGGTCAATCCTCTTGCGACCTGGTCGCGTCAGCCGAAACGGCCGGTGATGTAATCCTGGGTGCGGCGGTCGCTCGGCGAGGTGAAAATCTTGTTGGTCTGGTCGAATTCGACCAGTTCGCCGAGATACATGAAGGCGGTGGTGTCGGAGACACGCGCGGCCTGCTGCATGTTGTGGGTCACGATGGCGATCGTGTACTGATCCTTCAATTCGTCGATCAGCTCCTCGACCTTGGCAGTCGAGATCGGATCGAGCGCCGAGCAGGGCTCGTCGAACAGGATCACTTCCGGGCGCACGGCGATGGTGCGCGCGATGCACAAACGCTGCTGCTGGCCGCCCGAGAGCGACAGGCCCGAAGCGTTGAGCTTGTCCTTGACCTCGTTCCACAGTGCACCGCCACGCAGCGCCTTCTCGACGCGCACGTCCATCTCCGCCTTGGAGATCTTCTCGTAGAGGCGGATGCCGAAGGCGATGTTTTCATAGATCGTCATCGGGAACGGGGTCGGCTTCTGGAATACCATGCCGATACGGGCACGCAGCAGATTGAGGTCCAGCTTCGGGTCCAGAATGTTCTGGCTGTCGAGCATGACCTGACCTTCCGCGCGCTGACCCGGATAGAGGTCATACATGCGGTTGAAGATGCGCAGCAGCGTGGACTTGCCGCAGCCCGACGGACCGATGAAGGCGGTCACGCGGTTGGTGGCGAGGTTCAGGTTGATCTTCTTCAGGGCGTGGTGTTCGCCGTAGTAGAAGTTCAGATCGCGGACGCTGACCTTGGGACGGGCATCGCCCTGCACCATGGACGGCGGCATCGAGACGCTGGGATTGGCGGCGGACACAGAGAGATCACTCATTTTGCTTTCCTCTCGGCGCCGAGAATGCGCGCGCCAATGTTCAGGGCAAGGACGGTCAGGGTGATGATCAGCGCGCCGCTCCAGGCGAGCTGCTTCCAGTATTCGTAGGGGCTCTGGACGAAGTTGTTGATGGTGACCGGGAGGTTGGCCATCGTCTTGCCGAGGTCCAGGCTGAAGAACTGGTTGCTCAGTGCGGTGAACAGCAGCGGCGCGGTTTCACCGGCGACACGGGCGGTCGCCAGCAGCACGCCGGTGATGAGACCGGCACGCGCCGCACGATAGGCGATCCGCTTGATCACCAGCGAGCGCGGCAGACCGAGCGCCGAAGCCGCTTCACGCAGCGGGTTCGGCACCAGGCCGAGCATGTCTTCCGTGGTGCGGACGACCACCGGGATGACGATCACGGCGAGCGCCAGCGAACCGGCGAAGGCCGAGAAGCCACCCATCGGAACAACCACCGCACCGTAAACGAACAGGCCGATGATGATCGAGGGCGCCGACAGCAGCACGTCGTTGATGAAGCGGATCACCGAGGTGAGTTTGTCGTGCTTGCCGTATTCCGCCAGATAGGTGCCGGCGAGCAGGCCGAGCGGCGCACCGATGCCGACGCCGATCACGGTCATGATGACCGAACCGACGATGGCATTGAGCAGACCGCCTTCGGTGGAGCCGGGCGGCGGCGTGTTCTGGGTGAAGATCTGCACGCTGAGGCCGGCGAGACCGTTGTAGAACAGCGTGAACAGGATCAGCGCGAGCCAGGTGACGCCGAAGATCGCGGCACCCATGCACAGGCCGCGGACGATCTTGTCGTTGCGGCGGCGCGAGACGTAAATCGGGTTCATCGTTGTCATGACTTACTTCCCTGCCTTCTTTTCGAGGCGCAGCAGCATCAGGCGGGCAGCCGACAGCACCAGGAAGGTGAGCACGAACAGCAGCAGGCCGAGCAGGATCAGGCCGGACTGATGCAGGCCGTCGGATTCAGCGAATTCCGATGCGATCGCCGCCGAGATCGTGGTGCCCGGACCGAAGATCGAGCCGGTGATGCGGAACGAGTTGCCGATGATGAAGGTCACCGCCATCGTTTCGCCGAGCGCGCGGCCGAGGGCCAGCATGACGCCACCGATCACACCGACGCGGGTGTAGGGAATGACGACGTTGCGAACGACTTCCCAGGTGGTGCAGCCGACGCCGTAAGCCGCTTCCTTCAGCACCGGGGGCACCGTCTTGAACACGTCGACCGAGATCGCCGTGATGAAGGGCAGCACCATGATCGCGAGGATCAGCGAGGCGTTGAACAGCGACAGATAGGACGGCGGACCGGCGAAGATGGTGCCGAGCACCGGCACGCCTTCGAAGGTGGCAATCAGGAACGGCTGGAAGTGGTTGGCCAGGAACGGGCCGAGCACGAAGAAGCCCCACATGCCGTAGATGATCGAGGGGATGCCGGCGAGCAGCTCCACCGCCATGCCGATCGGGCGGCGCAGCCAGTTCGGGCACAGTTCGGTGAGGAAGATCGCGATGCCGATACCGACCGGAATGGCGATCGACATGGCGATCAGCGAGGTGACGAGCGTGCCGTAGATCGGGCCGAGCGCACCGAGCACCGGCGGTTCAGCCGACGGCGCCCAACGCTGCGTGAACAGGAAGGAGAAGCCGAACTCCTTCAGCGCCGGCCACGCACCGGCGATCAGCGACAGGATGATGCCGCCGAGAATGAAGAGCACCGACAGCGCCGAGATGCGCGTCAGCCAGTAGAAAACCTGGTCGCCGGTCTTGAATGCGTTGAGCGCCTTGGCGCGGTCATACGGTCCAGCGGCGTCCATCGAAGAGCTCTGTACGGCCATATCTGCCACGCCCAGTCCCCTGTGTTGTTACCTGATACCCGAAACACGACACCCTGAATGGGCCTGCCAGGGCGCGAAGTTCAAAAAGAAAAGAAAAATCAATCAGAAAGAAGCGGAGGAGAGATGCCCCTCTCCTCCGCGCAAGAGCTGAAGCTTAGCTCTTGATGTCCGAAGACCAGGTCTTCTCGATCAGCTTGACGACCGAGTCCGGCATCGGGATGTAGTCGAGCTCTTCAGCAGCCTTGCCGCCCTTTTCGAACGACCACTTGAAGAACTTGATCGCTTCAGCCGACGCCGCCTTGTCGGTCGGGGTCTTGTGCATGAGGATGAAGGTCGCAGCGGTGATCGGCCACGAAGCTTCGCCCGGCTGGTCGGTCAGGATCACGTAGTAACCCGGAGCCTTGGCCCAGTCGGCGTTGGCAGCAGCGGCCTGGAAGGCAGCGATGGTCGGCTGCACCGGCTTACCGGCCTTGTTGATCATGCCGGTCGAGGTCAGCTTGTTCTGCTTGGCGTAGGCGTATTCGACGTAACCGATGGCATTCTTGGTCTGACCGACATTGCCGGCGACGCCTTCATTGCCCTTGGCGCCAACGCCAACCGGCCACTCGACAGCGGTACCGGTGCCGACCTTGGTCTTCCAGTCAGCCGAGGCCTTGGAGAGATAGTCGGTGAAGTTGAAGGTGGTGCCCGAACCGTCCGAACGACGAACCACGGTGATGGCAGCCGACGGCAGCTTCAGCTTCGGGTTCAGCTTGGCGATCGCGGCGTCGTCCCACTTGTTGACCTTGCCGAGATAGATGTCGGCCAGCAGTTCGCCCGAGAGGACGAGCTCGCCCGACTTGATGCCTTCGAGGTTCACGACCGGAACGATTGCGCCCATCACCATCGGCCACTGAACCAGGCCGTCCTTTTCGAGCTGCTCGGCCTTGAGCGGCGCGTCGGTGGCACCGAAGGTCACGGTCTTGGCCTGGATCTGCTTGATGCCGGCGCCCGAACCGATCGACTGGTAGTTCAGACCGTTGCCGGTTTCCTTCTTATAGGCGTCGGCCCACTTCGAGTAGACCGGGAACGGGAAGGTCGCGCCGGCACCGGTGATGTCGGCAGCGAAGGCCGAGGTCGACGCGGCCACGAGGCCCGCAGCGACGATCGCTTTGAGGAATTTCATGGGTATCTCCAATTTGTCGTGAGCGATGCGCTTGTGCGCCCGATAGCGCTCACCCCGCCCATGTAGGTGCGGTCGGTTGAGCTTTTATGATAGTCAGATGACAGTTGGATGACTACGACAAGCCATTGATAACGTTATCGTTTATCGGATTTACATACCGATATCCGCGGCGTAATCGGGGTTTCGGCGGGCTTTCATGACAAAACTTGTGCAGCGCGGGAACACAGGTTCCAGCGGTTAACAATATGTTTCAATGGGAGGAATCCGCCTTTTCGCCATCATTCGGCTTCGTGCCACCGGAGCGCGAAAACAGCGTGGTGACGCCATGTCGCAGGGGGAGATTTTTGAGATTTTGGCGGCTGACGAAACGCGCCGAGGCCGCTGGCCTCCCTCCCCCAAGCCGCGCAGCGGCGCAGTGGGGAGGGTCCGCCGTTAGGCGGGGGTGGGGTCTATCCCACGGAAGGACGGAGTTTGGGGAAGCACCCCACCCGGCGCTACGCGCCACCCTCCCCATTCGCTTCGCTCCGGGGAGGGAGAACGCGCTTACGCGCTTTTCCCAGCCACCTTGGCCTGCGGAAATGCCGCCGTGAAGGTCGCGCCGTTCTTGGGCACGCTCTCGATCAGCAGCCGTCCGCGGTGACGGTTCAGGATGTGCTTGACCAGCGACAGGCCAAGGCCGGTTCCGCCCTGGGCCCGGCTGTCACCGACATCCACCCGGTAAAAGCGCTCGGTGAGCCGCGGCAGATGTTCCGGCGCGATGCCGGGGCCGAAATCGCGCACGGAGACTCGGATTTCCGAAGCCCCATCGGTGGTGGATGCGGGCGCCAGGGTCACCTCGACCCGCCCACCCGATGCGCCATATTTCAGCGCGTTCTCGATCAGGTTCTCGAACAGCCGCAGCAGTTCTTCGCGGTCGCCCGCGACGAACACGGGGCCGTCCGGCAGGTGCATCTCGATCTTGACGCCGCGCTCGGTGGCCAGCAGTTCGAGACTGTCGCCGACCTGACGGATGATTGGGAGAATGTCGATCAAGGCTTCGGCCCGCACATGCGCCGACAATTCTACCCGCGACAGCGACAACAGATCGTCGATCAGGCGCGCCATGCGGCTTGCCTGGGTATGCATGATGCCGAGAAAGCGCTCCCGAGCCTTGGCGTCGTCCTTCGCCGGTCCTTGCAGCGTGTCGATGAAGCCGGACAAGGTTGCCAGCGGCGTACGCAGTTCATGGCTGGCATTGGCGATAAAATCCGCGCGCATTTCCTCGACCCGGCGGATCGGCGTCTGATCGTGAAACGTCATCAGCATGCAGGTGTCAGTGCCGCCGAAGGCGGTCGGCACGGACACCGGCGTGATCATCAGATCCATCCAGCGATCGACCGGCACGTGATCGACATAGGAGGTGCGGCGCGGTTCGGTATTGGCGATGGCCTCGCGCAAGGCGCTGATGATCTCCGGCGAACGCAGCGCGAATTGCGCCAGTTCGCCCTTGCGCAGCGCCGGCGCCAGCTGCTCTGCGGCAGCGTTGAGATGAATCACGCGGCCGGCGCGATCGAGCAGCACCGCCGGGTCCGGAATGCCGCCGACCACGGCGCGCACCGCCGGCTGTTCGACCGGATTGACCAGCGCCTCGTCGCGCGCGGCGTCACTGTCATGCAGGCGCCAGGGCACCAGCGCAGCGCCGGCGATACAGGCGAACACGATGACCGCACGCAACGGCGTCAACTCACCGAAAAACACCAGGGTGGCCAGCGCCAGCGCGGCGACGAGCAGGATGATCGCGGCATGTCGCAGACGATCCGGCCAGGGAGAGAACATCGACGGAGGGGAAGCTTCGATAGCCATCGGGCGATTTCTCTTTCGGCAAGGTCTCTTTCCGGCAGCGTTTCAATGCGCTGCGGGCGCCTGTTGATTAGGCGGCTGGACCGCCGTGATCGTTCAACGTCCGTCCAACACTGGACGAAGCTTCATTCGCGACCGGTTGCATTTTTTTTGATCGCGCGCTGACAATAAGCTCGCGAAACGTCAGTAACATGACTGAAATAAAGAACGGCGTAAGGTAATACAACACCCGAAACAGCAGCATGCCGGCCAGCAGCTGCTCCTGGTCCATCATCTCCAGGCCGACAAGCATCGCCGCGTCGAACACGCCGAGACCACCCGGCGAATGGCTGGCAAAGCCGAGCAGCGTCGCCGCCACGAACACCACCGCGACGGTGACGAAATCCACCCCGGGAGTGTTCGGCACCAGCAGATACATCGCCAGCGCGCAGAAGCCGAGATCGACGATGCCGATCACGATCTGCAGGAGCGTCAGCGGGCCGCCCGGCAGCACCACCGACCACGGTCCACGCCCCACGCTGCGCGGCTTCATCCACACCCAGATCACATAGCCGACCAGGCCCGCGAGCACGACGTAAGCGAGGACGCGGTTGACCGCCGGCGGCACCTGGTTGATCGCGCTTGCGGCTTCCGGATGATAGGCGATGCCCATGCCGAGCACTGCGAGATTGCCGAGCCAGAATGTGAGGCCGGCGAGAAACACGATCTTGGCGACATCGACCGCCGAGAGATTCCAGGCCGAATAGATGCGGTAGCGCACCGCGCCGCCCGTGAAGACGCTCGCGCCGACATTGTGGCCGATGGAATAGCTGGTGAAGGCCGCCAGCGCATTGATGCGGTAGGGCACATCCTTGCGGCCGATGGTGCGGACCGCGAACCAGTCATAGAAGGTGAGCGTGAAATAAGCCGCGGTCACCGACAGCGCCGACAGCACGATGAGCTTCGGGTCGGTCTCGGCGATGAACTTCAGAACCCGCGCCGTGTCGACGTTACGGAGCTTGTGGTAGAGCATGTAGCAGGCGACGGCGATCACCGCGATACTGGCGAGGACACCGAGTTTGTGCAGGATTTGCTTCTCGCGCAGAAACGTCGACGTCCTGCGTATTGCTTCCAGCATCTCAACCTCGAATGCGATCCCAGTTCTTGGGACGTCGGCCAGTTTCGTCAAACCCGCGCTTGTCAAAGCAACACGGCGGAACCGCTACCTCATCACGTTCGCCACGCCGTTTCCAGCACAACCCTCGTAGCGCGTTTTGGTGCGAAACGGAAACCGGATGCGTGAACAAAAGCGAGCCTGCTCAGTCTATTAAGCGAGACCTAACAAACCATCCACGCGGCCCGGCAGCGCTGCGTCAAAATGCCGGTCCGGCGAAAGTCTCACATATCACCGTGAGGTTTTCGTGACCCTAGACCGCCGATTTGGCAGCAAGGCGCTGATAGAACAGAAGATCCAATTCCGGCGCTTTGCCGGTGATCCCGGTCAAAATCGCGTGGGCCTGGCCGCGATGATGGGTCTGATGGTTGAACCAGTGCGCCAGCATCGGCATCAGCGGTTCCTCGAATTCCTCGGGCGTCGAAACCCGGCGATATTTGATGGTGCCGGCCAGCCTGTCTTCGTCGAGGCCGTCGATGAAACCGACGATGCGGGCATCCTCCGCTTCGCGCGCGACGCGCAGGCCGGCGAAATCATCATGCAGGATGGCATCGAGCTGGCCCGGCGCATCGCCGCTGCCGGTGAAACGCTGCAGCCAGATGCGGTCGGTGACCAGCAGGTGGTTGAGCGTGCCATGCAGCGACTTGAAGAAGACGCCGCGGTCGGCACGGTAATCGGCATCATCCAGTGCGGCAGCCGCCTCATAGAGCCGGCCATTGGCCCATCGGTTGTAGCGTCCAAACGCCCGGTAGTGATCGAGCGTCGCTTTGCCGACATCCGCCATGGTCAGCGAAACCGCGCCTGCTGCCGCGTCACGACGATGTCGCGCAGCCACGAGCCGATGGCGCAACCGACCAGATAGAAGCCGAGCAACGCGAGGCCGAGATCGAGCCAATAGCCGAAACGGCCAGGCACCAGTTTCGCCGCGGCAATGCCGATGATGATCATGGCGAGCACGGACAGCCGCTGGATCCAGACCCGCGGCACCGACGGGCCGCGATAGACCACGGCAATCCAGCCCATGCAGAAGCCGATCACGAAGGCGCCGAGCAGCCAGCCCCAGAGAAGCGTCGCGATAGTGGTCATGGATTCGGCCTCACCACGAATTCAATCCGGCGATTCTGCAGCTTGCCGTCTTCGGTGTCATTGGCCGCCAGCGGCAAGGTGGCGCCGTAGCCAATGGCTTCGAAACGATCGCCGGACAGACCAGCCTTGATCAGATAGTCCTCGACCGCCGCCGCGCGCTTTTCCGACAGGGTCTGGTTGAACGCCGGATCGCCATCGCCATCCGTATGGCCGACGATGTCGAACTTGGTCGTCGGGCAGCGCATGGCGATTTCCACCAGCCGGTCGAGCAGCCCGGCCGAATCCGCATTGATGCTGGCGCTTGCCGTCTCGAAGCGAATGCGGCCCTTGGTCAGGTTCTGCTTGAACAGCTGCTGGCACACGCTGGCATCCACCGGCGCCGCAGCCGGCTTCACCGACACCTCCGCCTTGGTCGTCCAGCCCTGCGGCAGCTCCTTGGCGAGGCCGCCGCGGATCTGTTCGGCAGCCGCATCATAAAGCGCATCGCCGGACAGTCTCACTTCGCGATCATTGATCACCAGCGATCCCGTCGACAGCCGCGACAGCGCCCCCAGCGCCGATGTCACCGCCGGCGCGAAATTGCCGGGCGCGCCGATGCTGGCCTTCAGGTTATCGACGATCTTGTCATTGGTGAATTTGCGCTGGGCCGCGGCGACCAGTGCCGCATGGACATTGTTGTCCGGCACATAACCGCTCAGGGTCAGCGTGTTCGCCACCGGATCCTTGTTCGCCTGGAAGACGTAAGGCGGCGCCTTCACCTCATTGGCGGTCACCGTAAAACCTTCCGGCAGGTTCTTCAGCGCTGCTGCGATCGCTTCGCGGCCGCCGAGATCGCGCGCCTGGCCTGTGATGCTCACTGTGGCGTCCATGATGGTCGCCTTGCCCTCTTTCAGCTTGGCAACCTGATCGAGCAGCAGCACAGCGGCGCCATCGAAACGGGGCGGCGCGCCGCGCTTGAGGCCGGTGCGGTCGGAGACTTCGGTTCCCGCCAGCGCGGCCTTGGCGGCTTCGGCGATGCGCGCCTTGCTCGCCGGCAGCGGCGTGGTGCCCCACAGGGTCACGCGCACATTGTCGCGCTCGGCGACCCAGACGAAGGGCTTGGCTTCGGCGACCAGGCGCGTCGCATCATTGACCAGACGCACGCCCGGCACGGCCTCGACGGAGCCGACCGCGCTGCGCCGCCCCTCTTCCGAGAACGCCTCCGCGGCAAAGCGCACGTCACGACCGGCGGTAGCGATCTGCGTTTTATCAAGAACAGTGCTTTTCAGCGCCTCTGTGCTTCGCGCCGTCAACTCTGCCTCAAGGGGGAGCGTGCTAAACCAGGCGGCAACGACCCAGAGAATGGCGAGTGGAATAAGCCCAGGCCACCATTTGGCGCTCCACCTGTAAAAACCGTGCATTCGATGTCCCGCGGAATGGAAGCAGAGAGAAAACAAACCCTTGCGGGACTGTCAAACTGAAATCAAGGCCAAGCCCAAGCCATGCCTCTGGCATCACCTTTGGTATTGGAATAACGCTTTGTTCAACCGTTTCTGATCATGTCCGTGGGTCGCGTCAAAGTGCTGGGTCACAAGATGAAGCAGATTCGTAACACGATCATTCGTGCCGGCCTGGATGCACTTTATTTCAGCGGTGCGCATCGCGTGTTGCGACCCTTTTTCGGCGGCGTCGGCACCATTTTCATGTTGCACCACGTCCGCCCCGCCCATGCCGGCCTGTTCCAGCCGAACCGCCACCTCGAAATTACCCCCGACTTCCTGCGTGCAACCCTGGCCTATCTGCGCGCCACCGATGTCGATATCGTGACGCTGGACGAGATGCGCCGCCGCCTCAAGGAGCAGGATTTTTCGCGCCGCTTCGCCTGCTTCACCTGCGATGACGGCTATCGCGACAATCGCGACCACATGCTGCCGGCGATGCAGGATTTCGACGCACCGTTCACCGTCTTCGTCACCAGCGATTTCGCGTCCGGCACCGGCCGGCTGTGGTGGATCGCCCTCGAGCGCGTGATCGCGAAGCTCGAGAAACTCGACGCTCCCATCGACGGCACCATGGTTCGCCTTGCCACAAGCTCGCTGCCCGAAAAGGACATGGCGTTCGACCGACTGCATGGCTGGCTGCGCGGCCTCGGCGAGGACGACCTGCGCCGCGCGATGAGCGCCCTGTGCACACAGGCCGGCATCGACGAGGAAGCGATCAGCCGCGAACTCTGCCTGTCATGGGACGAGCTGAAGCCGTTCGCTGCCGATCCGCTGGTGACCATCGGCGCGCATACGCTCAGCCATTGCAATCTCGCCCAGCAGAGCGAGGCCGTGGCCACCCATGAATTGGCCACCAGCCGCGCCAATATCGAACAGGCCCTGCAGAAGCCCGCATTGCATCTCGCCTACCCCTATGGTGACCGCGCCGCAGCCGGCAGTCGCGAGTTCGCACTGGCGCAAGCCGCCGGCTTCCAGACCGCCGTGACCACGCGGCCCGGCGTGATCGTCGCGGAGAATGCGACCCAGTTCACGGCGCTGCCGCGCGTGTCGCTGAACGGCAATTATCAGGACACGCGCTATCTGCCGGTGCTGACCTCCGGCGCCGCCACCGCCATGTGGAACGGTTTTCAGCGCGTGGGGCAAGGCTAACACTGTCATCCCGGCGAACGCCGGGATCCATAGCCTCTGTCTCATCAACAGACAAAGAAAGCCGCGGCCTTCGAGTCATAACACTGCGGACGGTGTGTATGGATCCCGGCGTTCGCCGGGACGACACTGAGTGCATCACCGCCGCCGGCGGCATCCCCATCAAACTCCCGTCATCACATGCTTCGTATCCGTCGGCGGAAAATACGTCCCTGACATCGGATCGACCCAGCACAGATGCTCGCGCACGCGGGAGACGCCGGCGACGTTTTCCGTCGCCACCACGATGGCCTGCCGCACATTCTCGTCGGTGATGAAGCCGATGATGTCGACCACGCCATCCTTCACCCGCACATCGAGCCCGGCCGGCACCCATTCGCGGGATCGCAGCACCGCCAGCACACGGCGGCGGACCAGCGCGTCGCTGGTGCCGATCTCGGCGGTGTTGCGTGTGACATCGGCGATGGCGGCGACGAAATTATGCCGGCTGACGATGCCGACCAGGCGATCGCCCTGCACCACCGGCACGCGCTTGATGCGATGCCGCTCCATGATCTCGACGATATCGGCCAGTTCGGCATCCGGGATCACCGAATAGACCGTCGGCGTCATGATCTCATGCACTTTTCGCCCGGCTTCGCGCACGAAGTCGACGGCCTGCCGGCCGGGCCCGCGCAAGAATTCGAGCCAGCGCGGACGCTTGATCTCGGTGCCGAGCTCCTGACGGCGCAGGAAGTCGCGCTCGGTGACAATGCCGATCAGCTTGCCGTCCTCATCGACCACGGGCAGCCCGCTGACATGATGATCGATCATCAGCTTCGCCGCGTCATGGATCGACGCATCCGGCGCGATGGTGACGACATTGCGGGTCATGATCTGATGGGCCTTCATGGCTGCCTCCTTCGGGCGAACGGACCGCCGGATCGATCCGGCAGGAGGAGCCTACGCCGATGCAGGATGGCGGCTTTGATTTGGAGCAATCGGGAGCACAGCCGTAGGATGGGTTGAGCGCAGCGATACCCATCACCACACGCACCGAGCCGCGATGGGTATCGCTCCGGCGCTATCGCGCCTCCGCTCAACCCATCCTACGCAACTGCACCGATTTGCGCTTCGCGCCATCCACGCTACGATCAGCACAAACACAACAAACGGGAGGCGTCATGTTCACGGATCTGTTTTCGCTCAAGGGCCGCGTCGCATTGGTGACCGGCGGCTCGCGCGGCATCGGCAGGATGATCGCCGCGGGCTTCCTCAGCCAGGGCGCGGCGAAGGTCTATATCACCGCGCGCAAGGCAGCCGCCTGCGAGGCGACGGCGAAGGAGCTGAGCGATGCCTATGCCGGCGAATGCATCGCCTTGCCGATTGATATCTCCACCATGACCGGCATCGACATGCTCGCCGCCGAGATCACGAAGCGCGAGCCGAAGCTCGACATCCTCGTCAACAATGCCGGCGCCGCCTGGGGCGCTGAATTCGACGAATTTCCCGAGAGCGGCTGGGACAAGGTGATGACACTGAACGTCAAGGCGCCGTTCTTCCTCACCAAGGCGCTGGCTGAACCGCTGCGCGCCGCAGGCTCGGCAAGACAGCCCGCCAAGGTGATCAATATCGCCTCCATCGACGGCATCTTCGTCAATCCGCTGGAGACCTATTCCTATGCCGCGAGCAAATCCGGCCTGATCCACCTGACGCGGCGCATGGCTGCGAAGCTGATCAGGGACCATGTGGTGGTGTCAGCCATCGCACCCGGCCCGTTCCAGTCCGACATGAACAAGGCCGCGCGCGACAATGCGGATGAAGTGGCGACGAAGGTGCCCGCGGGCCGCATCGGCACTGACGAAGACATGGCGGGCGCCGCGATCTATCTCGCCTCGCGTGCGGGAGATTATGTGGTCGGCACCACGCTCGCCGTGGATGGCGGCATCGTCTATGCGAATCCGGGGATTGCCGGCGCGGGTTGGGATTGAAGACGCCGTAGCCCGGATGGAGCCCAGCGTAATCCGGGGACCGGCGGAGCGATTAAAACTCCGCCGTCATCCGTATGATCGTCTGAATCCCGGATTGCGCTACGCTCCATCCGGGCTACGGACGAGAGCCTTACGCCGCCCGGATATTTTCCATGAAGCGATCGAGCTCCGCGCGCAGGCGCGTGCTTTCCGCCGACAGCGTCTGCGCCGAATTCAGCACCTGACCTGACGCTGCACCGGTCTCCGTCGCACCGCGATTGACCTCGGTGATGTTGCCGGCGACCTGCTGCGTGCCATGGGCGACGCGCTGGACGTTCTGCGCGATTTCCCGCGTGGCTGCGCCCTGCTGCTCGACGGCGCTGGCGATCTCCGAGGCGATGCCCGAAATTTCGCCGATCGTGTTGCCGATCTGCTTGATCGCCGCCACCGAATCCTGCGTTGCGCTCTGCATGCCCGCGATCTGCGTCGAGATTTCCTCGGTCGCCTTCGCGGTCTGGCTGGCCAGCGACTTCACTTCCGAAGCCACGACGGCGAAACCGCGACCGGCATCGCCGGCACGCGCCGCCTCGATGGTTGCATTCAGCGCCAGCAGGTTGGTCTGTTCGGCAATCGCGGTGATCAGATCGACGACATCGCCGATGCGCTGGGCAGCGCGCGACAATTCGCCGATACGGGCGTCGGTGAGGCGCGCCTGCTCCACCGCACTGTCGGCGATGCGGCTGGAATTCTGCACCTGGCGGCCGATCTCGTTGACCGAGAGCGACAGTTCTTCCGTCGCCGTCGCCACCGACTGCATGTTGGACGAGGCTTCGTCCGAGGTCGCTGCGGCCTGGCCGGACAGCTGTTCGGTGGTCTCGGCGGTGCGAGTCAGCGTGTTGGCTGCGGTTTCGAGCTCGCCGGACGACACCGACACGCTCGACACGATGGAGCCAACGGCGGATTCGAACTGGTCGGCGAAGCGGATCAACTCGCCGCGGCGCAGCTGATCGGCTGCACGGTTCGATTCTTCCTGTGCGGCCGCATCGCGTTCGGCCTTGGCCACGGCCTGCACCTTGAACTCTTCCACGGCGCCCGCCATGTCGCCGAGTTCGTCGCGGCGGCCGAGGCCCGGCAGCACCACGTCGAAATCGCCGGCGGCGAGCTTGCGCATCGCCGCGCACATTTCGGTCATCGGCTTGGCAATGCCGCGGCCGAGCAGCATGGCGAGAATGGCGCCGATCACGAAGCCGCCGAAGCCGAGGATCATGATCAGCTGCTTGGTGTCGGTGACGGTCTTGTCGGATTCGGTCTCCATCCGATGCTGCTCGGACAGCATGTCGGCCTTCATTTCCGACGAGAGCTTGGTGATCGCCGCAGCGCTCTCCGACATCTCCTTGGCGAGACCATCGACCTTCTTGGTGTTCTCGACGAACTTGGTGAAGGCGTCGGCATAGAGCTTGGTGTCGGCCACGATCTCCTTCACCTTGCCGTTGATCTTGTCGTCATTGGAATAGACGGTCGCGAACTGGTTCTGCAGGAACTTGATGCGCGCGGTCGCGGCGTTGGACGTCTTGTCCTCGGCCTTGCCGATATAGGTGTTCACCAGCGAGGTCGCGGTGATGAACTGCGTGGTGATTTCCTTCACCTGATCCTGCACCGACGCCAGGCCGGCCATGATCGCGGTGTCGCCGAGATCGTCGATCTTGTTGCGCAGCATCAGGCTGGTGCGCGAGAGCTGGTTCGCCGCGATCTGGTCGTTCTCGCTCTTCACCGCGAGGATGTCGGCGAAGATCTTGGTGAAGGTGGTGAATTCACGCGACAGGCGGGTGACCTTGTCGAGGCGCGCCGAATCCGTCGCGGCCTTCATCGACTGGTCGATGGCATCCTTCAGCGCCGCTTCCGCTGCCTTCGCCGCCTTGGCGTCGGCCTCGGCGCTGGTCAGCACGTAATAGCGGGCCAGAGCCTGATAGGAGGTCAGTTCGCGGTCGATGTTACGGGCGAGGCCCGATTCCGCGACGGTGGTGCGATAGGAGACAACGCCTTCGGCGATGCGCTCGAAGCCCAGATAGGCCATGCCCATGCTGATGGCCGAGATGAGCAGCACTGCGGCGAAGCCCAGCGTCACCTTGGCGCGGAACCTGAGAGCAGGAAATTTGATGAAAGCCGGCTTCGTCCGGACAGGCGTCGTCGTTGCCACTTTAGGGCCCCCCGTTTCTCACTCCCGATACCTCATCTCCAGGCGCAGCCCGCACCTGAAGCGAGTGCCCAAACCTACGGCAGAGAAGCTAAGAGCGAGTAAACGGTTACCTGTCCCTCTCAAGGTTGCGGCAGGCGAACAGGGCGGAAGGCACCGGATTCAGGCGGCAAGCCCGCCGCGACCGGTGCTTCCCGGGAGCAGGCTCAGATCGGCCGGACTTCCTGCACTTCGGGAACGAAGTGCTTCAGCAGGTTCTGGATGCCGTGCTGCAGCGTCGCCGTGGACGACGGGCAGCCCGAGCAGGCCCCCTTCATGGCGAGGTAAACGATGCCGTCCTTGAAGCCGCGGAAGGTGATGTCGCCACCGTCATTGGCCACGGCCGGGCGCACCCGGGTCTCGATCAGGTCCTTGATCGTATCCACGGTCTCGGCGTCGTCATCGTCGAAGAACTCGTCCTCGTCCGAAACGTCGCCCTCGGGTGCACTGCCATCGGC
>NZ_JBIISY010000136.1:0-16214 GCF_044340795.1 Tardiphaga sp.
GCACATTGTGAATGATCACAGGCTTGGCAACGTTGAGCTCGAAATTGCCGGACGCGCTCGCAGCCGTGACAACCGCATTGTTGCCCGTCACCTGAAAACACACCTGCGCCAGCATCTCAGCAATCGTGGGATTGCGTTTGCCCGGCATGATCGAGGATGTGAGCCCGTCATGCGGGATGACGAGTTCACCGAGGCCGCAGCGTGGACCTGAGCCGAGGAAGCGGACATCGTTGGCGATCTTCAGCAGTGTCACCGCGAGGCCGTTCAGCGCGGCAGAAACCTCCACCAACGCATCATGCGCGCCCATGCCCTCGAACTTGCTGGGGTTCGGGATGAAGGCTTCGCCGGTCAGGGCATTCAGGTGATCGCAGAACGCGCTGTCAAAACCCTTGGGCGCATTGAGGCCGGAGCCGACGGCCGTACCGCCTTGCGACAGCATCAGGAGACGCGGAAATACGGCCTCGATGCGATCGATCGCGTGATCGGTCTGGCGCGCGAAGGCGTCAAAAGCCTGCCCCATGGTCATCGGCACGGCATCCATCAGATGGGTGCGGCCAATCTTGACGACATCGACAAAGGCGTCTGCCTTGGCGCGGAGGTCATCTCGCAGCAAGCGCAATGCTGGCAGCAGAGTGCTGCGCAATTGCAGCGCCGTCGCCACATGCATCACGGTCGGAAAGCTGTCATTCGACGACTGCGAGCAATTGACGTGATCATTGGGATGCACCGGTGACTTGGTGCCGAGCGGCTGGCCGAGCAACTCATTCGCCCGGTTCGCGATCACCTCATTGGCATTCATATTGGTTTGAGTGCCGGAGCCGGTCTGCCAGATCGGCAACGGGAAATGATCGTCGAAGCGGCCCTGCTGCAATTCGAGCGCGGCAGCCTCCATAGGTGCGGCGATCTCCGGGGCGATCACGCCGAGCTGCAGATTGGCGCGTAGTGCGGCGATCTTCTGCAAGGCGAAAGCGCGGATCAGCGCGACTGGAAAACGCTCGTCGCTCACCTGAAAGACCTCGAGGGCGCGCTGGGTTTGCGCGCCCCAATAGCGATCCTTCGGCACTGCGATCGTGCCGAAGGAATCCTTTTCGCTGCGTGCGTCGGTCACGTAGCGCTCACTGGGCGCCGACAACGCCAGCGTTCTTGATGATCGGCGTCCACTTGTCGATCTCGGACTTCAGATGCTTGGCGAGCGCGTCCGGCGTGGCACGTTCCGGCGTCACGGGCTGCGCGCCGAGCGCGGCCAGACGCGTCTTCACGGTCTCGTCCTTCAACGCAACGTTCAGCGCTGCGTTAAGCTTGTCGAGCACCGGCTTGGGCGTGCCCTTGGGTGCGAACAGGCCGTACCAGACGGTGTACTGGAAATCCTTCAGGCCGGCTTCAGCGGTGGTCGGGAGGTTCGGCAGCGCCGGGGCACGTTCGGTGCTGGTGACGGCATAGCCCTTGATGGTGCCGCCATCGACATTGCCGACCACATTGACGATCTGGTCGCACATCACGTCGACCTGCCCGCTCATCATGTCGTTCATGGCAGGCCCCGCGCCACGATAGGCGATCTGGGTCGGCTGGGTGCCGGTGGCCGCGTTGAGCAAGAGGCCACACAGATGCGAGGCCGAGCCGATTCCGGCATGGGCGTAGTTCACCTTCTCCTTGGTCGTCTTCATCCAGGCGATCAGTTCTTCCAGATTCTTGGCCGGAAGATCCTTTCGCGCGACGAAGACGGAAGGCAGATCGACGGCGAGGCCGATCGGCTCATAGTCCTTGATCGGATCGAACTTGAGTTTCGGATACAGCGCCGGATTGGTGGCGTGGCTGATATGGATCAGCAGCAGATTGTAACCATCCGGCGCGGAGGCTGCGACCTTGGCGCTGCCGATGGAGCCGCCGGCGCCCGTCGTGTTCTCGACGATCACCTGCTGCTTCAGCGGGCCGCTCATGGCCTGCGCAAGCAGGCGCGCTATGGTGTCGCCGGGGCCGCCGGCCGAATATGGCATGTTCATGGTGATGGTGCGGGTCGGGAATTCTTGCGCGGTCGCCGGAGCGGCCAGGAGAGCAGTGGCGAGGATCAGTGCGGTTTTCGAAATTGTCCTGGTCATTAAAATCTCTCCCGGGTTGTCTGTTGTGTTGTCATAGGATGGGTGGAGCGCAGCGAAACCCATCACCACAGGCGCCTTGCCATGATGGGTTTCGCTCCGGCGCTACGCGCCTTTGCTCTACCCATCCTACAATTCGCGTTACTTGCTCAGGCTCAGCACGCGATCGACCATCGGGCCGCACATGCCGAGATAGTTCGCGGGATCGCAACGCCTGCGGATCGCGTCCTTGTCGCCGAGCGCTTCGGTGATCTCCGGAACTTCGGCGAGAATGTCGGCGAGCTTGCCGCCGCCCTCGATGGCCTTGCGGCAGGCGTCATAGACGACGTCATGGGCATGCTGGCGGCCGAGCTTTGGCGCTGCCGCCATCATCACGGCCTCGGCGACGATGAGACCGTGAGTCAGATCGAGGTTCTCCAGCATGCGTTTCTCGTGCACGACGAGACCGCCGAGCATGAACTTTGCGTTCGCCAGCGACGAGGCGGTGAGCAAAAAGCTTTCCGGCAGCGAAGCCCATTCCACATGCCACGGGCCGGTGGCACGTTCGAGATCGTGGATCATGCCGTCGAGCATGGTGGCGACGTGCTGGCGCACTGCCTTGGCCGCGGCCAGCATCAGCTCGCTCGAAATCGCGTTGCGCTTTTGCGGCATGGTCGACGACGCGCCGCGGCCGGGCACGAACGGCTCGGCAACCTCGCCGAACTCCGACGACGACAACAACATCACGTCGGTAGCGATCTTGCCGAGGGTGCCGGTGATCAGGCCGAGCAGCGTCACGGCTTCGGCGATGCCGTCGCGGGCGACATGCCAGGTGATCGAGGGCTGATGCAGCCCGAGCTCCTCGCAAAACAGCTTCTGCATGTCGAGGCCGCCCTCGCCCACGGACGCGAGCGTGCCGGCAGCACCCGAGAATTCGCCCAGCAGGATGCGCGGCAGCGCCTGATCGACACGCTCGATATGACGATCGATGGAGGACAGCCAGACGGCGGCCTTGTAGCCGAAGGTCACCGGCAGCGCCTGCTGCAGATGGGTGCGCCCGGCCATCGGCGTGTCGCGATATTTCCTGGCCATGGCCTTGAGGATGTCGCGCACCTCGCGCAGGTCGCGCGCGACGATCGTCAGCGCGGCGCGGATCTGCAGGACATTGGCGGTGTCCATGATGTCCTGGGTGGTCGCCCCCCAATGGACGAAGCCGCCGGCCTCGCCCGCAGCGGCCGAGAGCTGATGCACCAGCGGCAGGATGGGATAGCCGACGATCTCGGTCTCGCGGCGGAGCTTGTCGTAATCGATGGTGATGGACTCGGCGGCGGCCTCGATGGCCTGGGCCGCGTCCTGCGGCACGACGCCGAGACGAGCCTGGGCACGGGCCAGCGCGACTTCAGCCTCGATATAGCGGCCGACCAGCGCCTCGTCGGTGAAGATCTCGCGCATCTCCGCGGTGCCAAACATGTCGCGAAACAGCACCGAGTCGAAAACCGTGCTCCCCATGAAGCCCTCCCTTTATGTTCGTACATATTAACTTGTACGAACATAAACCTTATGTCAACCTGCTTCCTTGACGGGGTGGCGGAGGATCGGGCTTCCATGAATGGGAACAGAGACTCAGGGGCTTCAGTGGCAACCGTCGAAAAACGATACGCATTTGTGGCCCGGGCACTGACCGAGGCGATCGCGGACGGCCGCCATCCGGTGGGCTCCGTGCTGCCGACGGAATTCGAGCTGGCCGAGCAGTTTGCCGTCAGCCGCTCGACCGTCCGCGCGGCGATGCAGGAGCTGCAGGCGTCGGGCCTCGTGAGCCGCAAGCGCAACGCCGGCACGCGGGTGGAAGCCGCGGCGCCAGCGCCCGGAGGTGACGGCTTCACACACGCGCTGAACACGATCGAGGCGGTGCAGCAGTTCGGCATGGAGACCGAGCGGCATGTGCAGCAGGTGGCCGATGTGGTCGCGGACGGCGAACTGGCAAAACAGCTGGGCTGCCGGCCCGGGCGGCGATGGCTCTGCATCTCCAGCCTGCGCATGATCCCGGGCGACGCCACGCAGACGCCGATCTGCTGGACCGATGTATATATCGACGGCGCCTTTGCCGACGAAGTACGCGCGAAGATGGACGGACATCACGAGATCTTCGGCACGCTGGTGGAAAAGATTTCGGGACGGCGGTTCGTGGAGATCCGTCAGGATATCTCGGCGGTCGGTGTTTCAGATGTGATGGCGGAGCCGCTGAAGGCCGAGGCCGGCGCGCATGCGCTGTCGATCCGGCGGCAGTATCTGTTTGCTTCGAACGAGCTGGCGGAAGTGTCGCTCAGCATTCATCCGGCGGACCGGTATCGCTATTCGACGCGGCTGCGGCGGAGGTGACGGTCCGGTCGGTCAGGCTCGGTCAAGCCCGGATTGTGACGCTTGATCGCGTTTGATTCCCACCGGTACCCGGCATGTTCGACACCATCATTCTTCTAACCGGCCGCGACGAATTTTCAGTCTTCGCCCCGCGGCTTTGCGAATGCAATCCGGCCCTCAACGTGCTGCCCGCATTCACCCTTGAGGATCTGCGGGCCATCACATCGCGGCAGCTGCGCCAGGCACGTCTTATCGCCTTCACCACCGATGTGATCGTCCCCGGAGCGGTGCTCGATCGGCTCGGCCAAGGCGCCTATAATTTCCATCCGGGACCACCACAATATCCGGGCTGGGCGCCGGCGCATTTTGCGACCTATGACCGCGCAACCGACTTCGGCTGCACCATGCATCGCATGGTGGAACGCGTCGATGCGGGGCCGATCGTTGCCGTCGATCCGTTCGCCATTCCACCCGGCCTCAATGTCGGCGGACTCGAGCAGATGGTCTATGCGAGGCTGATCGAGATGTTCGTGAACATGATGCCGACACTGGCGACGCAGGCGTCACCGCTGGTGGAGAGCGACGTATTGTGGGGCAATAATCGCAAGACGCGTGCCGACTTCGCCGCCATGTGCCAGATCCCGCTCACCATCTCGCCGGAAGAACTGAAACATCGCATCGCGGTGTTCGGCGACAGCGTGGGCGTGCTGCCGACGCTCGAACTGCACGGCTATCGCTTCACCCTCGTGGCGGCCGAATCCGGCAGTGCGCCTGCGGCCTCGGAAGTCGGGGCCAGCGCCCGCATCGCTGCATAAGACATCAGCGGATCATTCGCGGCTCGGACGACGGCAGCGCGACGTCGATCACGCGCATCTGTACCCGCTCCTGCCCCTGCCAGCGATCGACGGTCAGCGAGCCGGCCACATGCACCTGCTGGCCGCGATATTCCTGCAGCGCGTTGCCGAGCTTTTGGCCGATGGAGCGGAACGCGATGCCGTTCACCATGGCACCGTCCGACGATTTCAGCCGCAGCCGCAGATGCGCCTGGCCGACCTCATCGACATAAGCGAGCTGATGTGCCGGCAACGCGATCACCGGCTCCGGATTGGCCTGACCGAACGGCCCGGCGCGATTGAGCGTGTTGACGAGATCGACGGTGACGCCACGCGCGGTGACGGCGCCGTCGATGAACAGCTCCTTCTCGTTGCGTGATTTCGCGACATCCGGCGCGAGGCGCTCTTCCAGAAAGGCGCGGAATTCACCGAGCTTTTCCTTGCGCAACGTAACGCCCGCCGCCATGGCGTGACCACCGCCCTTCATGAGCAGGCCATCGGCCACGGCCTGCCGCACCGCCTTGCCGAGATCAACGCCGGAGATCGAGCGGCCGGAGCCGGTGCCGATACCACCGGGCTCCAGCGCGATGGCGAAGGACGGCCGCGCGAATTTCTCCTTTAGGCGCGAGGCGACGAGGCCAACCACGCCGGGATGCCAGCCTTCCGATGCGGTGACGATGACGCTGCCTTTGTCCTCGAGCCCAAGCGCCGCGAGCGCTTCGGCTTCGGCCTGTGCTTCCGCCGCCTGTTCAATGACGCGGCGTTCTGTATTGAGGCGATCGAGTTCGGCGGCGATCCGGGCCGCTTCGGACACATCGCCTTCCAGCAGCAGGCGCACGCCAAGATCGGCGCGGCCGATGCGCCCGCCGGCATTGATGCGCGGGCCGAGCATGAAACCGAGATGCCAGGCTTCGGGCGGGCCATTCAGGCGTGCCACGTCCATCAGCGCGACATGGCCGACGTGATCGCGGCGGCGCAACGCGATCAGGCCTTTTGCGACGAAGGCGCGGTTGAGGCCGATCAGCGGCGCGACGTCGGCGACGGTGCCGAGGGCGACGTGATGCAGCATGTCGAGCAGGTTCGGCTCGGGCATCTCCGGCTTCCAGAAGCCGCGCGCGCGCAGCTCGCGATTGACGGCCACCAGCGTGATCAGCACGAGGCCGACGGCGGCGAGATGGCCGAGACCGGAAATGTCGTCGAGGCGGTTGGGATTCACGACGGCATCGACGTCGGGCAGTTCCTCATTGGCCTGGTGGTGATCGATGACGACCACGGACATGCCAAGCTTCTTCGCTTCCGCCAGCGGCTCGAAGGACGTGGTGCCGCAATCGACGGTGACGAGCAGCGTATTGCCCTTCCCCGCCAGTGCGCGGATCGCATCCACATTGGGACCGTAGCCCTCGAAGATGCGATCGGGAATATGGATCTGCGGATCGAGGCCGCAATGGCGCAGATGCCAAGCGAGCAGCGCGGAGGATGTGGCGCCGTCCACATCATAGTCGCCGAAGATCGCCACCTTCTCGCCGCGCTGGGCGGCGTCCGCGATGCGCTTTGCGGCGGCTTCCATCTGGGTGACAGTGTAAGGGTCCGGCATCAGTTTTCGGATGGTGGGATCGAGAAAGTCCTCGACAGCATCGAGCTCGATGTTCCGCCCCGCGATCACGCGCGCCAGCATTTCCGGCAGCTTGAACCGCTGCACCATCGCCAGCGCCCGTGCCGCACCGCGCTGATCGACGCGGTCGCGCCAGATCCGCCCGGTGGCGGACTGGGTCACGCCGAGAAAGGCGGGATGGATCAGTTCGGGGATGTCGGTCGATGGGGACATGCCACAGGAATAGGCCGCGACGCGGATTTCCGCAAATCGCTGCCGGCACCCTGCCCTGATTGTCATCACCCGCGAAAGCGGGGGATCCAGTATGTGACGGCGATCGTGTTTAAGCGCAGATGACTGTGTTCACCGGATTGCCCGGTCAAGCCGGGCAATGACAGTTGAACGTATTGCGCCTCAACACCCCAGCCGCTTCGCCATATCCACAAAATCATCCGCCACCACGTCCCAGGCACCGTCCGCCTTGAAGTCGCGGTTCTGCAGCGGGCCGTATTCGGTGACGCGGGGGACGAAGCCGGTCTTGAGGCCGCATTTCTGGGCGGCATCGAGATCGTTGTTGTGGGCGGCGACCATCATCACTTCATGCGGCTTCAGGCTGAGCAGCTCGCAGGCGCCGAGATAGCTTTCGGGATCGGGCTTGTAGTGCTTGAACAGCTCGGCGCTCATGATCAGGTCCCATGGCAGGCCGCCGAATTTGGCCATGTTGGTGAGCAGCGCCACATTGCCGTTCGATAGCGGGCTGATGACGAATTTCGTCTTCAGACGCGTGAGGCCCGGCACCGAGTCCTTCCACGGATGCAGGCGGTGCCAGCCGAGGGTGAGATGATGCAGGTCGTCGTCGGTCAGGCCCGTGATCCCGAACCTATCGACCAGGGTTTCCAGCGACTGACGATGCAGCTTGTCGAGCTTGAGGAAGCCCCGCTCGGGATGATGGCGCACGCTGTCCATGGAGGGCACATAGGCCTGCCGCCATGCATCGACGAGAGCGGCCCAATCAGCCTTGATGCCGCGCGGCTCACTCCATGCAGAGAGATCGTTGATCAGGCTGGTGCGCCAGTCGACCACGGTGCCGAACACGTCGAAGATTAGGGCCTTAACGGCGGTGGTGTCGCTCATGGTCTCGCTCCCGTTTTATTTTTTATCTCGTCATTTCGGGGCGCACCGAAGGTGCGCTCCGGAATCTCAGAGTGTTTGGCTTTACGGAGTTCAAACTAATACGAGGTCCCGGGTTCGCGCCGAATGGCGCGCCCCGGAACGACGAGTGTTGTCAGAGTATCTTCCGATACTGCATGAAGCCCGAATTGTCCGCGACCTGATCGTAGAGAATCCGTGCCTGCGCATTCTCGTTCTGGGTCAGCCAGTGCACGCGGCTGCAGCCATCGGCTTTCGCCTTGGCATAGACCGCCTCGATCAGCGCACGGCCGAGGCCGAGACCGCGGGCGCTGTTGTCGACGAACAGATCCTGCAGATAGCAGTAATCGCCCGGCGTCCAGGACGAGCGGTGATACAGGAACTGCACGATGCCGGTCAGCTTGCCGTCCACATAGGCGCCGAGCAGAAACATCTGCTCATTCGCATCGTGAAAGCGCTTCCATGCCGTGTCGGTGGCGACCTGAGGCAACGTCGCCTTGTAGAAGGTCAGATAGCCCTGCCACAGCGGCTCCCAGGCGGCCCGTTCATCGGGGCCGACCGGGCGAATCTCGACGTTCTGAGCTTTGGGCATCTGCTCTGGCTCAATCGAGGTGGAATTTTTCGAGCTGGCGATGTTCGCCCTTGATGATGCGGACGGTACCGGTCACCGAACGCATCACGATGGTCTCGGTCTCGATCACGTTGCCGCGGAACTTGACGCCCGACAGCAGCGCGCCGTCGGTGACGCCGGTGGCCGCGAACAGGCAGTCGCCCTTGGCCATGTCCTCGATGCGGTAGATCATCTTCGGATCGTTGACGCCCATCTTCTTGGCGCGCTCACGCTTCTCGTCGGTGTCGAGGATCAGGCGGGTCAGCATCTGGCCGCCGATGCAGCGCAGTGCCACAGCCGCCAGCACGCCTTCAGGAGCGCCGCCGGTGCCCATATAGATATCGATGCCCGACTTGTCGGGATCGGTGGTGTGGATGACGCCAGCAACGTCACCGTCCGGGATCAGACGCAGCGAGGCGCCGGTGGCGCGGATCGCGTTGATGAGCGGTTCATGGCGCGGACGCTCCAGCACCAGTGCCGTGATCTCGGACACGGGCACGCCCTTGGCCTTGGCAAGACGCTGGATGTTCTCGGCCGGCGGGGCATCGAGATCGAGCAGGTTCTTGTCGTAGCCCGGACCGATCGCCAGCTTTTCCATGTAGACGTCGGGGGCATGCAGCAGCGTGCCGCCATCGGCCATGGCGAGCGTGGCGATCGAGCCCGGCATGTCCTTGGCGCACAGCGTGGTGCCTTCGAGCGGATCGACGGCGATGTCCACCTTGGGGCCGGCATTGATGCCGACCTTTTCTCCGATGAACAGCATCGGCGCTTCGTCGCGCTCGCCCTCGCCGATCACGATGGTGCCTTCGATGGGCAGCTTGTTGAGCTCGCGGCGCATCGCGTCCACGGCGGCCTGGTCGGCGGCCTTTTCCTTGCCATGACCGCGCAGGCGCGCAGCGGAGACGGCGGCGCGTTCGGTGACGCGGACGATTTCCAGCGTCAGGATGCGCTCGAGGAGCTGCTGCGGCGGGACGGAAATATGGGTGGACATGGAAAAGCTCCTTTAGTTCGGCGGGGACAGACACCCCGTTGGGGCGGCTGCCCCCGTATAACTCTTACGCGGGCGTTCAGTTCTTCTCGATACGAATGACCTGCGGCTTGCCGGAGATCACCTTGTCCTTCTGCACCGCCTGCAGCGCGCGGCGCATGGCGTCTTCGGACGTCGCATAGGTGATCAGGATAACCGGCACGGGTGACGATTTCTTGGTGCCGTCGATCGGCTCCAGGCCCCCATTCGGATGCTTCTGCACGATGGATTCGAGCGAGATCTTCTGCTCGGCCAGGCGCGTGGCGATACGCGCAGCGGTGCCGGCGAGATCACGCGCCATCAGGCGGATGTAATAGCCGCCTTCGTGACGCTCCATCGGCGCCTTGGTGGTCGTCTTGAGGTTCGCAACCGGCTGCGCGAATGGCAGCGCGCGGACATTGCGTGCGACATCGGCGATATCGGCGAGCACAGCGGACGCCGTCGCCGCACCACCTGCGCCAGGACCGACCAGGGTGATCGGCGCAACACCGGCGCCGTCGATGGTGACCGCATTGGTCACGCCCATCACCTGCGCGATGGACGAGGTCAGCGGCACCATGGTCGGATGCACGCGCTGCTCGATGCCCGTCTTGGTGCGCATGGCGACGCCGAGCAGCTTGATGCGGTAGCCAAGTTCGGCGGCAGCACGGAGATCTTCAGCGGCGATGGTCGAGATGCCTTCCACCGACACGGCACTCTCGGCCACCTTGGTGCCGAATGCGAGGCTGGCCAGGATCGCGAGTTTCTGCGCGGTGTCATAGCCGTCCACGTCGAACGACGGTTCGGCTTCGGCATAGCCGAGACGCTGTGCATCCTTGAGGCATTCCTCGAAGGACAAACCTTCCTGTTCCATCCGGGTCAGGATGTAATTGCAGGTGCCGTTGAGAATGCCATAGACGCGATTGATCGAGGTGCCCGACAGGCCCTCGCGAATGGTCTTGATCACCGGGATCGCACCGGCGACGGCGGCTTCATAATTGAGCGCGCCGCCATGCTTCTCGGCCAGAGTGGCGAGCTTGACGCCATGCTTGGCGACCAGCGCCTTGTTCGCGGTGACAACGGACTTGCCGGCCGCGAGCGCTGCGGAGATCGACGACAAAGCAGGATCGCCCGCGCCGCCCATCAGTTCGACAAAGCAGTCGACCTCGGGATGGGTCGCGACCGCCAGTGGGTCCTTCATCCAGTCAATGCCGCGCAGATCGATACCGCGCTTCTTGGCCTTGTTGCGCGCAGTGACCGCCACGACCTTGATGCCACGGCCACAGCGTGCCGAAAGGATAGACTGCTGCGCTTCGATGAGACGGACGACTTCGGCGCCAACGGTGCCGAGACCCGCGATACCCACTTTGAGGGGTGCGACCATAAACTGTAACCTGTCGGAAGAGTTCTTATTGAGCGACTGACCGGGCGCCGCAGGCGACGCCCGTTCTGTGCCTATCGCCGATTGGCGAGCGGAACCACGTTGTGCAACGTTTCCAGCCCGCTTTCAAGGAAGCGGCGGACGCCGCGAGCAGCCTGGCGAATGCGCTGCTCGTTTTCGACCATGGCGATGCGGACATAGCCCTCGCCATGCTCGCCGAAACCGATGCCGGGCGCGACCACGACGCCCGACTTTTCAACCAGAAGCGTTGCAAACTGCATGGAGCCGACCTCGCGAAACTTCTCCGGCAGCGGCGCCCAGGCGAACATCGACGATTCCGGGGACGGAATGGTCCAGCCGGCACGGCCGAAGCTGTCCACCAGCACGTCGCGGCGCTTGCGGTAGGTGTCGCGCATTTCCTTGATGCAGTCTTCCGGCCCGTTCAGCGCAGCGGTCGCCGCGACCTGCACCGGCGTGAAGGCACCGTAATCGAGATAGGACTTCACACGGGTCAGCGCCGAGATGATGCGCTCGTTGCCAACCGCAAAGCCCATGCGCCAGCCGGCCATGGAGAAGGTCTTGGACATTGAGGTGAACTCGACGCAGACGTCGATGGCGCCCGGCACCTGCAGCACCGAAGGCGGCGGGTTCTTGTCGTTGAAATAGACCTCGGCATAAGCGAGATCCGACAGGATGTAGATCTCGTGCTTCTTCGCGAAGGCGACGAGGTCCTTGTAGAAGTCGAGGCTGGCGACCTTGGCGGTGGGGTTCGACGGATAGCAGACCACCAGTGCGATCGGCTTCGGGATCGAGTGCTGGATGGCGCGCTCGACGGCCGGGAAGAAATCCGGCGTCGGATCAGACGGCACCGAGCGGATCACGCCACCGGCCATCAGGAAGCCGAAGGCGTGGATGGGATAGCTGGGATTGGGCACCAGCACGACATCGCCGGGCGCGGTGATCGCCTGGGCGACGTTGGCAAAGCCTTCCTTGGAGCCGAGCGTGGCAACGATCTGGGTATCCGGGTTCAGCTTCACGCCGAACCGACGGGCGTAATAGCCGGCCTGGGCCTTGCGGAGGCCGGGGATGCCCTTCGAGGACGAATAGCCATCGGTGCGCGGCTTGCCGAGGGTCTCCTTGAGCTTTTCAAGGACATGCGGCGGGGTCGGCAGATCCGGATTACCCATGCCCATATCGATGATATCGGCGCCCGAATTACGCGCGGCGGCCTTGGCTCGGTTGATCTGTTCGAACACATAGGGCGGCAGACGGCGAATGCGGTAAAAGTCTTCCATGGGTCTCGGGCTCCGGGGGAACCGCCTTCAAGGTGCGGTTGAATCGCTTCTTTTTAGCATGGGGACCGGGTGACACCAGTCACGACCGGGTGGAATCGCTCAGCGGGTCGAGGTTTTTGCCGCTGGATCGGCCGGAGCCACAGCCTGACGGTCGCGGGCCTTGATCAGGTCGGCCTCGAGCTTGGCCTGGTCGGCCGGGGCGAGCGTCTTGTCGTTGCTGCGGGCGGTAGGAATGTCGTGCACCGGGAGGTATTCGCCCGGCTGGGCCGGGCGCTGCGGCAGGCCCGCTGGGGCACCGACGACAGGGAGATCAGCAACGGTCGAGGCGCAGCCGCCCAGAACGAGGCCGAGCGCCAGCAGCGCTGCCGCGGCCCCTGCCCGGCCACCTGCCATCGTCCCGCCGACTGTTCCCGAACGCTTCACGCAACACCCACCATCGTCTCACGCACGGCATCGTCTGCCGCGCGGCACCTTACTAGGTGACAAATCTTTAACACCGTCAGAATGACGCAGGCTTGGCTGGCTAATATGACGGAAGCAAGACCCAAACAGGGGCAATGTCGCAGCGCAGCACATCGAATCCTGCGGCGATCTGCGAACTATGTCATCATGCTGCCGCGTGGTGACGTATCGTCACCGCATTGGAATGAAACCGAAGCTGCGCCATGACCGACGTCGCCGACCCCCGCACCTCCTCCGGCCCCGCCAACGGGCAAGCGAACGGCAAAGACGACGGAGCCGCGAAACCGTTCAACCCCGAGGCCTTCGCGCTCAACATGGCCCGCGCCATGGAAAGCAGCGGCAAGGCACTCGCCGCCTATCTGCAGCCGCGGCAAACCGGCGAAACCGTCGACAAGCCACCGAATGAGCTGAGCGAGATCATCAAGACCTTCAGCACGGTGGCCAATTACTGGCTGTCCGACGAGAAGCGGTCCACCGAGCTGCAGATGAAGCTCGGCCGCGCCTATCTCGATCTGTGGGGCACGGCGATGCGCCGGATGACCGGCGAAGCGACGGAGTCCGGCACGCAGGCGCCGCTCAAGGACAAGCGCTTCAGCGATCCCGAATGGAAGTCGAACCAGTTTTTCGACTTCGTCTTGCAGGCCTATCTGCTCGGCACCCAATGGGCGCATGAGCTCGTCCGCAATGCGGAAGGGCTCGACGCGCATACGCGCAAGAAAGCCGAGTTCTACGTCACGCAGATCACCAATGCGCTGTCGCCGTCGAATTTCGTGCTGACCAACCCGGAAGTGCTGCGCGAGACCGTGGCATCGAACGGCAGCAACCTCATGCGCGGCATGTCGATGCTGGCCGAGGACATGGAAGCCGGCCGCGGCGCCCTCAAGATCCGCCAATCCGATCCGACCAATCTGGCGGTCGGCGTCAACATGGCGACGACGCCGGGCAAGGTGATCTACCAGAACGAGATCATGCAGCTGATCCAGTACACGCCGGCGACCGAAAGCGTGCTGCGGACACCGCTGCTGATCGTGCCGCCGTGGATCAACAAGTTCTACATTCTCGACCTGAAGCCCGAGAAGTCGTTCATCAAGTGGTGCGTCGATCAGGGCCTCACGGTGTTCGTGATTTCTTGGGTCAATCCGGACAAGGCGCTCGGCGCCAAGACCTTTGAAGACTACATGAAGCAAGGCCCGCTGGCCGCCATGGATGTGATCGAGAAGGTTACCGGCGAGCTCACCGTGCACACCATCGGCTATTGCGTCGGCGGCACCCTGCTCGCCTCGACACTGGCCTGGCTGGCCGAGCACCGCCGCGTCCGCGCCGCTTCGGCCACCTTCATGGCCGCGCAGATCGACTTCACCCATGCGGGCGATCTGATGGTGTTCGTCGACGAGGACCAGATCTCGGCGCTGGAAAAGGACATGCAGGCCGCGGGCGTGCTCGAAGGCGCCAAGATGGCCATGGCCTTCAACATGCTGCGCTCGAACGACCTGATCTGGTCCTATGTCGTGAACAACTATCTCAAGGGCAACATGCCCCGCGCCTTCGACCTGTTGCACTGGAATTCCGACGCAACACGGATGCCGGCCGCCAATCACTCCTTCTACCTGCGCAACTGCTACCTGGAGAACAAGCTCTCCACCGGCAACATGGTGCTCGACAACACCCGGCTCGATCTCTCCAAGGTGAAGGTGCCTGTCTATAATCTCGCCACCCGCGAGGACCACATCGCGCCGGCGGAGTCGGTGCTGTATGGCTCGCAATTCTTCGGTGGCCCGGTGAAATATGTGCTGTCTGGCTCGGGCCACATCGCCGGCGTGGTCAATCCGCCCGCATCCGGCAAGTATCAATACTGGACCAGCGACAGCAATCACGCAGCTGATGTCGCCGACTGGATGAAGTCCGCCACTGAGCATGCGGGCTCGTGGTGGCCGAACTGGCGCGAATGGATCGGCGGCATCGATGGCGAGGAAGTGCCGGCACGCCATGTCGGCACGGATGCGTATCCGCCGCTCGAAGACGCGCCGGGTAGTTACGTCCGCGTCAAAGCTTAGCGAGTAACCTTTCAAACACGTTGGAACCGAACCGCGATGGAAATATTGCGGTTTCATGTTGTCGCTTCCGTGATGCGTGGTTGACAGCGCTATGCACGTCGGTCAGCTTCGATCGCGAAGGCGAAGCACCTTTACATCAATGACATCTGGAATGTTGGAATGCCGAAATGCAGTTCATTTCGGCCGCGTCATCGATTTGAAGAATGTTGTGTAAGTGATCGGTTGAAGCGGCTGGCCTTCGACGACAAGCACAGTTCCGTCAATTACTCCATCGGTGCTTTGATCATTTCGACGCTGCTCACGCCTGCTGCGTCACTCATGCTTTTCAGTGATCGTGCAGAGGCCGCATGCAGCAGCGGCGCGCCCGGCACTGGACAGGCCGTAACCTGCGACGCATCACCGCCCAATCCAGCGACAACCGCCGTCAACGCCGCTCCCGGCAGTACATCGGTGACGGTGAACATCCAGAATGGCAGCGCGCTCGCGATCGCGCGAACCACCAGCGTCACCGCTGTCAGCGTCGTCGATGGAAGCATCATCAATAACGATGGAAGCGTCGCGTTGTCGGGCGGCGGCGGGAGCGGCCTCAATCGCGGTGCCGGCCTGCTCGGCTCCGGCAGCAACAATGTCGTCACCAATGGTGCACTCGGCATTGTCGCGACTACCGGTGCCTACAATGACGGCATGGCCGCGGATGGCAGCGGCAATACGCTGATCAATAACGGCACCATCACCACAGCAGGCCCCAACGGCTATGGGATGACAGCGAGCTGGGGCCAGAGTGGCGGTGGCCAGCCCAACAACACATTGATCAACAATGGCAGCGTCACCACCAATGGGAGCAATGCGCGCGCGGCCTCGATCCTGGGACAGAACGGCCTCATCACGAATACGGGGACATTGCAGACCAACGGCGCCAGCAGCACCGGGGCCTATCTGCAGGGCACCAATGACCGCCTGATCAATTCGGGCATCATCCGCGCCACCGGCATCGGCTCGGAAGGCGTGTTCTCGAACACGGCCGGTTCGGGATTTACGGCGCGGATCGACAATCTCGCGGGCGGCCAGATCATCAGCGATCAGGGGACCGCCCTACGGACCTTGAATGGCGCCACCACCATCACCAACGCCGGTCTGATCAGTGGCGGCAACGGCACCGCGCTGAGCGGGGGCAATGGCAATGTCACCTTCATCCTGCAAACGGGCTCGCAGATCATCGGCACAGCGAATGGCGGCGCCGGTGCCAATGTGGTGCGCCTGCAGGGCAGCGGTACGGTCGCCAATCCTTTCGTGAATTTTCAGACCCTGATCGCCGAAGGCACCGACTGGACCTGGAGCGGCAGCGGGACCTTTGCCGATACATTTGTGAACAGCGGCGTAGTCCGCCTGCAGTCGTCGCTGAC
>NZ_JBIISY010000380.1:0-4022 GCF_044340795.1 Tardiphaga sp.
ACTAGCATGGCGCCATTCACCAGCACTGAAATGCGATCGGCGAAGGAAAACACCAGATCCATGTCGTGCTCGATCAGCAGCACGGTAACATCGCGCGGCAGGCTTGCCACCGCAGCAAGGATATCATGCCGCTCGCTTTCCGGTACGCCGGCGGCGGGCTCGTCGAGCAGCAGCACGCGTGGCTTGGCGGCGATGGCCACCGCGATCTCCAGCAGGCGCTGCTTGCCATAAGGCAGCGTGACAGTGCGCTCGTTCATCACATCGAGCAAATGAAAGCGCGCGAGATTCTCGGCGATCTCGTCATTGACGTCGCGGCGCGAGCCCATCAGGCGCCACCAGTCGCCGCCATGGCCGAGGCGCTCGGAGACGGCGAGACCGACGGTTTCGCGCGGCGTGAGATCGGGATAGAGCTGGTTGATCTGGAACGTGCGCGACAACCCGCGCAGCACGCGCTTGTGGACGGGCAGATCGGTGATGTCGGTGCCTTGAAGGATGATGCGGCCAGAATTCGGCTTCAGCACACCGGTGAGCAGATTGATCACCGTGGTTTTGCCGGCGCCGTTCGGTCCTATCAGCGCGTGCCGCGCGCCGGCCGCGACCTTCAGGGAGAGATCGCGGGTGACGCGGAGGCCGCCGAACGACTTTTCGAGACTGACGGTTTCCAGCGCGATGGTCATGCGCCACTCCGCGAGAACTTAGCTACGATCAGGCGCGGCACGAACATCACCCAGCGATGCAGGCGCTCGCGGCCGATCAGCACGATGACGACCAGCACGGCGCCGATCCAGAACTGCCAGTATTGCGGCGTGATGGTGGAGAACAGCTCCTGCAACAGCTTGAAGATCACGGCGCCGATCAGGCCGCCGTAGAGATAGCCGGTGCCGCCGATGATCACGACCAGCATCAGGTCGGCCGACCGCTCGAAGGCGAAGCCGTCGAGGGAAGCCAGTGCGGTGGTCTGCGTCGACAGCGCACCGGCCACGCCGGCATAGAAGGCGGCGAGCGTATAGATGGCGATCAGGCGGCGATTGACGGGGATGCCGATGGCGGAGGCGCGCAGCGGATTGTTGCGGATCGCCCGCACCGAGAGGCCGAAGGGCGAGTTCACGATACGCCGCGCCAGCAGGAACAGGATGAACAGCACGATCAGGCAATAGATGAAGCCGACCTTGCCAAAGATGTCGAAGGAGAACAGGCCGAGGATCGGCTGCATCTCGATGCCCTGCAGGCCATCGGAGCCGCCGGTGAGGCCGGAGAACTTGTTGGCGAGTTCGCGCAGCAAGAGCGCGATGCCAAGCGTCACCATCAACCGCGTCAGATCGGAGCCGCGCATCACCAGGAAGCTGGTAACGAAACCGAGCAGCATCGCGGCAAGGCCGGCAACAATGAGCGCCAGCACGGGCTCCTTGACGATGCCATGCAGCGCGAGCAGGCCGGCGCAGTAGCCGCCGAAGCCGAAAAAGGCGGCATGGCCGAGCGAGACGATGCCGGCATAGCCAAGGATGAGATCGAGCGAGAGCGCGAACAGCGCCAGCCAGGCAATCTCGGTGAGGATGAGATAGCGGTTCGGGAACAGCAGGATGCAGCCGGCGGCGATGAGCCAGAAGGCGACTTCCGGCCAGCGCCAGCGCGCGCTTTCCATCGCCACTGTGGCGACTTCGGGATGGGTGGTGGAATCGGCCTTCATGCCCTCACCTCGCCGCCGTGCGGCCGAACAGACCGTTGGGACGCCAGAGCAGGATCACGATCATCAGCGTGTAGATGACGAAGGCGCCGAGCGTCGGCACGTAATATTTGCCGGCGACATCGCCGATGCCGAGCAGCAGCGACGCGAAGAACGGCCCGGTGATGCTGGATGAGCCGCCGACGGTGACCACGATCAGGAAGTAGATCATGAACTTCAGCGGGAAATGCGGATCGAGGCCGAGAATCTCGGCGCCGAGCGCGCCGCCCATGCCGGCAAGACCGCAGCCGAAGGCAAAGGTGAAGGCGAAGACCTGGGGCACATTGATGCCGAGGCCGGAAGCGGCGCGCGGATCGTCCACCGCGGCGCGCAGGCGGCTGCCAAAGCGCGTCTTCGACAGGATCAACTGCAGCGCGATGGTGAGCAGGCCGCAGATCACGACGATCATCAGGCGATAGCGACCGACATGCAGGCCGAACAGATCGACCTGCCCCTGCAGATAGGACGGCAGATTGATGAACATCTGCGACGAACCCATCACGTAGTCGACACCGGTCACCGCCATGAAGACGAGGCCGATGGAGAACAGCACCTGATCGAGATGGCTGCGATTATAGAGATGGCGATAGAGCGTGCGTTCAAGCACCGCGCCGATCAGCGCGCTGGCGACGAAGGCCATCGGGAGTGCTGCGAAGAACGGCCAGCCGATGCGATTGACGAGAATGGCGCAGACATAGCCGCCGGCCATGGCGAAGGCGCCATGGGCGAGATTGACGAAATTCATCAGGCCCAGCGTCACCGCCAGCCCGCATGCGAGCACGAACAGCAACATGCCGTAGGCGACGCCGTCGAACAGGATGGTGAGGAGGGTCATGGGACGATGCAAACTTTCTTTCTTGTCCCTCCCCCAAGCACAGCGAAGCTGTGCGCAGTGGGGAGGGTGGCCGGCCCTCTTGGGCCGGTCGGGTGGGGTGCCTCCGCAAAGTCGGAGCCCGCGGAGGCACCCCACCCGGCCTCCGCTTCGCTCGGCCACCCTCCCCACTGCGCGTGGCAACGCCACGCTTGAGGGAGGGAGACCATTGGCCTCAGCGCGTCAGCACAAGACTTACTTCTTCGTCTTGCCCGGATCCTTCACGGCCTCGAAGGTCGCGAATTCCACATTGTACAGTTCGCCATCCACCTTTTTCACTTCGCGGATATAGATGTTCTGCACGATGTCGCGGGTGTCGGGATCGATGGAGATCGGGCCGCGCGGGCTTTCCCACTTCATGCCCTTCATGGCCGCGATCAGCGAGTCGCCATCGGCCTTGCCGCCGGTCTTCTTAAGAGCCTCGTAGATGAGATGGATGCCATCCCAGCCACCGACGGCCATGAAGCCCGGACGGGTGTTGTACGCCTTCTTGTAATCGGCCACGAAAGCCTTGTTCATCGCCGAAGGATGCGCAGCCGAATAGAGATGCGCGGTGACGGCGCCAATCGCCGCATCGCCCATGCCGTTGAGCAGATCGTCATCCATGACGTCGCCCGGTCCGATCACCTTGATGCCGGACTTGTCGAGACCGCGCTCGGCATACTGCTTCATGAAATTGCCGCCCTGCCCGGCCGGCACGAACACGAACACCGCATCGGGCTTCGAATCCTTCATGCGCTGCAAGAACGGCGCGAAATCGGGATTGGCGAGCGGGACCTTCACTTCCTCGACGATGGTGCCGCCGCCCGCAGTGAAGTGCTCCTTGAACGCGGCGAGCGCGTCATTGCCCGGCGCGTAGTCGGAGGTGAGCGTCGCCACCTTCTTGATATTGTTCTTCGCCGCCCAATCACCGATGATGGTGGAGGACTGAGCAAGGGTGAACGAGGTGCGCGCGATATAGGGCGAGCGCTCGGTGATGATCGAGGTGCCGGCGGCCATCACGATCAGCGGCACCTTGGCCTGGGTTGCCAGCGGCGCAGCGGCGAGCGCGGCGGGGGTCACGCCGAAACCGGCGATGATGTTGACCTTCTCGTTGACGATCAATTCCTGCGCCAGGCGCTTGGTATTGTCCGGCAGCGCCGCGTCATCCTTGAGAATGACCTCGACCTTCTTGCCGGCGACGGTGTCACCGTTCTTCTGCTGGTAGAGCTTGATGGCATTGTTGATCTGCTGGCCAGTGGAAGCCTGGCCGCCGGTCATCGGCACGATCAGGCCGATCTTCACGGTTTCCTGCGCCTGCGCGACCGCGCCCAGCGCGAACACGCCGGCGGCGGCCACGGTGGCGGAAATGAACGTCCTCAGCATCGTATCCTCCTCTGTGCGTGATGTCGGCTCTTGCAGGCCGGAAGATCGTTGTCCCCATACGCG
>NZ_JBIISY010000137.1:0-16183 GCF_044340795.1 Tardiphaga sp.
GGTCGGGTGATGGTCGAGCGCATTGCCCGGCTTGTCGAAGGTCACATCCTCCGGCAGCACGACAGGCAGGTCCTTCGCCGGCACCGGCACTACATCGCATTTTTCGCAATGGATGATCGGGATCGGGCAACCCCAATAGCGCTGGCGCGAAATGCCCCAGTCGCGCAGGCGGAAGTTCACTTCGCGCTTGCCCCAGCCATCCTTCTCGAAGATCGCCAGCGACTTCTTCATCGCCTCTTCGCAGGTCATCACGCCGGGCTCGCCGACCCAGCGGATATATTGCACGGTGTCGGTCTTGGCCGGCACAAAAGCGGTGTTGCCCACGCGCTCGTCGCTGCCGACCGGCACGAATACATCGAGCACGTCGATGCCGTATTTGCGCGCGAAATCGAGGTCGCGCTGGTCATGGGCGGGACAACCGATCACGGCGCCGGTGCCATAATCCATCAGCACGAAGTTTGCGATGTAGAGCGGCAGGTGCCAGTTGGCATCGGCCGGATGCGCGGCCTTGATGCCGGTGTCGAAGCCAAGTTTCTCTGCGGTGTCGATCTCGGCCTGCGAGGTACCGAGCTTGTGGCACTCGTCGATGAAGGCCGCGATCTTCGGATCGCTCTCCGCCAGTTTCTTCGCCAGCGGATGATCCGGCGAGATGGCCGCGAAGGTCGGGCCATACATCGTGTCCGGCCGCGTCGTGAACACCGGCAGCTTCTCGAAGCCTTTCGGCGCGCCGACCAGTCCGAATTCGAAATGCAGGCCTTCGGAACGACCGATCCAGTTGTGCTGCATCAGGCGGACCTTGTCCGGCCAGCGATCCAGCTTCTCCAGTGCGTCGAGCAGGTCCTGCGAATACTTCGTGATCTTGAAGAACCACTGGGTCAGCTCGCGCTGCTCGACGACAGCGCCCGAGCGCCAGCCGCGGCCGTCGATCACCTGCTCATTGGCGAGCACGGTGTGATCAACCGGGTCCCAGTTCACCTTCGACTTCTTGCGCTCGACCAGGCCGGCGGCGAGGAAGTCGGTGAACATCTTCTGCTGATGCTTGTAATAGCTGGGGTCGCAGGTCGCGAATTCGCGCGCCCAGTCCAGCGACAGACCCATGGTCTGCAGCTGCTTCTTCATCGAGGCGATGTTCTCGTAGGTCCACGCCTTCGGCGCCACCTTGCGCTCGATGGCGGCGTTTTCGGCGGGCAGGCCGAAAGCGTCCCAGCCCATCGGATGGAGGACGTTAAAACCCTTGGCGCGCTTCAGCCGCGCCAGCACGTCGCCCATGGTGTAGTTGCGGACATGGCCCATATGGATGCGCCCCGATGGATAGGGAAACATCTCGAGCACGTAATATTTCGGCCGGGGATCCTCATTCTTGGTGGCGAAGATCGCCTTGTCGTCCCACACGCGCTGCCAGCGCGGTTCGGTCTCGCGGGCGTTATAGCGTTCGTTCGTCATCGATTCGGCAGTCTGTTCCGGGGCCTCTAAGGGCCGGGACTAGGCCACAAAAGACCGCGGTGGGTCAATGGGTTAAGCTGGGAAGTCGTGACCCTGTCAAGGTGGGCTCGCGTCGCTTTGGCCACGCTCCCGGAACTAGGCGCTCAGCGACACCGCGGTGTCGAAATTCCGCACAAACCCATGTTCGACCACCGCATTCCGGCCCCGCCGTTTCGCGACATACAGCGCGGCGTCGGCGGCCTCGATCAGATCGCGGGCGGTGTCGAGATGGGCCGGGGCCGCGGCGGCGACGCCGACGCTGACCGTGACGCGCTGATAGGTGCTGGTGGCATGCGGCACCATCAGGTTCCAGATCGCCAGACGGACCATTTCCCCGATCTGCATGCCGGAGGCGGTGTCGATACCCGGCAGCAGCAGGCAGAATTCCTCGCCACCATAGCGCCCGGCAAATCCGGAAACGCGATCGGCCAGTTCTGAAAGCTCGGCGCCGACGCGCGCCAGGCAGGCATCGCCCTGGGGATGGCCATAGCTGTCATTGAACAGCTTGAAGTGATCGACATCGATCATCAGCAGCGCCAGGTCGTCGCCGGATTGCTGGGCGCGCAGCCATTCGAAATCGAGCCGGCTCTGGAAGCCGCGGCGGTTGGCGAGACCGGACAACATGTCCACCGAGGCCAGCACCGTCAGCTGCTCGTTGCTCGCGCGCAATTCACGCTCGCGACCGCGCAGTTGTGCCGCCATGCCATAGAAGGCGCGGGCAAGCGGCACGAATTCCGCCGGCAGCGAACTGCGCGGCATGCGTGCGGACCAGTCGCCGCGGCCGAAGCGCTTGGCCATGGTCGAGATCGCCTGGATCGGCTTGATGATCATGCGCTCGGCCACCACCAGTGCGCCGAGCAGCACGAACAGGCAGACGATGGCGAGCTGGATATAGGCGTTGCGGATCTCGTGATCGGCGACGGCCGATACGCGCGCCTCGTCGATGCTGACGATCAGTTGCGCGCTGGTGCCGGGAATGGTGGCGAAGGATGCTGCGCGCTGGGTGCCGTCATCGGCGGTGAAGGACAGCGAGCCCGACTGCCGCTGGGAATTGCGCAGGTCCGCGGCAATCAAGGGCAGAAGCGACAGGTCGTCCATTGGCCGACCGACGGCCTCGGCATTGTTCGGTGGCGCCGCCAGTACGGTGCCGGCGTGATCGACCAGCAAGGCGGTGACGCCCGGACGTTCGCCGAGATTGCTCATCAACTTCGACATCCAGTCGAGATTCACGGCCGCGAGAATCACGGCGTCGTCGGCGCGGGTTTCGCCGGGCGCAAGATAGGCGGCCATCACCGTCGGCAGATTGGAGAGCCGGCTGAACACATAGTCGCTGACGGTGAACTCGCCGCTCGCGATCGCGTCTTTGAAATAGGGCCGGTCGCTGAAGTTGAACTGGTTGTCGACGACCTCGGGCCAGGTCGAACAGCGTGCGACGCCGTCGACACCTGCGACGGTGAGGCTGCGCAGCCACGGCATGTTGCCGCGCAGGCTGGCGCGCATGATGGCGCAGCTGCGATTCACCTGCGCCGCGGTCGAATAGATATAGGCCGAGGATTTCAGCACCGCCTCGATGGATGCGAACACTTCACGCTGCGCATCGGCGCTGTGCCGCGCGATGCCGGCGAAATCCTGCGAGGCGGCGGCGATCTGCTGGGCGCGGATATTGTGCAGCGAGCGGATGCGCTCGGCCATCAACGGCCCCACCAGAATCAGCGCGAACAGCACCAAACGGGCGCGGATGCCAAGAGCTCCCCTGAGCCTGGCTTTATTGCGGTTGATACCGATGCGTGACATCTTCGGATCCCTGAGCCCCGCAGGACATAGGTACCTCAAAGCCTTCACAAATCCTTTCGCGGAACGCTTAAATTGACGCTGACCACATGAAAGCTCGCGTCTTGGTTGAAAATAATTCAGTGCACGGTTCCATGACGTTAACATCTTCTTCACCAGCCGGCGGGCTCGCCGCCGTCGAGACCGAGATTCGCCGCGCTTGCAAAGAAGCCCGTCGCGAGCGGACTTCTGTCAATTTGATCGCGGTATCGAAGACGTTCGAGGCCGATGCAATCCAGCCCGTGATCGATGCCGGGCAGCGCGTCTTCGGTGAAAACCGCGTCCAGGAGGCCAAGGGCAAATGGCCGGCGCTGGTGGCGGCTCAACCCGCGATTGCGCTGCACCTGATCGGTCCGCTGCAGTCCAACAAGGCGAAGGAAGCGGTGGCCCTGTTCGACGCAATTCACTCCGTCGACCGCCCCTCGCTCTGTGATGCGCTGGCGAAGGAGATCGCGGCGCAGGGCAAGAGCCCGCAGCTCTTCGTCCAGATCAACACCGGCGAGGAGCCGCAGAAAGCCGGCATCGCGCCCGCCGAGGCCGATGATTTCCTCGCCCGCTGCCGCGATCACTGGGGGCTGCAGATCAGTGGCCTGATGTGCATTCCGCCGGTGGACGAGGCAGTGGCGCCGCATTTCGCGCTGACGGCGAAGATCGCGGCGCGAAATGGGCTGAAGGAATTGTCGATGGGCATGAGCGCCGATTTCGCCACGGCGATCCAGTTCGGCGCGACCTATGTGCGCGTGGGATCGGCGATTTTCGGGCATCGCTGATCTGTAGGGTGGGCAAAGCGCAGCGTGCCCACCTTCAAATGCACGGCTGGTGATGGTGGGCACGGCGCAAGGGCGCCTTTGCCCACCCTACATTCACCGACAATCTCACCCGATCACAATCTCCGTCTCCGGCCCGAGCCTTTCCAGCAGGCGCAGCATCGCGCCCTTGCGCATAGCGACGCATCCGGCCGTCGGGCCCCAGTTGTCCCGCGCCAGATGCAGAAACACGGCACTTCCGCGCCCTGCGATCCGCGGCTTCGTGTTCTGATCGATCTCGATGATGAAATCATAGAGGTGATCTTCCCGCGCAAGCCGGTCGCCGCCGACGCCGCGATCGAGCCGGACCGGCTGGTTGTAGTGCCGGTCCCGCGGGTCCTCGCACCAGCCGTCATTCGGTGTGATCAGCCGGATCGGCAGATGCGTGCGCGGGCGCACATGACGATCGCCACGCCACCACAGCCGGATCGGATGAAACACGCCCTGCGGCGTTGCGCCGTCGCCCTCGCGTTTGTTCGCCTTGATTCCGCCGCGGCCCAGCGCGACGGGTATTGTTGTGTGATCGACACTCAGCCAGCCGCGTTGCGGATTTCCCGCTGCAGCGCGTATCAGCACCCGCTTCACCGGGCGATCACGCAAGCTTGTTCGATAAGTACCTGAATTAACGACGTTTCCCATCAAATCCCGCCGCTTCGCCTTGGCTGTTTACCGCAAATGTTCTATTTCGCGCTGCAAAACCACATTCACTGAGAATGCTTGGTTTTTTGCGCTAGACTATGCGGATCGCGAAACCGTGATGATCTCCACTTCATCGCGTTTCAAAGCGCCGAAGCCGCAGCAGCCGTCCAAAGGATTGTCGCAATGCCGAATGCCCGCAAGATCTTGATCGTGGATGACGACACTGATTTGCGCGAGGCGCTGGTCGAGCAATTGTCGCTGCACGAGGAATTCGAGGCCTCCGCCGTCGATACCGGCGCCAAGGGCGCGAGCGCGGCCAAGGCCAATTCTCCCGATCTGGTGCTGATGGATGTCGGCCTGCCCGACACGGATGGCCGCGAAGTGGTGCGCAGCCTGCGCAAGGGCGGCTTCAAGGCGCCGATCATCATGCTCACCGGCCACGATACCGACAGCGATACCATTCTCGGCCTCGAATCCGGCGCTAACGACTATGTCGCAAAACCGTTCCGGTTCGCCGTGCTGCTCGCGCGCATCCGCGCCCAGCTGCGCCAGCACGAAGCTTCCGAGGACGCCGTCTTCACCGTCGGTCCCTACAGCTTCCGTCCGGGCTCGAAGATGCTCACCGGCGCCAATGCCAAGAAGGTGCGGCTGACCGAGAAGGAAACCGCGATCCTGCGCTTCCTCTATCGTGCCGGCCAGATGGCGGTGTCGCGCGAGACGCTGCTGCAGGAAGTGTGGGGCTACAATTCCGGCGTCACCACGCACACGCTCGAAACGCACATCTATCGCCTGCGCCAGAAGATCGAGAAGGACGCGGCCAATCCTGAAATCCTGGTGACGGAAGCCGGTGGCTACAAGTTGGTGCCGTGATACGAATAGTGGACCGATTCGCCATTAGCCCGTTGTTGCCTGCTGCGTCTCCGGTTCACGCGGTTTTGCTGTTCGATTTCTTCTATGTCGATTGAGGATGACGTCTCATTGCTCGAGCGCGTGCCGACCCTGCGTCTGCTGGGGCGTGACGCGTTGCGCGTGATCGCCATCGGCTCCGAACAGCAGGAATTTTCCCGCGGCTCGGTGTTGTTTCGCGAGGACGAGCAGGCGGATTGCGGTTACGTCGTGCAGTCCGGCGCGTTTCGCATCAGCATCGATGACGGCAGCGATCATGAAGTGATGGCAGATCGCGGCACGCTGCTCGGCGAACTGTCCTTGCTGGTCTCGATGCCGCGTCGCTCGACGGCGATAGCCGCGGAATTCTCGAGTGTGATCCGGATCACGCGCAGCCTGTTCCAGCGCGTGCTCGATAGCGATCCCGATGCAGCCGTCCGCCTGCGCAACGACATGGCGACACGGGTGAACGAACTGGCGAGTGATTTCGCGCAGGTTAGGTCGAAGCTGGGGTGACTTGTAGCCCGGATGGAGCGTAGCGAAATCCGGGGATGTCGAACTAACTGAAACCCCGGTCCCCGGATTGCGCTTTGCTTCATCCGGGCTACAGCCTCAACTACACATCCATCACCACCGTCACCGGTACGTGATCCGACGGCCGCTCCCAGCCGCGGGCATCGCGCAGCACCTGATAGTCGCTCACAGAATCCTTCAGCGCGCTCGATACCCAGATGTGATCCAGCCGCCGGCCGCGATTCGATGCGGCCCAGTCGGCGGCGCGGTAGCTCCACCACGTATAGATCTTCTCCGACAGCGGAATGCGCTCGCGCGCGACGTCGATCCAGTTGCCTTCGCTCTGTACGGCCAGCAATTTCTCGCATTCGATCGGCGTGTGCGAGACGATCTTCAGCATCTGCTTGTGCGACCACACATCGTTTTCATGCGGCGCCACGTTGAGATCGCCAACGAGAATATGCCGGGCATCGCCGCGCGGATGCAGGCCGTCGCAGGTCTTCATCTCGTCGAGAAACGAGAGCTTGTGCGCGAACTTGGGATTGACCTCGGGATCGGCAATGTCGCCACCCGCCGGCACGTAGAAATCATGCACGATCAGCGGTGCGGTGAGCCCGGCCTGCGCGCCGAAGGCCACCGAGATGTGGCGCGAATCCAGCTTGTCGCAGAACACGCGGATGTCGGTGGCGTCGAACGGCAGTTTCGAGACGATGGCAACGCCGTGATAGCCCTTCTGCCCGTTCAGCGCGATGTGGTTGTAGCCGAGCTGCTTGAAGCGCTTCAGCGGAAACGCGTCGTCGGGGCATTTGGTCTCCTGCAGGCACAGCACGTCGGGCTGCACGGACTGCAGGAAGTCAGCGACGAGTTCGATACGCAGGCGGACGGAATTGATGTTCCAGGTGGTGAGGGTGAGGCGCATGGCGCCCTTGTAGCCCGGATGGAGCGAAGCGCAATCCGGGATTCAGAGCTTCCACATCTCGCCGGTTCCCGGATGACGCTTACGCATTATCCGGGCTACAGGTCCGAGCCTAATTCGCGCCGCCGCTGGGATATCTCGCAAAGTCGATCTTGAACAAACCCGGATCCGGCTTCTTCACCGTATCCAGGTTGTAGATCGCCACCGTGGTGTCGTAGCCCTGCGGATCGGTGATGGTCCACTGCTTGAGCTGGCCGTCCTTGGTGCCGATCATCAGCATCAGACGCGAGGTGCCGACCACGGCATTGCGCTCCTCGATGATGACGGACGTGTAGAGCTCGTCCGAGGTCACCGCGACGACATTGGTGTCCTTCATCAGATCGATGCGATCCGACAGGAGATAGCGCAGCGGCGTCTGTGACAGCGGGTAGATGTCCTGGGTCGCCAGCTTGGTATCGCGCACCGCCAGCGACTGGCCGTCCGCCACCATCGCGATCGGCGTCGGCGCATCGTATTCGAAGCGCACCTTGCCTGGCTTCTGGATGTAGAAATCGCCCGTGGTGCGGCTGCCGTCGGGGCCGACCTGGACGAAATTGCCCGACAGCGTCGAGAGGTTCGACAGATAGGCGCTGACCTTCGCCGCCGATGCCTTCTGGTTGGCATCGAAGGTCATGAAGATGCTGGCCGGCTTGTTGCGGCGCGGATCGGGGATCACCGGCTCTGGCGGCTTGGTCTGCCGCGGCGCCTGGGCCTGCTGCACGGGCGTGACGATGGCCGGCTGCCGGTTTGGCTGCGTTTCGGATGCCGCCACCTGGAAGCTCGCGGCATTGCGCGCCTTCGGTGCCGGGCGCGGGAATGGCGTCGTCTGCGCCTGCGCTGATGACATCATGATGCCGACAGCAAAAGTCGCGGCAATGCCCGCAGCGCTGGTGCGCAGGAGGGGCTGCTGTGCGGCGTATCGGGTGTCGCGTTTCATCAAAACGTCGTCCTGCTCGGCGATGTCGTCCGCGGCGCATTCTAGCGAATGATCCGATGGCTTGAAATCGTGGGATTCAACACGGTCCGACGTCACGTCCGCCGCATGCGTTGGCCGTAGCCCCGCGCTGTGGCGATTTCGCGACCCCATCTGCGCCTCTTGCGCGTGTTTGTTCCAAGGTACTGTCACGCGCTCAGAAACCGCTCTCTTCTTCCGCAATCAGGATCTCGCGCTTGCCGGCATGGTTCGGCTGGCCCACGACCCCTTCATTTTCCATTCGTTCGATCAGCGAGGCTGCGCGGTTGTAGCCGATCTGCAGGCGGCGCTGGATGTAGCTGGTGGACGCCTTGCGGTCGCGCTTCACGATGGCGACGGCCTGCTGATAGAGGTCGCCGCCACCATCGCTGCCCATGCCGGTATTGTCGAACACCGCGCCGTCTTCGCCTTCTTCCGGCTCCTCGGCGGTGACCGCCTCGAGATATTCCGGCTCGCCCTGGGTCTTGAGGTGTTTGACGACCTTCTCGACTTCCTCGTCCGACACGAACGGCCCGTGCACGCGCGAGATGCGGCCGCCGCCGGCCATGTAGAGCATGTCACCGCGGCCGAGCAGCTGTTCGGCGCCCATCTCACCAAGGATGGTGCGGCTGTCGATCTTCGACGTCACCTGGAAGGAGATGCGCGTCGGGAAGTTCGCCTTGATGGTGCCGGTGATGACGTCCACCGACGGGCGCTGCGTGGCGAGCACGACGTGAAGACCGGCAGCACGTGCCATCTGCGCGAGGCGCTGCACCAGGCCCTCGATGTCCTTGCCGGCCACCATCATCAGGTCGGCCATTTCGTCGACGATGATGACGATATAGGGCAGCGGCGAGAGGTCGAGCTTCTCTTCCTCGTAGATCGCCTTGCCGGTTTCCTTGTCGAAGCCGGTGTGGACCGTGCGGGTGAGTTCCTCGCCCTTCTTACCGGCCTCAATCAGGCGCGCATTGTAGCCGTCGATATTGCGCACGCCGAGCTTGGCCATGCGCTTGTAGCGCTCTTCCATCTCGCGCACCGCCCATTTCAGCGCGACGACGGCCTTCTTCGGATCGGTCACGACGGGCGTAAGGAGATGCGGGATGCCGTCATAAACGGACAGTTCGAGCATTTTCGGATCGACCATGATCAGGCGGCACTGATCGGGCCGCAGCCGATAGACCAGGCTGAGGATCATGGTGTTGATGGCCACCGACTTACCCGAACCGGTGGTACCGGCGATCAGCATATGCGGTGTGCGCGCGAGATCGATAATGATGCTTTCGCCGCCGATATTCTTGCCGAGGCAGAGCGGCAGCTTGATGCCTTCGTTGGTGTCCTGCACCTGCAGGAGTTCGCGCAAGTAAACGTTTTCGCGATGCTGGTTCGGCAATTCGATGCCGATGGCATTGCGGCCGGGGACGACGGCGACGCGTGCCGAGAGGGCGCTCATGGAGCGCGCGATATCGTCGGCGAGACCGATCACGCGCGACGACTTGATGCCCGGTGCGGGTTCGAGTTCGTACAGCGTGACGACGGGGCCGGGATTGGCTTTGACGATTTCGCCGCGCACGCCAAAATCCTGCAGCACGCCTTCCAGCGCGCGCGAATTGGCTTCGAGTTCAGCCTTGCTGAGCGGCTTGCGATCGGCGGCCTTCGGCGCCGTGAGCATGCCGACGGACGGCAGTTCGAACTTGCCGCTGTTGTTCTTGCGGACCGTTTCTTTCGCAGAAGATTTCTTGCGCGCCTTGGGTGCGGGCTGTTCCTCGACCTCTTCTTCCTCTTCCTCGTATTCCTCTTCTTCCTCCTCCTCGTGCTCGTCGTCTTCATACTCGTCATGCGGAGCGATCGACGGGCTCGGGCGACGGCCGCCGAGATTCGGCTCCTGACGCTCGAAGGCAGCTGCGCGCGGTTCGCCGCCGGAGGTGACGAATTTGGCATAGAGGAAGGACAGTACGCGGCCGATGCGCGCCTTGGTGCTCATCACGCCGTGGAAGAACCAGCCGAGCGACACAGAGAAGGAGCGGCGATCCTTCTCCTCATCGACGTCCTCGAATGGCTCGTCATCGATGTCCTCGATTTCCGGGAATTCTTCCTTCGCCTTGGCGCCATAGCCGCAGGCGAAGATGAACGTCACCGCCATCAGGGCGCAGAAGATGGCACCGAGTACGAAGCGATAGATGAAGCCGACAGGGCCGAACACGACGGCCGGCGCGCGGAACAGCGCATCGCCCACCACGCCGCCGACGCCGGTCGGCAGCGGCCACGAGCCGCCATGCTGCCAGCAGCTGGCGAAGCCCGACGCGAAGACGGTGCAGAGCAGCCAGCAGGTGAAGCGCAGTGCTTCACGATCGAAGTGCCGATGCGTCATCATCCGCCAGCCCCAGACGGCGACGGTGAGGATCATCATGATGGCGCCGAGGCCGAGGATCTGCATCAGCAGATCCGCGCCGATCGCGCCGGGATAGCCGACGACATTCCGGATCGCGCGCGATGTGGCGTGCGACAGGCTCGGGTCCTGTACGGACCACGTCATCATCGCAGCCGCAGCCACGCCGGCGATGCCGACAAGGGCAAAGCCCATCAGCTCGCGCAGCCGCCGCCCCAGCGCCTCGCGGAGCGAGGCGGGCAGGTGCCCGACCAGAGGAATGACACGTTCGATCGTGGTGCTCATGCTTGCTGCGCGCCCCTGCGATCAGCCGAGAATCTTGACGATGCGATGTAGCGCCTCGGCGGTGGTATCGCTGTCCTGAACCATGGCGATCCGGATGTAGCCGGCGCCGGGATTGCTGCCATCGGGCTGCGTCCGGGCGAGGTAACTGCCGGGGACGACGCGGACTCCGCCGTCTCTGTAAAGCCGCACTGTCGCCTCTTCGTCGCCTCCACATTTCGAGACATCGAGCCACAAACAGAAGCCGCCGGCGGGCCGTTTGTAGCCGTACCGATTACCGAGGATCTGGTCGGCGAGGTCGAATTTCAGCCCGTAAAGCCTGCGGTTTTCCTCCACATGGCTCTCGTCGCTATAGGCGGCGACGGCGACCTGCTGCAGCGGAATCGGTACCTGGGGGGCGGCGACATTACGCAACTCGTGGAATGCGCTGAGGAATTTCCTGTCGCCTGCGACGAAGCCGACGCGCATGCCGGGCAGGTTGGAGCGCTTCGACAGCGATTGGAACGCGACGACGTTCTGGAAGTCGGGGCCGGCGTGCGCCAGCATGCTGCCGGGCGCGTCGCGGGTATAGATCTCGGAATAGCATTCGTCGGACAGCACGATGAAGCCGTGCTTGAGGCTCAGCGCATGCAGCTGCCTGAAATATTCCGGTGTGGCCACAGCACCTTGCGGGTTGGCCGGCGAGGCGATGTAGATCGCCACAGTTCGCCGCAAGAGTGCCTCATCCATCTTCGTGAGGTCAGGAAGAAACCCGTTTTCGAGGGTGGTGGGCAGGAAAACCGGCTCGCACCCCGCTGCCCGGGCCCCCGCGCCATAGGCCGGATAGAACGGATTCGGCAGCAAAATCGCGGGCTTACCCTCGCGCAGCCCGACATAACGCGCCGCCGCGATGCCGGCGAAGAACAGTCCCTCACGACTGCCATTCAGCACCAGGACTTCCGTCTCCGCATCCACCGCACGCGGCAGCTTGAAGCGCTTTTCCATCCAGCGCGCCGCAGCCTCGCGAAACGGCGCGATGCCCTTGGCGATCGGATAGCGTCCGAAATCATTGATATGCTTGGCCAAAATCGGCCCGACAAAGTCCGGCACCGGATGTTGCGGTTCGCCCAGCGACAGCGTGATCAGCGGCAAACCGGGCTGATACGGCGCCAGCAACTCCGTCAGCCGCGCAAATGGCGAGCGCTCGCCATCCGGTCCCGCCGAAGTCCGGGACGCACCATGCAACTGTGGAGGAGTCGTGGAAGCCATCTGAAAAACGCCAGTACTTTCAACGCCGCCGATCGCCCGATGGCATCGGCAGGAATGGGATCAGACCACCATAGATGGGGCGAGGTTAAGGCCCGATTAACCATGGACGGGTGGGAGTTTGAACGGCTAGTCTTACCTTTGCTTCTGCAGGTAGAGCCTCGGGAGAATTCAATGACAGAAATACTCACCGAAGAAGGTTCGGTGACGATACCGAAGGCGGTCCAGGACCATCTTGGTATTGCGCCGGGCAGCCCCGTACAATTTCGCGTCGCTACCGATGGCAAGGTCGTGCTTGAAAAAGCACCCGAACAGCGACCTTCCGGCCGTTTTGAAAGCCTGCGCGGAATCGCGGGACCAGGCATGTCGACCGATGAAATGATGGCGCTCCTTCGCGGAGAGCCCGAGTGACGCTCGTCGATTCCAATGTTCTGCTCGACGTTATGATCGCTGGGCAACATTGGGCGACGTGGTCTGAACATCAGCTTGACGGAGCCGCTCGCAACGGACCGCTGATTATTAATGACATCATCTATGCTGAAGTCTCAGCTCGTTTTAATGAAGTTGAGATTCTAGACGAAAGTCTCGCGAAGAATGCGATCACTCTTACTCCAATGCCAAGAGCTGCATTGTTTCTCGCAAGCAAGACCTTCGTGCGATATCGCCGCGCGGGTGGTATTCGCACTGGCGTACTTCCAGACTTCTTCGTAGGCGCCCACGCCACGGTCGCGAACATCCCGCTTCTTACCCGTGACCGGCGTCGCTACCGAACTTACTTCCCGACTGTCACGCTGATAGCGCCTGACGAAAACCCGGTTTGATCAGCCCCAAAAAGTGAAGGGCCCCAGCTTGCGCTGGAGCCCTTCGACGATCGGGACATTGCCGGGTATTGCCCCAATCGATCCCTGAAGCTCCGGCGCCGCAGCGCCGGAATAAGGCACTTACATGTTGTAGGCGCGTTCGGTGTGCTCGGTGACGTCGAGGCCTTCGCGCTCGACTTCGACCGTGACGCGCAGGCCTACGATCACATCGACGACCTTGAAGATGATCGCCGAACCGATGCCCGAGAGCACGATGGTCAGCAGGACGCCCTTGCTCTGTGCCAGCATCTGGGTGACGAAGTCGTAGTCGCCGATCTTGCCAGCGACATAGTCCATCACGCCGGTGCCGCCGAGGGCCGGGTTGACCAGGATGCCGGTGCCGAGCGCGCCGATGATGCCGCCGACGCAGTGGACGCCGAACACATCGAGGGAGTCGTCATAGCCGAGCGCGTTCTTCACGGTGGTGCAGAAGAACAGGCAGACGAAGCCTGCGACGAGGCCGAGCACCAGGGCGCCCATCGGACCGGAGAAACCGGCGGCCGGGGTGACGGCCACGAGGCCGGCAACCGCGCCCGAGGCAGCACCCAGCAGCGACGGATGACCCTTGGTCAGCCATTCCGCGAACAGCCAGGCCAGTGCGGCCGCAGCGGTGGCGAGGAAGGTGTTGACCATCGCGAGGCCTGCGCCGCCCGATGCTTCGAGGTTCGAACCGACGTTGAAGCCGAACCAGCCAACCCAGAGCAGCGAAGCGCCGATCATGGTCATGGTCAGTGAGTGCGGAGCCATCAGCTCCTTGCCGTAGCCGGTGCGCTTGCCGATGATCAGGCAGCCGACGAGGCCCGCGATACCGGCATTGATGTGCACCACGGTGCCGCCGGCGAAGTCGAGCGCGCCCCACAGGAAGATCTGGCCGCCATCGGCCATCACTTCATCAAGCTTGGCCTGCGCCGCAGCCTTCGCATCGGGAGCCGCAGCGGCAACAGCCTTGGCAGCTGCAACGATCGCGTCCGGACCGGCCCAGTACCAGACCATGTGGGCCATCGGGAAGTAGATCAGCGTGACCCAGAGCGGCACGAACAGCGCGACGGCCGCGAACTTGGTGCGTTCCGCGAAGGCGCCGACGATCAGCGACGGGGTGATCGCTGCGAAGGTCATCTGGAAGCAGAAATAGACCATTTCCTGCACGGCGACGTCAGCCGAGAAGGTGCCCGCCATGGATTCCGGCGTGATGCCGGCCATGAAGGCCTTGGAGAAGCCGCCGATGAAAGCGGAGCCGCCGGTGAAGGTGATGCTGTAGCCGTAGACGGCCCAGATGATCATGACGATACAGACGGTGTAGAGGATCTGCATCAGCACCGAGAGCATGTTCTTCGAGCGGACGAGGCCGCCATAGAACAGCGCGAGGCCGGGAATGGTCATTAGCAGCACGAGGACCGTCGAGGTCATCAGCCAGGCATTGTCGCCCTTGTTGATCGTCGGTTCGGCGTGAGCCGCGGTTGCGGCAAGTAGACCGACGGCAAGTGCCGCCAATCCCGCGCCAGATGGACGCTTGAACGTCATTTTGTGAGACTCCTGATTGAAGAAACTGGATTGATTGCGAGAGGGAAAGACTTGGCGGGGATGCGGGCGCTCAGAGCGCCGCGGCATCGGCCTCGCCGGTGCGGATACGAACGGCGTGTTCGAGGCTGATGACGAAGATCTTGCCATCGCCGATCTGGCCGGTCTTAGCCGCCGAGGAGATCGCGTCGATGGTCTTGTCCACCTGGTCGGAGGCGACAGCGACTTCGATCTTGATCTTCGGGAGGAAGCTCACCGCATATTCGGCGCCGCGATAGATTTCGGTGTGGCCCTTCTGGCGGCCGTAGCCTTTGACTTCCGTCACCGTCAAACCGTGAACGCCAATGGCGGTCAGGGCATCACGGACTTCCTCAAGCTTGAATGGCTTGATGATCGCCATAACAATTTTCATGGGTCCTATCCCCGCTAGGCCCGACGAATGGTCGGGCGATCTCGACTGAGGTTCCCACGCGGAGAAATTCACAACGCGGTCGCAGCCTGACCTGATAGAATCAAATGCCGTGCCAACTCGTTGAACATGCCTAACGGCTTGTGAAGTCGCGGCTTTTCCCGCTTTGCACCATTGGTCGCCGAGTGCGCTATTCGGTCGCGCTCAAAGTCTAGCCAATCCTGCCTAAAACAAAAGCATGACAGGCTGTCGACACAATCCTGCTTAGGCGGAAGGCAAGAAACCGGTATTCCGCCACGCAGATTTTCGGCAGATGCTCGGGAAATGTCTATTTTGGAGGCCGGTTCAGCTCCTGCGAGCAGGATCAGCTAAGCTCAATCGAATCCACGTTGAGCCGATAAGCGCTCAGAGTGCGTCGCTGTCGGTCTCACCGGTCCGGATGCGGAGGGCGCGGTCGATGGGGGTGACGAAGATCTTGCCGTCGCCGATCTGGCCGGTGCGGGCGCTGGACGACAGGACCTCAACGGTCCGGTCGGCGAGGTTGGAATCGACCGCGATCTCGATGCGCAGCTTGGGCAGGAAATTCACGATATATTCGGCGCCGCGATACATCTCGGTATGGCCCTTCTGTCGGCCATAGCCCTTCACCTCGGTCACGGTCATGCCATGCACGCCGATGGCGGTCAGGGCCTGACGCACCTCATCGAGCTTGAACGGTTTGATGATCGCGACCACGAGCTTCATGACAGGTATCCTGTTTGGGGCAATCCCGAGCCTTTGCTTACGCAATCATGCGACACATGGCCATAGGGTCGGACCTCTACAGAAGGCAGACACCGCCCACATAGGCCCGGCGCTGGCGGACGATGCTCACGCGTTCGAACAATTCGGCCTTGGTGAAGGGGTCGGCGGCGATGAAGGCTTCGGCCTCGGCGCGCTCCTCGGTGTCGAGTACATAGATGCCGCCGCCGAGATCGCTGCCGTCGTCATGCAGCTTGGCCCCGCAGGCGAGCAGCTTCCTGGCGTGCTCGGCGAGAAAGGCCAGATGCGCAGGGCGATGTTCGGCGCGGATGGCCTGGCTGCCGGGCTTGTCCCAGGTCTCGATCACATAGGGCATCGGTAATCGTCCTCAGCTCTTCGGCTTCTCGCGGCGCTCGCGCACGGAGCCTTCCTGCGCGACGGACGCCACCAGCGTGCCATCGGGCTTGAAGATCATGCCGCGGGCGAGACCGCGGCCGTTCTGGGCGCTCGGCGAATCCTGGCTGTAGAGCAGCCATTCATCGGCGCGGAACGGGCGGTGAAACCACATGGCGTGATCGAGGCTCGCAGCCATCGCCTGCCCATCGAACAACGTGCGGCCATAGCGCGACATGATGGAATCGAGCAGCGAGAAATCCGACGCATAAGCCAGCGCGCACATA
>NZ_JBIISY010000003.1:0-71075 GCF_044340795.1 Tardiphaga sp.
TTCCTGGATCTTCGGCATGCGGATCATGCCGCCGACCAGCACCACTTCGCCGATTTCACCTGCGGTGAGGCCGGCATCCTTCAGCGCCTTGCGGCAGGGCTCGATGGTCTTCTGCACGAGATCGTCCACCAGCGCTTCGAACTTGGCGCGGGTGAGCTTCAGGGTCAGATGCTTCGGACCGGAAGCGTCGGCCGTGATGAAGGGCAGGTTGATTTCGGTCTGGGTTGTGGACGACAGCTCGATCTTGGCCTTTTCAGCGGCTTCCTTCAGGCGCTGCAGGGCCAGCTTGTCGTTGCGCAGGTCGATGCCCTGCTCTTTCTTGAACTCGTCGGCGAGATAGCCGACCAGACGCATGTCGAAGTCTTCACCACCGAGGAAGGTGTCGCCGTTGGTCGACTTCACTTCGAACACGCCGTCGCCGATCTCGAGGATCGAGACGTCGAAGGTGCCGCCGCCGAGGTCGTACACGGCGATGGTGCCGGACTTCGACTTGTCGAGGCCATAGGCCAGCGCAGCCGCAGTCGGCTCGTTGATGATGCGCAGCACTTCGAGGCCGGCGATCTTGCCGGCATCCTTGGTGGCCTGACGCTGGGCGTCGTTGAAGTATGCGGGAACCGTGATGACAGCCTGATCGACCGACTGGCCGAGATGGGCTTCCGCGGTTTCCTTCATCTTCTGCAGGGTGAAGGCGGAGATCTGCGAGGGCGAATAGGTCTTGCCGTCGACTTCGACCCACGCGTCGCCATTGCCACCCTTGGCAATCTTGTACGGGACGAGCTTCTTGTCCTTTTCGACGGTCGGATCTTCGTAGCGGCGGCCGATCAGGCGCTTCACTGCGAAAATCGTGCGCTCGGGATTGGTCACCGCCTGGCGCTTGGCCGGCTGGCCGACGAGGCGCTCGCCATCATCGGTAAAGGCGACGATGGACGGGGTCGTCCGCATGCCTTCTGCGTTCTCGATGACCTTCGGCGTTTTGCCATCCATGACGGCGACGCAGGAGTTCGTCGTACCGAGGTCGATACCGATGACCTTTCCCATGCTCATACTTCCTTTTTCTGCGGCAGGTTGGCCGGGCCCAACGGGCACCCCGCTCAAACCCCCAAATCAATCACATGCTCGCGATATTGCGACGCTGAGCGTCATATAGGAGGGGGCTAGGTTGCCGCAAGGCATCCCAGAGGGGCTTAGGCGCGGAAATCATAGGGTATTCGGGAAATTAATTAACTCTGAATGCGCGGTCCGAAACAGGCAACGCGGCGGATCGGCGCGGGACCTTGCGGGAACGGATTTGTGCCTTGATCTGTTGCTGGAACAGGGCAACCTAAGCCCCTTTCGGCAGACTGGCCGCTCTGGCCGCCGCCTCAAAGACCCGCCGCAACACCGAACCAAGTAAGAGCCTGATGAGACACCTCGCGCCCCTGTTCGCCCTGACCGTGTTGCTGGCCGCCTCTACCACGGTCCATGCGGCCGATCCCATCTATCCCGCGGGGGTCCGGATCGGGATCACCCCATCGGTGGGGCTGGAGCCGTCCAAGACCTTCACCGGCTTCCAGACCTCGGACCAGGGCGTGAAAATGCTGATGACCGAATTGCCGGCATCCGCCTTCACCGAGGTCGACACCGCCTTCAAGACCAATCCGGCCAGCATGGCGCTGAAACCGGAGACCATCGAGACCGGAGCCGGCCAGGCCTTCTACACTGTCGAGCCGACCAAGGACGCTGCGGGCGTTCCGGTGCGGCGCTATTCGATGATCGTCAATGGCGGCACCTTCTCAGGCTACGTCGCCGTCCAAGTCCCGGAAAACGCGCAGAAAATTTATACCGACGATGCCGTCCGCCAGATGTTCGCCAGCGTCACCGTCCGCAAGGAAGTGCCGCTGGACGAGCAGCTCGGCATGATGCCGTTCAAGATCGCCGAACTCAGCGCATTCAAGACCGTCCGCATGCTGGCGCCGGGCGCGGCGATCCTGCTGGCGGACTCCGCCGACGAGGCTGGCATCGAGCAGAGCCCGTTCATGATTCTCGGCAGCGTCGGCTCGGCGCCGGAGCGCGCCGACGACCGCGGTCGCTTCGCCCAGCAGGCCGCTGCCCAGATCCCCGGCCTGCGCGAGGCCCGCATCACCCTGTCCGAACCGCAGCGCATCGACGGCATGCCCGGCTATGAGACCCGCATCGACGCCATCAGCGGCAAGGGCAACACGCCGGTCACGGTGGTGCAGTGGCTGCGTTTCGGCACCGGCAAGACCGCCATGCGCATCATCGCCAGCGCGCCCCGCGATGACTGGTCGAAAGCCTTCCCGCGCTTCCGCGCCGTCCGCGACGGTATCGAGCCGAAGTGATCGTTTTACCTCTCCCTGCAAGAGCGGGGCGAGGGAGCGAGAGGGCGAATCACACCTCTTTACGTCCATCTCCCGGCCTGATTTGCTGATGCCATTCCGGCGGGAGATGTTGCGATGGTCGACCGACGTCAGCTTCTTGTGGGATTTGGTGCGATGGCAGCGACCGGCATGATGCCGAAAGCACTCGAGGCCGCCGGCAAAGTGACGGTCGACCGCAATTCGGTGCTGCTCGTGGTGGACGTGCAGAACTGCTTCCTGCCCGGCGGCAGCCTCGCGGTGAAAGATGGCGACAAGGTCATCCCTGTCATCAACAGTCTCGCGAAACAATTCGCCCATGTGGTTCTGACCCAGGACTGGCACACGCCTGGCCATATCTCGTTCGCCTCCAGCCACAGCGGCAAGAAGCCGTTTGAGACCACCGACCTTGCCTATGGCAAGCAGGTGCTGTGGCCCGATCACTGCGTGCAGGGCACCGAAGGTGCGGCGCTGTCCAAGGACCTCGCCATCCCGCATGCCCAGCTCGTTCTGCGCAAAGGCTACGACAGGGCCGTCGACAGCTATTCGGCCTTCACCGAAGCCGATGGCAAGACGACCACCGGCCTTGCCGGCTATCTGAAATCACGGAAACTGCAGCGTGTTTTCCTGGTCGGACTGGCCACGGATTTCTGCGTGGCATGGTCGGCACTGGATGCGCGCAAGGCGGGCCTCGAAACCTATGTGATCGAGGATGCCTGTCGTGGCATCGACACCCAGGGTTCGCTGGCGAAGGCCTGGGCCGACATGGCCAAGGCCGGCGTGAAGCGCATCACGTCGGGCGACCTAGCCGCCTGATGCCCGCCGCGTAAAGATCCCGACTTTGTCCACCGTATCGACCAGCTCGAAATCGCTTAGCAGGCCGGCGACATCGGGATGCGCCTTCAACCAATCGCCGCCGCTACCGGTGGGATCATCGACGATCAGGATCGTCGGCGGCAGGCGGAGGATGTCCTCGATCAATCGCTTCCGTTCGCGCTCCGCATGCGCTTCGGCTGCCGCGGCGCGGACATTGTCCAACATGCCCGTGCGGAGCATGAAAGTGTAATAAGTATCGATCCATAGACCCTGCTGGCGCGACGCCCAGCTGCCGCCAACCATGCGGGTGAGCGGATGACCGATGGCCGGCTCGGCCGTGATCGCAAGAATGGCCGGATGTTTCTGGCCGAGTTGCGCAACGCGCTCCTGCAGTGGTCGCGCATCGAAGGCCAGATAGAACCACAGCATCGACCGTATGAAGAGCGCGAGCAGCAAGACGCCCGCGCCAAGCAGCCAGCCGCGGGAGGCGCCGTTGTCCCGTGTCAGCGTGAAGCCGAGGGCAAACAGGGCCAGCGCGATGGCCGGGTATGACTGATAGGGCCAGCCCTTGCCTTGAAGCACGAACGCTGCGGCGAAGCTTGCCGATGTTGCCATCAGCAGGATCAGAGCAGGCGACAGGCGCTGTTTTCGATGCAGGGCAAAGATCGCGAGCAGAGCGACGGCCCAAAGCGCTGTGGCCGGGGCTTCAAGCAGCGCCGTCATCGGCAGCTTGACCGGGACATAGATGTCTCGCAGCAGCGGCAGGACTTCCGTGAAGAATTGCGGCCACATGATTGCGGTAACCGCGACATAGACAATGCCGCCAGCTGCAGCGACAAGGTGCTCTAGCAACCACAGCACCCGCCATGACGAGCGCGTCACGCTGGCCAGCACGAAGAGCGGCACATAGACGGTCAGCGCGAAATGCGGCTTGAAGGCCAATGTCACGGCCGCGCCAAGGCCCGCGACGATTGCGAACCATCGCGGCGGCTGGCCGCCCGCAATGCGATCGATCAAGGCCGCCAGGAAAGGCAGCAAGGCGATCAGGGCGATGTGCTCGCGCTGGCCAAAAACCTGGGTTGGCAGGATGGCAAGCACGGCGAAGGCGAGCAGCGTCAGCGGCCAGCCTCGCGCCTCGGTGAAATCAGCATTTCGCCGCAGCAGAAACGCGCAACAGGCCAGCGATGCGAAAATTCCGAGAAAGACCAGCGCATCGACAACGACTTCCGCCATCATCCCGGTCAACCGCGAGAGCGTGATGGCCGGCAGATAAGCGAGCACCGACATCGGCGGGTTGGTTTCGAGGACATCGACGTAAAGCCGCGCACCGTCGAGCACCCGTTCGCCCGCAGTGAGCAGCCAGCTCACGTCGGTGTTCGTACCGAACACATGTCGCAGCCCGATCGCGATTCCGAAAAGGCCCGCCAATGCGAGCCAACCGGCGAAAGATCGATAGTCATCAGATATCGCCGGCGCCGCAGGCCTGCCGACTTCGAGATTGATGGTCATTGCGATCGTCCGCTGATCGCGGCGACCCTAGACGGCAGGCTTTAACAAGTTGTTTACCGACCCGGTCGTTACGCGCCGAGCGCGAGCGCGATCAGGCCGAACGTGCCAACGATCACACGCCACCAGGCAAACAGCGCGAAGCCGTGGCGGGTGACGTAATTCAGCAGCGTCTTCACGACGAACAGCGCCGTGATGAACGACACGGCGAAGCCGATGGCGATGATCACCGCCCCATCCGACGTAATGTCGTTGCGGCTCTTGAACAGATCATAGGCAAAGGCGCCGACCATGGTGGGGATCGCCAGGAAGAACGAGAACTCCGCCGCAGCGCGCTTGTCGGCACCCATCAGCATGGCGCCGACAATGGTGGCGCCCGAGCGTGACACGCCGGGAATCATCGCCACGCACTGGCAGCACCCGATCTTCAGATAGGTCATCAGCGGAAATTCGGTGGCATCGTGATGCACCGGCCGCAGATCGAGCTGATCAACCCAGAGCAGAATCGCGCCGCCCACGATCAATGTGAAACAGACGACCCACGGATTGAACAGGTAACCTTTGATGAAGCCGCCAAAGGCCGCCCCGAGCACGGCAGCGGGCAGGAAGGCGACGAGCACGCCGATCACGAAACGGCGAGCAGCAGCATCGCCCTTGAACATGTCGAGCGCGATTCGCCACAGCTTGCCGAAATAGATCGAGAGAATGGCGAGAATGGCGCCGAGCTGGATCAGGATCGCGAAGCTCTTCCAGAGGCCGACCTCGTCGACTCCCAGGATACGCTGGACGAGAAGAACATGGCCCGTGGAGGAAACCGGGAGGAATTCGGTGGCGCCCTCGACGATACCGAGAATTACCGCCCTCAACGTATCAGACATCATTGACTTGTCGTCCCCACTGGCGGCCTCAAAAAGCCGGGTTCTTCTCGCCTATTCGTTGCACTGCTGCAATCGCAAAAAGCCTGCAATCGCGCCTTGCCTCTCATGCGCGCTTCGCTAGTTTGACGCGCTTCGCGCGCCAGTTATACCGCCGCCGCCGAGACGCTTTGTTAACGTCGATTTACTAACCAAGGCCCGCATGTACACGCTCTATCATCACGCCTTCTGTCCGCATTCGCGCTTCGTGCGTCTTGTTCTCGGCGAATATGGCCTTGACTTGACGCTGGTCGACGAGCGTCCGTGGGATCGGCGTGAGGATTTCCTGAAGCTCAATCCGGCCGGAACCACTCCGGTGCTTGTTGCCGAGGACACGCCGCCGATCCCCGGCGCCAGCATCATCGCCGAATATCTCGACGAGATGCATGGACACGAGGCGAAGGATCGACGCCTGTTGCCGACCTCCATGGCCGAGCGCATCGAAGTGCGCCGCCTGATGGCCTGGTTCAACGAGAAATTTTTTGAAGAGGCCTCTGGCCCTTTGGTCACCGAACGCATCTATAAGCGTTTCATGAGCGAGGATATCGGCGGCGGCGCGCCATCGATGGATGTGATTCGCGCAGCCAATGCCAATGTGCGCTATCATCTGGCCTATATCGGCTGGCTGGCGCGGACGCGAAATTTTCTGGCCGGTGATCGGCTGAGCTATGCGGATCTGGTCGCGGCGGCACATCTGTCGGCGATCGATTACCTGGGCGATGTGCCATGGAGCGAGGACGACGCAGCGAAGGCGTGGTACGCACGGATCAAGTCGCGTCCGTCGTTCCGACCGCTGCTGAGCGAGTGGCTGGCGGGCGTGCCGGCCTCGCGGACCTATGTGGATCTCGATTTCTAAGCCCTGACGGCGCAACGCCTCTCCCTGCCGATCTGAAGGACAGGCTTGCGCGCGAAGCGCGGGTGCTCGGCTTCGATTCCATTGGCATCACAGATCCCGCCGCCATCGACGGCGTGCAAGAAAAGCTCGAGGCTTTCCTGCAAGCCGGCGCCCATGGCGAGATGGAATGGCTTGCCGACAATCCCAGCCGCCGCGCCGATCCGAAAGTGATGTGGCAGGACGTCCGCTCCGTGATCATGCTCGGCATGAATTACGGACCGGACGAGAATCCGATAGCGATCCTGGCCGAACGATCGCGTGCCGCGATCTCGGTCTATGCCCGCGGCGACGATTATCATGACCTGATCAAGAAGCGTCTGAAGCAGCTCGCCCGCTGGCTGATTGCCGAGGCCGGCGGCGAGGTGAAAGTCTTCGTCGATACGGCCGCCGTGATGGAAAAGCCGCTGGCGTCGGCGGCCGGTCTCGGCTGGCAGGGCAAGCACACCAATATGGTGTCACGCGAATTCGGCTCATGGCTGTTTCTCGGCGCGATCTTCACGACGCTGGAGCTGCCGCGCGACGAGCCGATCACCGATCGCTGCGGCTCGTGTCGCGCGTGCCTCGACAGCTGCCCCACATCGGCTTTCATCGCGCCCTATCGCCTCGATGCTCGGCGCTGCATTTCCTATCTCACCATTGAGCACAAGGGCCCGATCCCGCACGAATTCCGCAAGGCCATGGGCAACCGCATCTATGGCTGCGACGATTGCCTGGCGGCCTGCCCGTGGAACAAGTTCGCGCAGGAAGGCCGAGAGACGAAGCTTGCGGCACGCGACGAACTGCGCGCGCCGACGCTCGCCGAATTATCGAAGCTCGATGACGCTGCGTTTCGCACGCTGTTCACGAAGTCGCCGGTCAAGCGCATCGGTCGCAACCGATTCTTGCGAAACGTGCTGATCGCGATCGGGAATTCAGGCGATGCGACGCTGATCGATGATGCGAAGCGGTTGTTGAGCGATGAGAGCGCATTGGTGCGTGGGGCCGCGGTTTGGGCACTGGGACAGTTGATGTCGGGCGATGCGTTTGCGCAGCTCGCGATCACCAACGATGAAGATGAAACTGTGCGCGCCGAATGGCGAGACGCACGCACATCGTAGGGTGGGCAAAGCGACTTGTCCGCCATAGCGCGAAGCGCGACGGCGGAAGCGTGCCCACCTTCACCAGCCGAGCACTTGAAGGTGGGCACGGCACAATGGCGCCTTTGCCCACCCTACAGATGCCGCTTCATCTCTTCCCGCACCTTCAACGCTGCGCCCTGCTTTCCGACGATCTTCGCGATCCGCTCCGGTGCGAAATTCAGATCGACGAAGGCCGGCGCCGTGTTTGCGACTTCCTGATAGCTCGCGATCAATCCGTCGCGCAGCGTCATGATCGCAACGCCCTCGAACATCGCGCGCTTGCCGCCCGCTTCCGGCAGTTTTGAGCGATAGCTGAACGTGTAGCGCGCATAGAGCGTGCGCCCATTGCTGACGGGATCATGCATGTCCCAGCGAAATTCCTCGGCGGTCTCGTAGAAATGATGATCGATCATGTCGGCGATTTTCGCCCGCCCTGCGAAGGCGCCGTAGAACACGTCGTGATAGACGCCGTCTTCGGTGAAGAGGTCGGCAAAGCTCTTGCCATCGCGCGTCTCGACGGATGTGCAGAACGTCCGCAGCAGGGCGGTCGTATTCATGGCTTTGCTCCCTGATTTTATCGTTTGTGTTTTTGTAGCCCGGATGGAGCGCAGCGCAATCCGGGATTCAGAGCCTCGGCAATTCGCCGGCCCCGGGTTACGACTCCATCAAAACTCCGCCACCGTCGCCAGTAGCCGCCCGATATCCTGCGGCCGCGACAGGCGGTGATCGCCGTCCTGGATCATGGTCAGGACCACATCCTCAGCTGGCAACCGTTCGGCCAACCGGAACGCATGCTGCCATGGCACGTCGGGATCCTGCCGTCCCTGCAGGATGCGGACGGGACAACCGACATCAATGGAGCCGCCGAGCAGCAGATGATTGCGCCCCTCCTCGATCAGCCGCTTGGTGATCGGATAGGGCTCGCCATAGTCCGACGGCCGCAGCCATTGCCCGGTGGTCTCGATCTCCGCGCGGATCTCCGGCGAAAACTGCTTCCACATCAGCTCTTCGGTAAAATCCGGCGCCGGCGCGATCAGTACCAGCGCACGCAGCGAGGCACGGCCCGCTTTGCCGCGCCTGGCAATCGCACGCGCCAGCAGCAGCGCCATCCAGCCGCCCATGGAGGAGCCGACCACGATCTGCGGGCCCTGACAGGCGGCGTCGAAGGCGGCGAGACCGTCCGCGAGCCAGTCGCCGATGGTGCCATCCTCGAACTTGCCGCCGGATTCGCCGTGGCCCGAATAATCGAAGCGCACGCAGGCGCGGCCGTGTTGCGCAGCCCATTCGTCCAGCGCGACGGCCTTGCCGCCCTGCATGTCGGATTTGAAGCCGCTCATCCAGAACACGCCCGGCGTCGCGCCTTCGCGGACGCGCATGGCGATCTGTCGGGAGGCCGCGCCGCTGCCGACGGTGATGAAACTGGGATCGGGCGCCGCCGCCGTGCTCATGGACGATCTCCATCCTGCTGGAACTGCGTGGTGTTTGCTGGACCGAGGCTGGAACGTCAACGCCGGTGCGGCGTTTCCGAATGGAACTGGCGCTTGCGGAACAGGCCGCGGCGCTCTATGTGGGCTGCGTCCGGTTGGCGGACGATTGTCGGGTCCGGCGTGGCGCAAATGCCGCTGACTTGAGCGATCTGGCGCCGCGTAGCGTGAGTTTGCTTGCTCGAAACGCCTTATTCCGACAAAATGCCGCCTTCCATCACAACCTTGGAGAATATCCCATTCGCCGTCCGAACAGAGCCCCGCCCACTGCAGCCAAAGATGGGCCGCGCACCAACGATGAAATCCGGAACGCCCAGATCCAGCTGATCGATCAGGAAGGTATCAATCACGGTACCATCGAGACGATGGTTGCGATCAAGATGGCTGCCGAAGCCGGCATGGATCTCGTCGAGATTTCGCCGAATGTGAGCCCGCCGGTCTGCAAGATCATGGACTACGGCAAGTTCAAATATTCGGCGCAGAAGAAGGCTGCCGAAGCGCGCAAGCGTCAGAAAACCGTCGAAATCAAGGAGATCAAGCTCCGCCCGATGATCGACGATCACGACTACGGCGTGAAGATGAAGGCGATGCAGCGGTTCTTCGAGGAAGGCGACAAGGTCAAGATCACCTTGCGCTATCGTGGCCGCGAAATGGCCCACCAGGAGATCGGCACCAAGCTGCTCGACAAGGTGAAGGCGGATGTCGCCGAATTCGCCAAGGTGGAGCAGGACGCGAAGTTCGAAGGCCGCCAGGTGGTGATGGTTCTAGCCCCGCGGTAACGCGATCAGACCTATCAAGAGTTTCGGCCCGTCAATTTGGCGGGCCTTTTCTTTTGGCAATCAGCGGAAGGTTGGCCGGGCGGCTCAGCCCAGAACGAAGGACAGCGCCCCGGCCAGTGCTGTCACGGCGGCGAGGCCAGCGGCCACGAACAGCCACCCTGCGGCAGCTTGCGCGGCGGATTCTTGCTGGATAGCAACCGCGCGGGCGGCGGTGCGTCGATTGCGGACCATTATTGGTGTCCTTTCAATGAGCGAGTGCTTGGCAGCAGATAGGCATGCATAGCCGAGTCGGCCAGACCAGAACCATCTTTTCGGCTAAAAGTTGCGACGGGTTAAACGTTGCCAAGCTGTCGCATCTCTGCCATAAGCCCGGCTTCGTCGACCGGCTGATCAAGGGCTGCCGTGGCGACGACCGTGCAGGCTTCATTTCATTTCGGAAATTAGCTGAGCACAATCAACGCTCTAACGAGCATTTTCGGCCGATGCAGCGCCCTCCGGGGCGTTTTCTGCGTGGCTAGAGGAGAGCAAAATGCCCAAGTTGAAGACCAAGTCGGGCGCTAAAAAGCGCTTCAAAGTCACCGGCACCGGCAAAGTTGTGTCGGCCCATGCCGGTAAGCGCCACGGTATGATCAAGCGGACGAAGAAGCAGATTCGTCAGCTCCGCGGTACCCGCGTGCTGTTCAAGACCGACGGCGACAATATCAAGCAGTACTTCCTGCCAAACGCCTGATCCCCTGCCACTGCGCGAACAGCGCGGTGCATTCACCCCTTTTGTTATTTCAGATGAAGGAGATCAGTCATGGCTCGCGTTAAACGCGGTGTGACGGCTCATGCCAAGCACAAGAAAGTCTACAAGGCCGCCAAGGGTTTCCGCGGTCGTCGCAAGAACACCATCCGCGCCGCAAAGGCTGCCGTCGACAAGGCCGGCCAATATGCGTTCCGCGATCGCAAGCGCAAGAAGCGTACGTTCCGCGCCCTCTGGATCCAGCGCCTCAACGCTGCCGTCCGTCCGCTCGGCATGACCTACAGCGTGTTTATCAACGGTCTTGCCAAGTCCGGCATCACTGTCGACCGCAAGGTTCTGTCTGATCTCGCGATCAACGAGCCGGCGGCGTTCAACGCGATCGCTGAGAAGGCCAAGGCTGCTCTCGCAGCCTAAACCTCTCCGCTCCCGCGGATCTATCGACATTGTCATGGCCGGGCAGAAGCGCTCTTAGGAGCGCTCCTGTTCCGGCCATTGGCGTCTTAAATCCCTGCAAACCGTGCTGTAGAACGGCGCACCCGAACTGTTTCGGGGACGACGACAGCAAGAGGCGCCCGCCTCTTCAATCGAGGTTGCCGATGTCCGACCTGACGACGCTCCAACAACAGATTCTTGCTGATATCGCCGGTGCCAGCGATGAAGCCGCACTGGAAGCCGTGCGCGTCGCAGCACTCGGCAAGAAGGGCTCGATCTCCGCACTGCTCGCGACCCTCGGCAAGATGACGCCGGAGGAGCGCAAGACCGAAGGCGCCGCGATCAATCTCGCCAAGGATGCCGTCTCGCAGGCGCTGACCGCGCGCCGCGACGTGCTGAAGAGCGCCGCGCTCGATGCGCGCCTCGCCTCCGAGACCATCGACGTCACCCTGCCGCTGCGTGAAAACCCTGCCGAGCTTGGCCGCGTGCATCCGCTGAGCCAGACCTGGGACGAGCTGACAACCATCTTCGCCGATATGGGCTTTGCCGTCGCCGAAGGCCCGGACATCGAGACCGACGACTACAATTTCACAAAGCTGAACTTCCCCGAGGGTCATCCGGCCCGCGAGATGCACGACACCTTCTACTTCAATCCGAAGGAAGACGGCTCGCGCCTGCTGCTGCGTACGCATACGTCGCCGGTGCAGGTGCGCACCATGCTGAGCCAGAAGCCGCCGATCCGCGTGATCTGTCCGGGCCGCACCTATCGCAGCGACTCGGACCAGACACACACGCCGATGTTCCATCAGGTCGAAGGCCTCGTCATCGACAAGACCTCGCATCTCGGCCACCTCAAATGGATCCTGCAGGAATTCTGCAAGGCGTTCTTCGAGGTCGATCACGTCAATATGCGTTTCCGCCCGTCCTTCTTCCCGTTCACCGAGCCGTCGCTGGAAGTCGATATCCAGTGCCGCCGCGACAAGAACGAGATCCGCTTCGGCGAAGGCGAGGATTGGCTGGAAATTCTCGGCTGCGGCATGGTGCATCCGAATGTGCTGCGCGCCTGCGACATCGATCCCGATGTGTATCAGGGCTTTGCCTGGGGCATGGGCATCGATCGCATCGCGATGCTGAAATACGGCATGGCCGACCTGCGCCAGCTGTTCGAAGGCGATGTGCGCTGGCTGAATCACTACGGCTTCAAGCCGCTTGAAATGCCGACTCTGGCCGGAGGACTGAGCACGTGAAATTCTCCCTCTCCTGGCTGAAGGATCATCTCGACACCGACGCCACACTCGATCAGTTGAGCGAAAAGCTCACCATGATCGGGCTCGAGGTCGAGCATATCGAGGACAAGGCAAAACTGCTGGCGCCGTTCACGATCGCCGAGATCGTGGAAGCCGTGCAGCACCCCAATGCTGATCGCCTGCGCGTCTGCACCGTCAATGCCGGTGAAGACAAGCCGCTGCAGATTGTCTGCGGTGCGCCGAATGCGCGTGCGGGGCTGAAGACGGTGTTGGCTCGTCCCGGCACCTATATTCCGGGCAAGGATTTCACCATTGGCCTCGGCAATATCCGCGGTGTCGAAAGCCAGGGCATGCTGTGCTCGGCCGGTGAACTCGGCCTGCCCGATGCGATCGATGGCATCATCGAGCTGCCGGCCGATGCGCCGGTTGGCGCGGTGTATCCGGACTGGGCCAAGCTTGGCGATCCCGTCATCGAGATCAACCTGACGCCGAACCGCCAGGATTGCACCGGCGTCGCCGGCATCGCGCGCGATCTTGCGGCGGCCGATACGGGCACCTTCAAGAATCCCGGCATCAAGCCGATCAAGGGTGAATTCCCCTGCCCGGTGAAAGTGACGGTCGAAGACAGCAAGCTGTGTCCGGGTTTTGCGCTGCGCCTCGTGCGTGGCGTCAAGAACGGCCCGTCGCCGGAATGGCTGCAGAAGAAGCTGACCTCCATCGGCCTGCGTCCGATCAATGCGCTGGTCGACATCACCAACTACCTGACCTTCGACCGCGCGCGCCCGCTGCATGTGTTCGACGCCGCCAAGGTGAAAGGCGACCTCGTCGTCCGTCGTGCGAAGGATGGCGAGACGCTGACCGCGCTCGATGGCAAAACCTACAAGCTCGACGACAAGATCTGCGTCATTGCCGATGAGCATGGCGTCGAATCGCTGGCCGGCATCATGGGCGGCGAGGCCTCGGGTTGCTCCGACGACACCACCGATGTGCTGATCGAATCCGCGCTGTGGAACGAGATCAACATCGCCCACACCGGCCGCAAGCTCGGCATCAATTCGGACGCACGCTATCGCTTCGAGCGCGGCGTCGATCCCGTCTTCATGGTGCCCGGCCTCGAACTCGCCACCAAGCTGGTGATGGAGCTCTGTGGCGGCACGCCGTCGGAAAGCATCGTGGTCGGCAAGACCTATGGCGACGATCGCCTGATCGATTTTCCGATCGCGGAAGTGAAGCGCCTCGCGGCCATCGACGTCCCATTCCCGGAAATGCGGATGATCCTCAACCGGCTCGGCTTCTCCGTCGCCGGCAATGGTCCCGTGGTGAAGGTCGCTGTACCGTCATGGCGCATGGACGTCACGGGGAAAGCCGACATCGTCGAGGAAATCATGCGCATTGTCGGCGTCGACAAGGTGCCGCTGACGCCGTTCCCGCGCGGCGATGCGCAGCGCAAGCCTGTGCTGACCCAGATCCAGCAGCGGACCCGTCGCGCCAAGCGCGGCCTGGCCGCGCGCGGCCTCGTCGAGGCTGTCACCTGGTCGTTCATCTCCAAGCCGCACGCCGAAGTGTTCGGTGGCGGCAAGCCCGAACTCGCGCTCGCCAATCCGATCGCAGCCGATCTCTCCGACATGCGGCCAAGCCTGCTGCCGGGCCTGATCGCGGTGGCGCAGGCCAATGCGCATCGCGGCTCGTCCGATATCGCGCTGTTCGAAGTCGGCCAGGTCTTCAAGGGCGATCGTCCGCAGGATCAGTTCATGGCCGCCGCGGGCGTGCGTCGTGGCCTCGCTTCTTCAAATGGCACCGGCCGTCACTGGACCGGCGCCAGCGCCGCCAACGCGCTTGATGCCAAGGCCGACGCATTCGCGGTGCTCGCGGCTGCGGGCGCGCCGATGCAAGCGCTGCAAATCGTTCCCGGCGGCGCCGACTGGCTGCATCCCGGCCGTTCAGGCACCATCCAGATCGGGCCGCAGAACATTCTCGGCTATTTCGGCGAATTGCATCCGCGCACGCTGGAAGCACTCGGGGCCGATGGTCCGCTGCTGGCCTTCGAAGTGATCCTCGATCGCATTCCGGATGCCAAGCAGAAGGCAACCCGCGCAAAACCGCTGCTGGAGCTCTCCGCGTTCCAGCCGGTGTCGCGCGATTTCGCCTTCATCGTGGATCGCAAGGTGAAGTCCGGCGATATCGTCAAGGCTGCGGCTGGCATCGACAAGAAGCTGGTCACCGGGGTCACCGTGTTCGACGTCTACGAAGGCAAGGGCATCGACGACGACAAGAAGTCGGTGGCCATCGCCGTGACCATCCAGCCGCGCGAAAAGACGCTCACCGATCAGGAGATCGAGGCAGTGGCGGCGAAAATCGTGGCTGAAGTGACCAAGAAGACGAGCGGCATGTTGCGCGCATGATCGAGACTCTCGGTCTCGCGCAATATTCCACGACCTCGCTCGTCATTCTCATCGTCACTGCTTTCATCGCCGGCCTCGCACGCGGATTTTCCGGGTTCGGGTCGGCGCTGATCTTCATGCCGCTGGCTTCCAGCGTGATCGGCGCACAACTGGCTTCACCCTTATTGTTGCTGATCGACTTTCTGACCACGCTGACCCTGATCCCCAACGCGGCGAAACGCGCCGACAAGCGCGATGTCAGCATCATCTCCATCGGCGCACTGATCGGGATTCCGCTCGGCACTATGGTGCTCGCGCTCGCCGATCCGCTTCTCGTGCGGTGGATCATCGCGTTGCTGATCATCTCGCTGCTGGTGCTGCTGATGTCCGGCTGGCGTTTTCACGGCCAGCCAACGGTGCCGCTCACCATCTCCGTTGGCTTCACCGGCGGTTTCTTCGGCGGCCTTGCGCAGGCCGGCGGACCGCCTGTCGTCCTGTACTGGCTGCGCGAAGCCGCGGTCGCTGCCGTCACGCGCGCCAACATCATCCTCTATTTCGCCATCGGTGATGTGCTGATCGTGATCAGCTACTTCTTCGGCGGCCTCTGGACGACGACGGTCGTCGGCCTCGCCGTCATCACCGGGCCGCTATTCGGGCTTGGCCTGTCGATCGGCTCGAAATTGTTCGGCGTCGCGAGCGACGAGACATTCCGGCGGATCTGTTATGCGTTGATCGCCGTTTCGGCGGTGGTCGGCTTGCCGCTGTTCGACGGCCTGTTCCGCTAATTCGCGCCAAACCCGCTTGCATTGCTCGATTGTGGAGCCGTGCGGCGCTTTTGCTTCTTCACCGGCTTCGGTTCCGTTTCAGGCTCCTTGACCGCGCCGATCTTCTTCAGCGCGGCGTCCGCAGCGCGCTCACCGGTTTCCCAGGCGCCATCGACGGTGCCCCACAGGGTCTCATGCGTCGCTTCGCCGGCCATGAAGAGACTGCCCATGGGCTCCGCCAGCACGCGACGCGAAGTCTGGCCGCCCGGTGCTGCCGCCGACATCGCGCCGAGGATGAAGGGCGATGTATCCCAGCGCGTCACCTTGCTGCGCTGGATCGCATTCTTCACGTCGCTGCCGAACAGCTTTGTCAGCCACTCCGTCGCAAAGCCTGTCATCGCGGCTTCGCCCTGGGCCGCAAGGCTGCGGCCGAACGAGCCTGCCACATCGATCGTGCAGAGCGAGGAGCCACCGATATTGGCGAACAATGCGCCGGTGCGCGTCGTCATGCTCTGCTCGATCATCAATTCATCACGGCCAAGCCCGAGCGGATTGCCCTTCAGCTCGAGCGCGATGCGGTCGTAACTGCCAAGCGTGAGTTTGGCCGCCGCATCGAGCTGTCGCTTCGGCAGCTCCGGCGAGAACTTGATCGCCCCGGAATTCAGCACATTGCTCGACACCGTCACGATCACCGCACGCGCCGCCACGCGACCTGCCGGCGTCTCGACGCCGACATCGCGGCCGCTCCATGTCACGCGTGTTGCCGGTGTCGACAGCACGACCGGCACGCCTTCACCAAGCTTGCCCATCAGTGCGCCGAGGCCCTGCCGAGTTGCGACCGAAATCGCGCGATCCTCCGAGCGTGACTGATCGAGCGCTGAGAGGTCCTTCAAATCCTTGCCGGTCGCGTAGGCGCCGAGCGCGAAATCGACCGTGCCGGACCAGTCGCCGAGGTCCTTCGGCAGAACGGACGCGCAGGACATATCGCCGCGGCGCGCAGCCTCATCGATGGCGCGGGTGGCGCGCACAAAAGTGGCGAGCAGCTCTTCGGTTTCCGCAGCGCGCGCGTTGCGGCGGCCGATGCGCAGTTTCTGGCTCGGTGAGGGTGCGACATCAATGCCGGCGCCGCGCGCGAGCTTGACCAACACATTGGACTCGGGCGTATGCAGCCAGCGCGCACCGAGATCGAGCGGCACATCGAAGGTTGCGCTATCCGTCGCACAGCGACCGCCGATTTGCGCGGATGCCTCCAGCACGATGACTTTGCGCCCCGCAGCCTGAACGCGCCGCGCCGCTGCGATACCCGCAGCACCCGCGCCAATCACCACCACATCGGCATCGCGCGGCAATGCCGCAGCCCTCGCCCTTGCGCCGGGCCATGATGCAAACGTGAATGGCACAAGCGTCAATCCAGCCGACGCCGATAGAAATGCGCGGCGTGAGAAAGTCATGGCATGGTTTCCGAAAGTGTACTGAGCATGAGAACGTCCCGCGAACCTTGCAGCATTCGCCTGCCTGCAGCAACCCTCATGGTGAATCGCACGTTTATGCCGGAGCTCACCCATGAACCAAATTGCAATGGCTGGCGTCCATGATGGAGACAGGGACAAAGCGGTCGATACGAACCGCAACCGGGGTCAACGTCATGGGCATCATGCTCGATACGGTCGGGAAACTGATCGCAAAATATCTGCAGAAGGAAGTGCCGGGCTACGAGCCGTTCACGCCCAGCGACCCCGAACGCCTGCATGACATTATCCGGGAAGGCGATGTGCTGCTGGTCGAAGGCAACAACCGCGTGTCCGGCATCATCAAATATCTTACCCAGTCGACCTGGTCACATGCCGCGCTCTATGTCGGGCCGATCGATGGCGCGGTGGAGCCGAATGGCGAACCGCATGTATTGATCGAGGCCAATATCGGCGAGGGCGTCACGACCGCGCCGCTGTCGAAATATTTCTCGTTTCATACGCGGCTTTGTCGGCCGGTCGGCCTTTCCTATGAAGATCGCACCACGGTGTGCCGCTATGCGATCAATCGCGTCGGCTTCGGCTACGACACCAAGAACATCATCGATCTGATGCGCTTTCTCATTCCGCTGCCGATTCCGCAGCGCTGGCGCCGGCGCATGATCGCGATTGGCTCCGGCGATCCGACAAAAATCATCTGCTCTGCGCTGATCGCGCAGGCCTTCGAGGCGGTGCGCTATCCGATCCTGCCGAAGATCACGCGCGCCGGCAGTCGGCAGGCACGGCGCGAGATCCTGCATATCCGGCATTCGTCACTCTACATGCCGCGTGACTTCGATATCTCGCCTTATTTCGAAGTCGTGAAGCCGACCATCGAGCTCGGCTTCGACTACACATCATTGCATTGGGCCGACAAGCCGAAGCCGCTCCGGGAGGTGGCGGGCTCCACTGACCCATTTCCAGGGCGGGTCGATTTTCCCGGACAAACCGCGCCCGCGCAGTTCGCGGCTGAAACCGCTGGGCAAGCGACGACGCTGGATCAGGAAGGGTTGAGGGCGGTTGCGTAGCTATTCCTACGACTTCACCGCTCCCGCCGTCAGTCCACCCACCATGTAACGCCGGAAGGCGTAGTAAACCGCAGCCGGCGGCAGCGCATAGATGAAGCCGGTGGTCATCAGCAATTCCCATGGCGAGTCGTCAGCGGCGAGGAAATTGCCGAGCGCCACCGGCAGCGTGATCTCGGTGTCCTTCGACAGCAGCAGGAATGCATAGAGATATTCGTTCCAGGCCAGCAGCAGCGCGTATGTGCCCACGGCCACCAGCGAGGGCAGCATCAAGGGCACATAGACCATGCGAAACAGCTGCAGCGGCGTGGCGCCATCCATGATCGCGGCTTCATCCAGCTCTACAGGCAGCTTGTCGGACGCCTGTTTCAGCACCCAGATCGCGTAAGGCGAGGCGATAGTGACCATCGCCAGGATCAGCGACCAGTGATTGTTGAGCAGGCCGTAATTGCCCATGGTGCGATACATAGGCACCGCAAGGAATGCCGCGGGGATGAAGTAGGTGAACAAGGCCAGATTCATCACTGTGCGACCGCCGCGGATGCGCAGGCGGGAGATGGCAAAGGCCGCCAGCGTCGCGATAATCAGCGTAATCACGCCGGCAGCGATGGCGATCACCACCGAATTGCCGAACTGCACCCAGAAATCACGCAGAAAGTAATGCTGCTGATTGAAGACAATGCGAAAGTTCTGCAGCGTCGGATGATCGGGCCACAGCTTGCCGGCAAAGGCATCCTGCTTCGGCGAGATCGCGAACAGGAACATGTGGTAGATCGGGATCAGCGTCCAGATCAGCACGGGAATGCCGATCAGCAGGAGCTTTGCTTCATTTCCGATCTCGCGCAGCGTGGGCATGCGCAGGGTCGAGGCCTTGACCGCTTCGGCCTTCATCGCGACAGCCTCTTCATCATGAAATAGACCAGCGGCAACACCAGCGGCATCGCGCAGACGATGGAGGCCATGGCCAGGTCGAGCTGGTCGAGACGGAGATAGCGGATGCCGAGCGTCGACAGCACATGGGTGAGATCGGCCGGGCCGCCGCCGGTGAGCAGATAGACGCTGTTGAAATCGCCGAGCGTCCAGATCATCGAGAGCAGGGTGCAGGTGAGATACAGCGTCTGCATCGACGGCCAGGTGATGAAACGGAATTTCTGCCACCAGCTGGCGCCGTCCACATCGGCGGCCTCGAACATGTCGTTGGATATCGCAAGACGGCCGGTCATCAGGATCAGCGTCCAGAACGGCAGCGACTTCCAGATATGGACCAGTATCGCCAGCGTCAGGCCCATGGCGGGATCGTTGAGCCAGTTTGGCCCATCCTCGGCCGTGAACTTGAAGATCAGATTGTTGATCACACCCCATTCCGGATTGAACATGAAGCGGACCGACAGGATGGTCGGGATCGACGGCACCGCCCAGGGCAGGATGAACAACACCGACAGCCAGCGAATCCAGGCGCGCGTCTGCACGAAGAAGCCGGACAGGAAGAGGGCGATCAGCATCTTCACGTTGATGCCGATGATCAGGAAGATAAGCGTGTTGACGACGGCGCGGGCGAAGACGGGATCGTTGTAGAGCGCGACATAGCTGGCGGGATGCCGTGCCAGCCAGAGGCCATAGCTGATCGGATAGACGACGAAAGCGAGGAAGACGAGGAAATAGGGCGCGAGCATCACGATGCCCCAGACCTGCGGCGTGGAGAGCCGCGCGGAGAGGGGGCGAGAGGTGGTGGAGGGTGTGGTGTAGGTGATCGCCGTCATGGGATTTGCCTGTCATTCCGGGGCGGGATCGACGCCGGAGGCGTCGGGGCCGAACCCGGAATCTCGAAGTGACGGAGCTCTGTTGAAAGCCCCCGCAGGTGATAGAGCCGAATGGGATTCCGGGTTCGCGCTACGCGCGCCCCGGAATGACGGTCAGCCCGCGATCTCCTTGATACGCGCGATCAGCTCGTCCACGGCCTTCTCCACCGGCACCTTCTCGCTGACCACGCGGTTCATCGCCTTGGCCCAGACATTCTCGTTGTTGAGAATGGTGAACTTGTAGTTCTTGGTGAAATCGAACGGCGTCGTGCCGCCCATGAACTGGGTGTAGACCGCCTTGCGGTGCTTGTCGGCCTGCCAGAAGGCCGAGGCCTGGCCCGCTTTGGTCACCGGGAACCAGCGGCCCAGCGCGCCTTCCACATAAGGCTGCAGGTTTGCTTCCTCGAGCAGGAACTTGACGAATTCCCGCGCGCCCGCCTTGTTCTTCGATTGCGAGAAGATCATGCCGGTCTTCACATCCGAGCGATATTTGATCGGCGTGCCGTCGGGCTTCAGCGGGAAGGACGCGGTGATGATCGTGTCTTCATACGCCTTCTTGCCGGCGGCACGCTGCTCCGGCGTCAGCGTCTGGTTCTGCGAATCCTCATACCACTTCGCCGCGATCGAGATCGTGAAGTTATGGGTCATGATGATCGACCGGTTGTGGAAGGCGACATTGTTGTCGGGGTCCTTCCACGTGGTCGAGGAGGGTGGCGTGCAGCCTTTGATATACGTATCCGTATAGTCTTTCAGAGCGCCGACCAGGCCTTCCTTGACCTTCGGATCGTCCACCGTGAGCTTGCCATCGTCATCCACCAGCTTGACGTTATAGGCATCGATGAAGGTGTAAAACGACTGCAGCGAGTCCGTGGATTCCACGCCCATCGGCTGGCCGACGCCATAGGCACGGCTGCCCGACGCCTTGCGATAGGCGGGCTGTACCTTGTCGCACCAGAACGACCAATAGCCCTTCCAGTCCTTCGGAATGTCCTCGACCTTGAAGCCGGCCTGCTGGAGCATGTCGCTCCAGATCTCCACATGCATGGATTGCTGCTTCAGCGGGAAGCCGTAATAGCCCTTCTTCTTGGTCTGGCCGTTCATCAGAAAAGCCGTTTCGACCGTGTTGGGCGCGAACTTGTCCATCATCGGCTTGAGGATGTCAGTGATGTCCTCGAGCTTGCCTTCAAACGCCCATTTGCCGGAGGCCTGCACGTCATAGGTGTCGGCATAGGCAACATCGGGCGGCGTGCCGGAATCCAGCGCGGCCACCGTCTTCGGGATCATGTCCTGAATGGCGTATTGCGAGAGCTCGACCTTGATCTTGGTCTTCTCCTCGAACTTCTTGATCGCCGCCAGCAGCGACTCGTCTTCGGATTTATAGAATCCCTTGCTGAACCAGACGGTGATGCTCTGCTGCGCCAAGGCAGGCGCCGCGCTCAGAAACAGACCGGAAGCGGCAGTGGCAATCAAAAGCGCACGGGTACCCTTGCTGATCAAGACGTCGTCCTCCCTGATGATTGTTTTTTGGGGAGACTAGCGCTTTCTATTTATCCGTCCAGTGAAGAAGTCGATGCTGCGCTGCACTTGTCTGACAACTTTCGACTTGTTACGTGTTCGTGATCGCAAGGAGAGAATGGGAATGCTCGCTGCTGCCGCCAAGGCGCTTTCGCAAATTCTGTCGCCACCGATGCGCAGCATCCTCTGGAAATCGATCGGCATGGCGCTGGTGTTCATCACCGTGCTGGCGATCGGCATGCAGCGCCTTCTGAACTGGGCGGCGACGGCCGGCGGCATCTGGGCCGAAGGCATGGTCGGCTCGGACTATCACAGCATGGTCACGGTGCTGACATGGATCCTGTCCATCGCGGCAGGCCTCAGCGTCGTTGCCGGCGCGATCTTCCTGATGCCGGCGATCACGTCGCTGGTGGCAAGCTTCTTCGTCGACGATGTCGCTGACATCGTCGAGCGCGAACATTATCCGGCGGAGCGCCCGGGCACGGCATTGCCGCTCGGCCAAGCGGTGTGGGAGGGCGGCAAGACGGCGCTGCTGACCATCGCGGTCTATCTGATCGCGCTGCCTTTCGTCTTCTTTGCCGGTATCGGCTTCATCATTTTCTTCATCGCGACGGCATGGCTGCTCGGGCGTGAATATTTCGAGCTCGCGGCGATGCGTTTCCGCTCACCCGCAGAGGCCAAGGCGATGCGACGGCAGCACGCGCCCACCGTCTTCATGGCGGGCCTGTTCATCGCGGCCTTCGTGTCGATCCCGATCGTCAATCTTGCAACCCCGCTGTTCGGCATGGCCTTCATGGTTCACATGCACAAGCGGCTGAGCGGGCCACGGCCGGAGCTGATCGAGCCGGGGCGCGCGAAGGCGCCGGTGGTTTAATATCTTTCACTCCACCCTCATCCTGAGAGCCTGACTGATAATTCGGTCCATACTCCATCCCTCATCCTGAGGAGCCGCGCAGCGGCGTCTCGAAGGATGGCCGCAAGCTCAGAATCCGGCCATCTCATGGTTCGAGACGGCGCTTCCGCCTTCGCTCTTCGAGCTACGGCGGACAAGTCGCGCCTCCTCACCATGAGGGGTCGGAGGACTTACTGCTTCGCCGCCACAAAGTAGAAATCCTGCCGCCCCGAGATCGAGCCGTAGCTGAACGGTTTCTGCTTGCGTTTCGTCAGATCCATCACATCGTCGCGCACATAGTCGAACAGCCGCCGCACCTCGAGACCGGGCGTCGGCAGGTTCTTCACCAGGGCCGTTGCGAACGGGCTGTTGGCGCCGGCGCCATCGAGCGCGACCTCGCCATCCTTGGCCGCATAGACCACCATGGTGCCGGCTTCCGGCTCGACAGCCGCCAGTCCCTGCGCTGTGGAGCGCGAGGCCACTTCGAGAGTCCGTTTCATCTTGTTGGCGAACGGATTGTTGCGGCAGGCATCGAGGATGACGAGACGGAGTTTCCTGGCGCGCTCGGCGGCGTTGAGGATCTGGCCGAGCGGCACCGCCTCGAATTCGATGTCGCGATCGACCGCAATGCGCGCATCCACCGGGATCAGGTAATTGACGCCGCCGACCTCCATGCCGTGGCCGGCATAATAGACCACCGCCCAATCGGCCGCTTCCGCCTGCGCCGCGAATTCGCGCAGCGCCGTCATCAGCGCATCCTTGCGCAGATCGGTGAGCACGGTGACGGTCGAGAAGCCGGTCTTCTTCAGCGTATCGGCCACCAGCGCGGCATCGCGCCGGGGATTGGTGAGCGCCGAGACAGTCGTATAGGCGGAGTTGCCGATCACCAGCGCGATCCGTCGATCACCCGTCGTGATCGGCGCCGGGGTGAGCGCCGCCGCGGCCACGGGCGGCTTCGGCGGCGGAGGCGGGGCGGCGACAACCGCCGGCGCACTGATCGAAGGGATCGCGATATCCGCGGGCTTCGGGGCGGGCGCCGGAGGCGGCATGGCAGGCTTCGCGGTGGAGGCGCTCACGCCTTGCAGAGCCGCGAGCCGTTCGCGCGCCTTCTCATAAGGCCATTTGCCGCTGCCGAGCTTTTCCGGCAGCGAAAGTGCCTTGTTGTAGTCCGCGCGTGCCGCCGCGATATCGCCAGCCTTCTCCCATGCGAGACCGCGATTGGTGAAAGCGAGAGGAAATTGCGGATCGCGCCGGATCGATTCATCGAATTCGCCGATGGCCCGTTCGATCAGATTGCGACCGAGAAAGATCGTGCCGCGATTGTTGTAGGCGACGACGTCATTGGCATCGAGACGCAGCGCCTCGTTATATTCGACAAGGGCGCGGCCGGGATCGCCTTTCTGGCTGTAGGCGAAACCGCGATTGCGAAAGGCGGGGCCGTTCTTCGGATCGATCCGGATGGCCTCGGAGAAATCCGCGATGGCCCGGTCATGCTCGCCTTTCTCGCGATAGGCATTACCGCGATCGATATAGGCGGTCGCCGAACGCGGATTGGCGCGGATTGCGTCGCTGAAATCGGCGATGGCGCGGTCGAACTCGCCCTTGCTGCGATAGAGATCGCCGCGGTTTTGGAACGCTTGTCCGTAGTTTGAATCGATCCGAACCGCTTCGCTGAGATCCGCAAGCGCGCGATCGCTATCGCCTTTTGCACGATAGATCAGCGCGCGGTTGTTATAGGCGAATGCATAGCGCGGATCGACGCGGATGGCCTCGCTGTAATCGGCGATCGCCCGGTCGTCATCCTTCTTGGCACGCCAGGTAATGCCGCGATTGTTGAGCGCCATCGTATTGCGGGGATCGACGCGCAGCGCCTCGTTGTAGTCGGCGATCGCGCGATCCAGCTCGTTCCTGCTGCGCAACACGATGCCGCGGCTGACATAGGCCTCAGCGGATTTCGGATCGATGCGGATGGCTTCGTTGAGATCGGCCAGCGCGAGATCGCTGTCGCCCTTGGCGCCATGGGCCTTGCCACGGCTGACATAGGCGTCGGCGTAACGCGGATTCATCTCCAGCGCGCGGGTGAAATCGGCGAGGGCAGACGCGATATCCGCGGGCTGCGCCGTGTTGGCCCAGCGATTCATCAGCTTGATGCCGCGGTTGCGATAGACGATGGCGCGGTTGACGCCGCTGTAGCGGCCGGAGGCGAGCTGCCGATCGCAGGCGCGGATCTCCTCGTCGAAATCCATGCCGGGCTTCACGCAGGTGCGCTTGTCGCTGTCGAAATCGGCGTAAGCGGGGGTGATGGTCGGTTCGATCACAACGAGCGAAGCCACCAGCAGCAGAATTGCCTTGAGCATCAATGTCTCCCAATCCCTCACATTTGTGGTCGGCAATGTGATGAAAATGGGCCGAAATCAGGCGAGGGCGAGTTCCATTGCTCGTCTCCGTCATTGCGAGGAGCGCGGCGACGAAGCAATCCAGACTTTCTTTTCTTGGCTTCTGGATTGCTTCGCTGCGCTCGCAATGACGAGATTAGACGACCGTCTTTTCCGGCCACCGGCACAGATCGCTGATCAAACACACCTCACAGCGCGGCTTGCGCGCAAGGCAGGTGTAGCGGCCGTGCAGGATCAGCCAGTGATGCGCATGCAGCATGAACTCGTCCGGAATCACGCGCTCGAGTTCGAGCTCGACATCGAGCACCGTCTTGCCCGGCGCGAGATTGGTGCGATTGCCGACACGGAACACGTGGGTGTCCACCGCCATCGTGTGTTCGCCAAAAGCCATATTCAGTACGACATTGGCGGTCTTGCGCCCGGCACCCGGCAGCGATTCGAGCTCGGTGCGGGTGCGCGGCACCACCCCGCCGAAATCGCGGATTAGTTTTTCCGACAGCGCGATGACGTTCTTCGCCTTGGTGCGATAGAGGCCGATGGTCTTGATATATTCGCGGACCGTCTCCTCGCCGAGATCGAGCATCTTCTGCGGCGTATCGGCGATGGGGAACAGCGCCCGCGTCGCCTTGTTGACGCCGGCATCGGTGGCCTGCGCGGACAGCACCACAGCCACCAGCAGCGTATAGGGATTGAGATGTTCGAGCTCACCCTTGGGCTCGGGATTGGCCTTCTGGAAGCGCGAGAAGGCCTCATGCACCTCGGCCGCGGTCCAACGCTTCAGTTTTGTGGTCTTCGGTTTGACCGCCTTCTTGACCACTTTGGCCTTGGCCGGCGCCTTTTTCGCCACGGCGGCTTTTGCAACGGAGGTCTTCGCGCGGGCAGTTGGCTGGCGGGTGATTTTCGGCATCAGGGGGATATAGTGGGCAGCGATGACACAGGGCAACGACTTTGAAGATGCTGGCGAGCCCAAGCTGTTCACCGCGTTGCTGCGTCCGCATCGCGCGCTGAGCCGCAAGGGCTTTCTCGTGCTGATGGCCTGCTTCAGCGTCATCTCGTTCGGCGCCGGCATGGTGTTTCTCTGGATGGGCGCCTGGCCGGTGTTCGGCTTTTTCGGCCTCGACGTGCTGGCCATTTACGCCGCATTCAAGATCTACGACCGCCACGCCAAGGCCACGGAGGAGATCACCGTCACGGCTTCGGAAATCCGTGTCCGGCGCGTCAGCCCGCGCGGCGACGTGGTCGAATGGGCGTTCAATCCGCTCTGGGTGCAAGTGGATCGGGTCGAGCATGCCGAATTCGGCATCGAGCAGCTATTCCTGGTCTCGCGCGGCCGCCGGGTGTCGATTGCCCGGTTCCTCGGCGCGGAGGAAAAAGCGAGCTTCCTCAGTGCCTTGCTCGAAGCGCTGCAGGATGCCAGGCGCGGCCCGACCTATAATCCGGTGACATGATGGCTGATCTGGAATCGGGTGGTTTACCGGGGCTGCCGGGCCTAGATCGGCAGCATGATGAATCTTGCACGAGACATTGCGATGAATGACCATCGCCCCATCAAGCCGGGCCTGCGAGATGCGGCCCTGCGCGATTACGACAGTGTCCGCCGCGCTATCGGCTTCATGCATGGCCAGTGGAAGGACCAGCCGAGCATCGAGGATGTCGCCGATGCGGCCAGCGTGACGCCCGACGAGCTGCATCACCTGTTCCGCCGCTGGGCCGGCCTCACGCCAAAGGCCTTCATGCAGGCGCTGACGCTGGACCACGCCAAAATGCTGCTGCGCGATTCCGCCAGCGTGCTGGATGCCGCACTCGACTCAGGACTTTCAGGTCCGGGCCGGCTGCACGACCTGTTCGTCACGCACGAAGCGATGTCGCCGGGCGAATGGAAGACCGGCGGCGCCGGCATGGAGCTGCGCTACGGTTTTCATCCTTCGCCTTTCGGCACCGCCATCGTGATCGCCAGCGATCGCGGGCTGGCGGGGCTGGCTTTTTCCGATCCAGGTGAGGAGCAAACCGGCTTTGCCGACATGGCCCGCCGTTGGCCGGCGGCCACGCTGATCGAGGACATGGAAGCGACGGCGCCGCTCGCACGGCGCATCTTCGATACGAAACTCTGGCGACCGGACCAGCCGCTGCGCGTGGTGCTGATCGGCACGGATTTCGAAGTGCGTGTCTGGGAAACGCTGCTCAAGATTCCGATGGGCCGCGCCGTCAGCTATTCGGACATCGCCTGCAAGATCGAGAAGCCGAAAGCCTCGCGTGCCGTCGGCGGCGCGATCGGGCGCAATCCGATCTCCTTCGTGGTGCCGTGCCACCGCGCCATGGGCAAATCCGGCGCGATCACGGGCTATCACTGGGGCATCACGCGGAAACAGGCGATGATCGGCTGGGAAGCCGGGCAGGTGGGCTCAGCTAGCTAAACTCTCACTGTCGTCACCCGACTTGATCGGGTGACCTAGTAGACACTGTAAGGACTGTGTTTACTGGATCGCCCGGTCGAGCCGGGCGATGACAGATTGAGTATTATTCCGAAACCGGCGCGACCTTCGCGCCACCTTTCGACACGCCGACCAGCGCCGGACGCAGCACGCGTTCGCCGATGGTGTAGCCGGCCTGCACAACCTGAACCACGGTGCCCGACGACACCGACGCATCCGGCACTTCGTACATGGCCTGATGGAAGTTCGGATCGAACTTCTCGCCGGTCGGATCGACCTTCTTCACGCCATGCTTCTCCAGCGCGTTGAGCAGCGAGCGCTCGGTGAGCTCGACGCCCTCGATCAGCGCCTTGAGGCCGGGATCGGCCGATGCCTTCGCATCCGCCGGAACGGCATCGAGCGCACGCTGCAGATTGTCGGCGATATCGACGATATCACCGGCAAACTTCGACACGCCATAGACCCGCGCATCGGCGACTTCCTTCTGGGTGCGCTTGCGGAGATTTTCCATCTCGGCCAGCGTGCGCAGCATGCGATCCCGCGAGTCCGCAACTTCCTTCTGCAGCGCCTCGACGGAATTCGGTTCCGGATCATCGGGCATGACATAAGGCTTCGAGACCACCGGCTCGGCGGCCTCTGCCGTCTTGTCGTGGTTATCGTTCTGCCCGTTGGACTCAGTCATGACACTGCCTTCTCGAAACACGCTAAATTGGTGGGATTGCTGACCCCGCATATGTTGGTTTGCAGCCGAAAAATCAAGCCAATCCAAGCCTTTTCGGTTGTCTGCGCATGACCTTGCCCGAGAACCGGTCCCCTCTTTTCGAGGTCATGCGCGTTCAGCCGCCCAGCATGCGGCTGACGATACGGGCTGCGTAATCCACCATGGGGATCACGCGGGCATAATTCAGCCGGGTCGGCCCGATCACGCCGAGAACACCGACGATATGGCCGGCGCCGTCGCTATAGGGCGCGATGATGGTGGAGGAACCGGACAGCGAGAACAGCTTGTTCTCCGAGCCGATGAAGATCCGCACGCCCTCCGCGCTTTCGGCGCGGCCGAGCAGATCGACCACCTCGCGCTTGCTCTCCAGATCCTCGAACAGCAGGCGGACGCGTTCGAGGTCCTCGAGCGCATGCAGGTCTTCCAGCAGGTTGGCCTGTCCGCGCACGATGAGCTGGCGATCATCGCCATTACCGCCGGACCAGCTCGCGAGACCAGCCGCGATCACCTTCTGCGTGAGCTGATCAAGCTCGGCCTGATTCTGCTTCAGCGTGGTTTCGAGTTCGAGCCGCGCCTCGGCCAAGGTACGGCCACGGATGCGCGCATTGAGGAAATTCGAGGCCTCGGTGAGCGCAGACGAGGGCACGCCCGGCTGCAGCGTCAGCACGCGGTTCTCGACCTGGCCGTCTTCGGCAACCAGCACTACCAGTGCCTTTTCGGGCTCCAGGCGGACGAATTCGATATGTTTCAGCCGCGCATTCGATTTGGCGGTCAGCACCACCGCAGCGGCGCGGCTCAGGCCGGAGAGATGCGTCAACGCCTCGCCGATGGCGGCCTCGACCGATTGCGAACGGCCGACGGATGAGAGCTGCTGCTGGATTGACTGCCGCTCCGGCTCGGTGAGATCGCCGACCTGCATCAGGGCATCGACGAAGAAGCGCAAGCCGAGTTCGGTCGGCAAACGTCCGGCCGAGGTGTGCGGGGCATAGATCAGGCCGAGCTGCTCCAGATCCGACATCACATTGCGGACCGAGGCCGGGGACAGCGGCACGGTGATCAGGCGGGAAATGTTGCGCGAGCCCACCGGCTCGCCGGTGGCCAGATAGGATTCGACGATCTGCCGGAAAATCTCGCGCGACCGCTCATTGAGCTGGGCAAGCCCGGCTCGCGGCGAAATCAGGCCAATCGGATCGTGATGCGCCACTCGGACACTCCTTGTCGGGCCTAATCTGTCGTCGCGGGCCGCCGGATACAAGCACCTTCGCAACGGTGGAACCGGGCCGCCCTTGCCGCTGCCGCCGCGCGCCCCTAAAAGGCGCGCAAACACACTCTATCGGACCATTTGGAAGGATTTTTCTCATGCGGCCAAGCCGTCGTGCGCCCGATGAATTGCGCGCTGTCTCGCTGGAACGCGGCGTCGTCAAATACGCCGAAGGCTCCTGCATGGTGAAGTTCGGCGACACCCATGTGCTGGTCACCGCGACGCTGGAAGAGCGCCTGCCGCCATGGCTGAAGGGCCAGGGCCGTGGCTGGGTCACCGCCGAATATGGCATGCTGCCGCGCGCCACGCTGGAACGCACCCGCCGCGAGGCCGCCGCCGGCAAGCAGGGCGGCCGCACGGTCGAGATCCAGCGCCTGATCGGCCGCTCGCTGCGCGCCGCGGTGGACCTCGAAGCCCTTGGCGAGCGCCAGATCACCATCGATTGCGACGTGATCCAGGCCGATGGCGGCACCCGCACCGCCTCGATCACCGGTGCCTGGGTGGCGCTGGCCGACTGCATCGCCTGGATGAAGAGCCGCAACATGTTCAAGAAGGACGTGGCGGACAAGGTGCTGCGCACCAATATCGCTGCGATTTCCTGCGGTATCTATCAGGGCACCCCGGTGCTCGATCTCGATTATGCCGAGGATTCCGAGGCGGATACCGACGCCAATTTCGTCATGACCGGCGACGGCCGCATCATCGAGATCCAGGGAACCGCGGAAAAGGAGCCGTTCACCCAGGACGAGCTGATGAAGCTGATGGCGCTGGCACAGCAGGGCGTCGGCAAGCTGGTCGAATTGCAGAAGATGGCGGTGGCGTAAGCCACACACGCGTCGTTCCGGGGCGCGCAAGGCGCGAACCCGGAATCTCCTGATGAGACTCACTACTTCAAGATTCCGGGTTCGCGCGATGCGCGCCCCGGAATGACGGTTTCTGGGCTATAAGACTCCATGACTCAACATCGTCGAATCACCGGCAAGCTCGTGATCGCTACCCACAATCCCGGCAAGCTCGCCGAGATGCGCGACCTGCTGGCGCCCTATGGCATCGAGGCGGTGTCGGCCGGCGAACTCGGTCTCGCAGAGCCCGACGAGACCGGCGACACCTTCAAGGCCAATGCCGCGATCAAGGCGATCGCTGCGGCCAATGTCGCGCAGCTCCCTGCTTTTGCTGATGACTCCGGCCTAGTCGTCGATGCGCTCGACGGTGCACCCGGTATCTATTCGGCGCGCTGGGCCGGCGAATCCAAGGACTTCAATGCGGCTATGACGCGCATCGAGCGCCTGCTTCAGGAGCGCGGTGCGACCACACCGCACAAGCGCACCGCGCATTTCGTGTCGGCACTTTGCGTGGCATGGCCTGATGGCCATCTCGAGGAAGTCGAAGCGCATGCCCATGGCACGCTGGTCTGGCCGCCGCGCGGCACCGCCGGCTTTGGCTATGATCCGACATTTCTCCCCGATGGCCATGAGCGCACCTATGGCGAGATGACTGCTGTCGAAAAACACGGCCTGCCGCCGCTCGGCCAGGGCCTGTCGCATCGTGCAAAAGCCTTTGTGAAGCTCGCGGAGATCTGCCTTGAGCAACGCTAACGCACAGCAGGACGCTTTCGGCGTTTATGTGCATTGGCCGTTCTGCCTGTCGAAGTGCCCGTATTGCGACTTCAACAGCCATGTGCGGCATCAGCAGATCGATGAAGAACGTTTTGCCCGCGCCTTTGCGCGCGAGATCGAAACCACCGCAGCGCGGATTCCCGGCCGCACGGTAACGTCGATCTTTCTCGGCGGCGGCACGCCGTCGCTGATGCAGCCGCAGACCGTCGGCTCGATCCTCGATTCGATCGCAAAATACTGGAACGTCGATTCCGCCGTCGAAGTTTCGATGGAAGCCAATCCGACATCGGTGGATGCAACACGGTTCCATGGTTATCGCGCTGCCGGCGTCAATCGCGTCTCGCTCGGTGTCCAGGCGCTCGACGACGCCTCGCTGAAATCGCTGGGCCGTTTGCATTCAGCGCGTGAAGCGCTCGATGCCGTCGCCATCGCGCGCAGCGCATTCGATCGCTACTCCTTCGATCTCATCTATGCACGGCCGGACCAGACGCCGGAGATGTGGACCAGCGAGTTGAAGCTTGCGATCTCCGAAGCCGCCGAACATCTGTCGCTGTATCAGCTGACAATCGAGGAAGGCACGCCGTTCTTCGGCCTGCATGCCGCGGGCAAACTGAAGACGCCGGAAGAAGGCCTCTCGCGCGTGCTCTACGATGTGACGCAGGAGGTCTGTGCGCAACAAGGTCTGCCGACCTACGAGATCTCCAATCACGCGCGGCCCGGCGCCGAGTGCAAACACAATCTCGTTTATTGGCGCGGTCAGGAATATGCCGGCATCGGGCCGGGCGCGCATGGCCGCATCGATATCGATGGCATCCGTCATGCGACCTCAACCGAGAAGCGTCCGGAGACCTGGCTGATGCGTGTCGAGGCCACCGGTCACGGCGTCACGCTGGATGAAAGCCTCAACAGCGAAGAACGCGCCGATGAATATCTCTTGATGGGACTGCGGTTGGTCGAAGGCATCGATCCCGCGCGCTATGAGGCACTGTCTGGCCGGCCGTTCGATCCGGTGCGCGTGCAGAATCTCTGTGAAGAAGGCGCGATTGTCATCGAGAACGGCCGCCTGCGCGTCACGCAGGAAGGGTTCCCGGTGCTGGATGCTGTCGTCGCTGACCTGGCCGCCTGACGCTAAGTCCCAAAACTCTTCGGCGAGCCTGCCACCGGCTGGCCGCCACCCGACGCCACCTTCATCACGGCGAGTCCGCGGTCATTGCCGCCGTCCTGACGGAAGCGGAACAGGCCGTCGATGCCGGCGAAGCCGGACTGATTGGTGAGCACTTCCGGCGTGAAACGCTGACCGCCTTGCGTGCGCGCGAGCGCAGCGACGAGGGCGACAGCATCATAGGCGAGCGTCGCCGTGCGCACGGGATCATTGCCGAACTTGGTGCGATAGCGGCCGGAAAAGGCGCGGAAACCCGCGGGATCGGGAGCGGCATAGAGGCCGCCCTGCATCGACGCACTGCCGAAGACGCGTGGATTGTCCCACAAACCGGTGCCGAGCAGCTGAACATTGCGGAGATTGGCGCCCGCCGTGGTCAGGGCATCGGCCGTCGCCACCACCGCTTCGCCATCATCGGCAAGCAGCAAGGCATCAGCACCCGTGAGCTGGGCCGCAATGTTCTTCGCGGCGGTCGACCGATCGGCGCCATAGCGTTCGAAGGCAACCACCCGGCCACCCTTGCGCGCCACCGCCTGCTTGAAGGCGACCTCGACCACATTGCCATAGGCATTTTGCGGCAGCAGTGCCGCGAAGGAGCGCTTGCCGGTGCCATAGGCGTAATCGATGATGCGATTGACGTCGGACTCAGGCAGGAAGCTGAGCAGATAGACACCGCGACCCGCCACGCTCGAATCCGTCGAGAAGGCGATCACCGGAATGTTGCGCGCCCGCGTGAGCTGCGCCACCGCAGGCACCGACACGGCGAACAGGGGCCCGATGATGATCTCGGCGCCTTCGTTCAACGCCTGTTGCGCCGCCTGCTGCGCGCCGGCAGCGCTGCCGGCATCATCCTTCACCAGCAGCTGGATGTTCGGGTTCTGGAATTCGGAATAGGCCATCTCGGCCGCATTCTTCATCGACTGCGCGGCGAGGCCGGCATTGCCCGACGCCGATTGCGGCAGGATGAGACCGACCTTCACGGCACCGGAGCCGATCGCCTGCGGCGACTGCGCCGGACCGGCCGGGCCCGGCGGCTGTTCGTTGGCGGGGCCGGTGCTGTAATTATTGGTCAGGGTCTGCTGGATGCCAGAACAGGCCGACAGCAGGGGCGCTCCGAGCAGGAGGCCCAACGCCGTTCGCCGGGTGGCGCCCGGAGATGTCATTTTCGGATCGAACGGATCGGCCATTGCTTCTCTTCTTCTCGGCCGGCAAGCCGGCGCCCTCCCAGTGTATAGCGGGAGGATGGATTCAGACATACTGTTCGGGATTAGTTAACCGAAACAAAAGGTTTATATTTGGCGGCGCCGCCAGCCGCGCTCTCCGGTAACGGGGAACGACGGCCGAAAAACGACTGTCCCTCTTTGGCGTGATTCCCTCTAGATTGCCCCCATGCGTGCGAACCCGATGTCTTCCGAAACCAATGCCCCGAAGCGGACCTTCACGGTGTCCGGCCATGTGCTGACGGCGCCGAAAGCCGCGCCGGGCCTGCATCTGGTGGCGACGCCGATCGGCAATCTCGGCGACATCACGCTGCGCGCGCTGGAAGTGCTCGCCGGAGCCGATGTGGTGGCCTGCGAGGATACGCGGATCAGCCGCCGGCTGATGGAACGTTACGGCATATCCGCCGATCTCAAGCAATATCACGAGCACAATGCCGAGGCCGCGCGGCCGAAAATTCTCGCCAAGCTTGCGGAAGGCGGATCGATCGCCCTGGTGTCGGATGCCGGCACACCGCTGATCTCCGATCCCGGCTTCAAGCTGGTGCGCGAAGTGACGGCGGCCGGCTTCGATGTGTTCGCGCTGCCGGGGCCATCCTCGGTGCTGACCGCACTCGCCGTGTCGGCGCTGCCGACAAACCGCTTTTTCTTCGAGGGCTTTCTGCCCTCCAAACAGGTGGCGCGCCGCAGCCGGATCGAGGAATTGTCGCGCGTCGATGCCACGATCGTGATGTTCGAATCCGGCAATCGCGTGCAGGAAATGCTCGGCGATCTCGCGGACATCATGGGCCAGCGCGATGTGGCGATCTGCCGCGAACTCACCAAGCTGCATGAAGAGATTTCGCGCGGCCCTGTGGCTGAACTGGCGAAGACCGCCGATGAACTGGAAACCCGTGGTGAATTCGTCGTCGTGCTCGGCCCGCCCGCAGCGGATGCTGAGGCGATGACCGATGACGATCTCGACGCATTGCTGCGCGCATCGCTGCAGCGCGACAGCGTCAAGGATGCCGTCGCGCATGCGGTCGAGCTGTCCGGCCGGCAGCGCCGCGCCGTCTATGCCCGCGCGCTCGAACTCGCGAGGGAAACCGGCGATGGTTAAGCCCAGGGAGGTTTCGGCGCCCGGCCGCAGCAAGGCACCATCGCCGCAGCGCGTCGCCGCCTTTGCCACCGGCCTGTCCGCGGAAAGCCGCGCCAGTGCCATGCTGCTCGCAAAAGGCTATCGCATCCTCGCCCGCCGCTTCCGCACGCCCCATGGCGAGATCGACATTGTGGCGCGCAAGCGCAACCTGATCGCCTTTGTCGAGGTGAAGGCGCGCGAGACGCTCGACGATGCCGCCTATGCCGTCACCCCGCAGCAGCAGGTGCGCATCAGCAATGCCGCGCAGGGCTGGCTGATGGCACATCCCGAACATGCGGATTTCGACATGCGCTTCGACGTCATTCTCATTGCGCCGAAACATCTGCCACGCCATCTGTTAGCAGCATTCGACGCCGCCTCCTGACGCTTCACTTCGGAATGATCTCATGACCCTGAACATCGCCGTCCAGATGGACCCCATCGCCCGCATCAATCACAAGGGCGATTCCACCTTCGCGATGCTGCTCGAAGCGCAGAAGCGCGGCCATCGGCTGTCCTATTACACCCCGGACAAGCTCTCGCTGCGCGGCAATGACGTGGTGGCGCCGGTGCAGCCGCTGGATGTTCGCGATATCGAGGGCGACTACTTCACATTGGGCGAGCCCGAGCGCGTCAATATGGAGAGCTTTGATGTGGTGCTGCTGCGGCAGGACCCGCCGTTCGATCTTGCCTACATCACCTCGACGCATCTGCTGGAGCGCATCCATCCGAAGACGCTGGTGGTGAACGATCCGGCCTCGGTGCGCAACGCGCCGGAAAAAATCTTCGTGATGGGCTTCAACGACCTGATGCCGCCAACGCTGATCTCGCGCGACAAGGACGAGATCAACGCCTTTCGCGCGGAGCATGGTGCGGTGGTGATGAAGCCGCTGCATGGCCATGGCGGCGCCGCCGTCTTCCGCGTGCTGCCGCAGGACATGAATTTCGGCTCACTCTACGATCTGTTCTCCGTGACCTTCAAGGAACAATGGGTGATCCAGCGCTTCCTTCCCGAGGTGAAGCATGGCGACAAGCGCATTATCCTGGTGGACGGCGAATTCGCCGGCGCCGTGAACCGCGTGCCCGCGGACGACGACCTGCGCTCCAACATGGTGCGGGGAGGGGCTGCGAAATCGACCGAGCTTTCGCCGCGCGAGCGCGAGATCTGCGAACGCGTCGGCCCGGAGCTGCGCAAGCGCGGATTGCTGTTTGTCGGCATCGACGTGATCGACGGCAATCTCACCGAGATCAATGTGACGTCACCCACGGGCATCCGCGCCATTTCTAAGCTTGGCGGGCCGGATGTGGCGGCGCGGATTTGGGATGTGATCGAGGCGAAGCGGAAGTAGCCGGCGCTTCGTTGCGCTGCATTGCATCGCAACAGATTGAATAATTCTACGGCGCTTCTCTCACGTGCTTTCGCTTGCCAGTTCGTATCGGCAGGCGCAGCATGATGCTGCACGCTCACTCAATCGAGCGGCCCGCTGTTTGGCGGCTAACAAAAGCACAGTGTTGGAGGAACGCATGACTTCAAACGTCTCGCGACGTTCGCTGCTCGCTCTCGGTGCCGGATTGGGCGCAGGGCTCGGCGCAAACCTCATCGCTCCCGGCCTGATCGGCAGTGCATCGGCGAAAGCGCCGAAGCTCGGCACACAGGCACCCTACTTCCATCGCTTTACCTTTGGCGACGCTGAAGTCTCCGTGGTCTCCGATGGACCGCTACCGCTTGGCGATCCTTCCGGCACCTTTGTCGGCGTGCCCAAGGAAGACGTGCAAAAAATGCTGACGGACAATTTCCTGTCCCCCAGCAATGTCATCCTCGAACAGAACGTGCCGATCATCAACATGAACGACAAGCTCATCATGTTCGACACCGGCATGGGTACGTCGAAGCTGTTTGGTCCCACCACCGGCCGGTTGATGAAGAGCATCTCGGAGGCGGGCATCAAGCCCGAGCAGATCGATGCCATCGTCTGCTCGCATGCGCATATCGATCATATCGGCGGCATCGTCGGCGCCGACGACAAGCCTCTCTTCCCGAATGCGCAGGTCTATATCAGCGAGGAAGACTTCAAGTTCTGGACCGACGAAGGCAAGATGGGCTCGCCGCTGAAGGATTTCATCGTCCATGCGCGCAAGAACCTGATGCCGGTGAAGGATCGCCTGGTCTTCTTCAAGGACAATCAGGAATTCCTGCCCGGCGTGACCGCCATGCATGCGCCCGGCCACACCTTCGGCCACCACATGTTCATGATCACCTCGGCCGGGAAGTCGTTCGCCTTCCTCGGCGATCTCACGCATCATCAGGTGCTTCTGCTCGAGAAGCCACGGATGGAATTCTCCTACGATTCCGATCCGAAAATGGCAGCGGCTTCGCGGGTCAAGATGCTGGACATGCTGGCTGCGAACAAGACCGCTGTGATGTCCTATCACTTCGCCTGGCCGGGCTATGGTCATGTGGTGAAGGCTGGCGATGGCTTCCGCTATATCGCCGAGCCGATGATCATGAACCTGTAAGCGCCCGGAACGCCGGCGACAGTCCTGCGGCAGAGGATGCCGCAGGATGCGCATCGCCCGACCGATCCGTGCTCGCAAGCGAACCATTGGTCAATGCGGAGAGGCCGGCCTTATGGATGCGGAAGGTGTTGCGGCCAGCTTTCTTGGCCGCATAGAGCGCCGCATCTGCCATCACATTGAGCTGGACTGACGGCGTGTGACTGTCCGCGAGTGCGATGCCCACCGACGCGCCGATCTTCAGCTGATGGCCGCGATACTTCATGGGATAGCCGAGCTGGGCGATGATCGCGCGGGCCGTATCGGACGCTTCCGCGAGCCTGGCGTCGGAGCCGAGCAGCACAGCAAATTCGTCGCCGCCAATACGCGCGACCAGATCGGCATCGGCGCAGACATCGCGGATCCGCTCGGCGGCCTGTTTCAGGCATTCATCGCCGGCAGCGTGACCGAGACTGTCGTTGACCGGCTTGAATTCATCGAGATCGATCAGCAACAGCGCGCCGAACGGCTTTGCTATCTGCGGTGACGAAAGATCGAGCGCCGAGAGCCTCGTCTGAAACTGGCTGCGATTGGCGAGACCGGTCAGAACGTCGAATTCGGCGAGATAGCGGGTGCGGTCGGAGAGAATCTTTTCTTCCGTGATGTCCTGCTTGATGCCGAAGATGCGAACGGCCACGCCGTCAACGGATTCCACCGTGGCCGTGATCCTGATCCAGCGCCTGTTGCCCTTGAAGCTGATGATTTCCGCATCGAGCGTGAAGCCGGTGCAATCTTCGATCGCCTTGCTGCGCCGCTTGGTCAGCTCTCTGGCGGACTCTTCGGGATAACATCTGAAGGTGGCGCCGCGGTCCAGCGCGGAGCCCCGCGGCAGATCGAAAATGTCATAGACCACGTCGGTCCAGGTCAGCGCTTCACTCGGCAATTCACATTCCCACACGCCGATGCGTGCAGCCGCCGACGCGCGATCGAAAATCTTCTGGCTATGGGCGAGCCTGGTCGCCTGGTGTTCGAGTTCGGCCTGCTGTACGGCGACCTGCGCCCGCAAGGCGGCTATCAGTTCGGCGTCGTCGGAAACAACGGTTTGCCTGGATGGGCAATCTGACATGCGGCGTGGGCCCGGACTTCGTCGTCACTCGATGATCGTCGTTCTTCGCATGGCCGAGTTTATGATTTGCTGCAAGCGGATCGATGTCGGTCGCGACGATCTGCACCATGCAGCGCTAACGTTCTTGTCGACATTAAAATACACTGCTACCTTTGATTGAATGTCAGAGGTTGCCTGATGCAGCATGTCGCGACGGTCGCATTCGAGGGGATCGAGGCCCGCGCGGTGGACGTGCAGGTGCAGGTCGTGCCGGGCCTTCCGAATTTCATAATAAGGTAGACAATTAACCCCGCTTCTCAGAGTTCCGTTTTGCGATTTTGACCTTCGGCGATGCTGCGATGAAGCAGTTCTTCGTTGAATGCGAGCTGGTGGTGGCTCAGGGCCTCTTTGAACGCTTCTGCAAAAGCAGGGAAATCGACCCAAGAGTTTTCGGCGACGTGAAGCGGCCACTCGTACAACCAGCCGTCGGAGACAACGCGCTTCCGCAGCAGCTCCGCTGCCGGAATATAGACCGTCGGGACGTCTGATTTGGCCTCGAGCCCACTGTGCGTCACCCGCCATTGCTGATTCTCAAAAAGTTGCGCCATTTGCTCTCCACTCTGGTTTCGCCGCGCCCCCAGTCCGGGGATAACAGGGTCAGATTTTCTGGGATTCTATAAAAATCGGGGCGCTATCCCCACTGCGAGTCTTGCGTGCCACAGCCGAGTGTTCTCGACCAAAAATTGCGTCTATCGGTGAATCGTGCCCTCATCAACAAGAACGAGGCCGGCAACGAGAGCCTGTTCAAGCAGGGCTGGGAGAACGTCGAGCTGACGCCCCGGGAGCTCGCCGACGAAGTCGATCAGGGCCATGCCTATGCCTGCCAGCTCTCGGGAACCCGCAGCGCTGCAAATTTCGTTAGGTCAGACATCCTGTCCGTGGACATCGACCAGGATCTTTCGATCTCCGAAGCGAAGAAGCTGCCCTTCGCCCAGCAACACCTGACGATCCTCTACACCACACCAAGCCACAGCGAGAGTCGCCACCGCTTTCGCCTCATCTTTGCGCTGCCGAGGTCCATTGAGACACCGCAAGAGATGCGGGCCGCGCTGCGGAGCCTTGCTCTCCGCTTTGGCGGCGATCGATCGGCAACCGATCCGGCCCGCCTGTTCTATGGCTCCCGAGGCTCCAATCCGCAGGTCTTTGAAAGAGCGATCACTGCCGACGTCCTCGATGAGCTTATCGCGCAGGGACTGGAAGCTGATCAACGCGAAAGCCCCAAGAGCGGACGGACCACCACCGTTTCGAAGCAGCGGATCTCCCCCGATCGAATCATCACCCTTGAGGACGGGCGGACACAGCTGTTCCGCGAACTGGAGCCGAAGACGCGCATCTGCTGCCCGTTTCACTACGATCGAAACGCCAGCGCGTTCGTCACCACCTCGCAGGCCGGTGTGAACGGAATCCATTGCATGACGTGCCGACAATCGTTCTGGCCGCCCTCTGCGACACAGTTTGACGACTTCTCCGACTTTGATGAACGAGTGAAGGAAGCCGAACACTACTTCGCTGGCAATGTGGATATTGGACCGTTCCAGAAACTCCTGACTGGTGTGATCCATCATCCCGGCTTGGCCCACTCACGCATCTATCGCACCGAAGGCCAATTCCTGAAACTACCGGAAAAGCTTCCCGAAGGCCTTGTCTTCATCAAAAGCCCCAAAGGCACCGGAAAGACCGCTGAGCTTGCGCGCGCTATGCAGCAGAGAACAGCCGCAAAGGAAGCTTCGAGTCACGATCTGCTCGACTTGCTCGATGACGGGCCTGACACCCCCGACTCGCGGCTCCGCACACACCGTGGGTCGACACTGCTGATTGGACACCGGATAGCGCTTATCAGGCAGACCTGCAGTCGACTTGGGCTCGAGTGCTATCTCGACTTCGAAGGCCCCCTGACGAGCAAAGCGCTCGGTGTTTGCCTCGACAGCCTCGAGCGACTTACCTGGACTGAGCAGGTCAGCACTTACAAGTCTGAGTCACGCGAGAATTTGTTTGAGACGGTCGTAATTGACGAGTCGGAGCAGGTTCTCTCTCATTTTTTGTCTCCGCTCATCGATAACAGTTCGCGCAACGCGATCTTCATGATCTTCTGTCGGCTTCTCCGTCGAGCAAAGCGCATTATCACGCTTGATGCTGACCTTGGCTGGCTCACGTTCGAAACGATCACCAAGCTCGCGCAACGGATGGACGATAGCACGAGAAAGCCAAGTTCACTGTATCTCAATGAACGCAAGATCGGTTCAAAGCTGCAGGTCTTCGCGTCAAAGGATCACCTGATTGGTGACCTCAAGCAGATGGTCAACGACGGTAAACGCGTGTTCGTCACATCGAACTCAATGGGACAGATCGACCGGTTGCATCAGGGCCTAATGGAGCAAGCAACCGACGAACTCCGATGCATTCGCATCACCTCGGAGACCGTCAAGGCCGATGAGGCGAAAGCTTTCGTCGCTGATCCCCCAGCAGAGGCCTTGAAATACGATGTGATCCTGACGTCGCCTTCACTCGGCACTGGCGTTGACATTACCTTTCCAGAGCAGGCCGAGCTGATCGATGTTGTGTACGGGATCTTCGAGACGGGCATCACGACACACTTTGACATGGATCAGCAGCTCTGGCGGGTTCGTCACCCCGGCGAAGTGAAGGTTTGGATCAGTCCGAGAACAGCGTCGTTCGATACGTCTGCGGATGTTGTGCGACGCGAGATCCAGCAGAAGCAGCTCTTCAAAAGTGTTCTCAGCGATTACGACGATAACCTAAGGCCAGAATATCACACCAACGACGAGTTTATCGATATGGCGGTGCTGGCAACCTCCCAGCAGCGCATGTCGAAGAACAACCTTAAGCGCAACTTCCTCGCGATGAAACGGCAGCACGGACATGCGATCGAGTTCATCGACCGTGACCAGACCGCGGCAGGATATGGTCGTGATCTGAACGAGATCGGCAAGCGTCTTGCCGACCGGCAGTATCGGGAAAAACTCAAGGCGGCTCTGAGGCTAACAGAGGAACAAGCGACGGAGATAGACGAACGGATCAAGGCTCGCGATGACGTCACAGAGAGTGAGCACGCGGCATATGACAGATATCGAATGGAGCGCTTCTACCGCGAGCCGATCACCGACAAGATGATCGACGACGATAATCGAGGGCGCCTCCGTCAACAGGTGATGCGGTTCGAGCAGCTATCAGACCACCAGAGCTTGCGTGACGCACGAATTCTTGACCAGGGTAGCGAGTATGCGCTTAAGCTCCGATTTGTCACGGACTGGCGATCTTCCGGCGCATTGCTGGCTGAGCTGCTCACGCTTGCCGGCGTCTATGCCGACGGCAGATTCCTGGCCAATGTCGCTTACGACCGGCTGTCGCTAGTCTCGATGATGCGGCGCGCGATTAAGCTGAAACCGATCATTGAGGGCCAACTAGGCGTCGAGGTGCGGATGGACGACAGCAGGGGGTGTGATCAGCTCCGCGAGCTCCTGAAGCTGGTCGGGTTGGACCAGCTAGCTGCCGGCAAAACCAAGGCTAAAGCAGTCGCGGGAGGCAAGACGATATATCGCTATCAGCTGGACGAAATCGCGCTGAACAGAATGCAGGCGATCGCTGATCACAGAGCATCACAAAGCGCCCGTTCGATGATGCGCTAAGATCACAAATAAGAAGAGCGCGGTCAGAACCGCGCTCTTCTGCCTCGTGAGATCCCCTGTCGCCCTACCCGTTGTTACCGGTCAAACGACGCACCGGGCCTCCAATGTTGCGCTGAAACGCGGGATGCTTATGGAGGAAGACAATCATGGTTGCGACGAATGTGCCGCACAACGTCGCTGCCGGATCTCGCGTACAATGGTCGAATTGGCGGATGGAGGCGAGCAATGCCTCTTCGAGGTCGTTGTCCAACATGGAAACGCCAAAGAGCCGCTTACAGGCCTCCACATCTTCAAAACCGTCCACCAGATCATCGAACGTAACGCGGCTTACAGCGCCCGGGTAGTCCAGCGCCTCCGTGGAGTGACGATCTTCGCGCGTGTGGTAGTCCAAAGGCATGCTCGTGTGTTGCGGCGTGTCGTCATCCCCGTCGTGCAGATCGTAATAGTCTGCCTCCCCTTGCATCCATGCGGGCTGCGCTTTGGGGAAAGGAATGATTTGCGCACTCTCGCGATTTGGCGTCTGTGCGCGCCCGTCCTCATCCTCCGCTGAGCCGGCATGGTCCGGCACCTCAAACGTCGTGTTCTTCATATTGATCGTTCCTGCATTATCTTTCGCCAGCCATTCTGGCTGGACTGATATCGCCGCCTGTCGCTCGCACTAATACGGAAACCTAAATGTGCGAATGGCGAAATAAAAAAAGCCACCGCACTAGCGGTGGCCTCTTGAAGCAGTGCATCGCTTACCCGATTGCGACGATTTTTTTGTCCGTTCCGCTCTTGTCGAAAAAGGCGGCATGTGCTGGATGGGACCGCAAGAAGAGCGCCATTGCGAGGAATGTCCGGTCAAGGTCAGGACTCTCCCGGTACTCTCCATCCGGAACGGACGCCTCGACAGATGCCTTCAAAGCTTCAAACGTGACGTCATCAATGGATCTCATGAAAAACAGATTGGCCATCGAAGACGATTTGCGCATCGCTTGGTGAACAATCTCGCTCAGATTTTGCGCTTGAAAGTCAGCGTAGTCGTGGTCGTATTGCAACGACTTCACAATACCTTCGTCTTGGAGATCTTCGAAAGCCTCCATTTCTGCGTTACAGATCATGCTCATTGTCGAATCGACAATTATGCGGGTCTTGGACTTCATTGTAATGCTCCTGTTGTCATCGCGGTCACGGCGACCGTCGACTGTTAACGGGATACGGGGACCCTACTCGCGGTAATACCGAAACTTGATTTCGCGAATCGGAAAGCATGAAAAAGGCTACCGCTGTGAAGCGGTAGCCTTTCGGTTTTCTTCAATGACTTGCCCAGCTGACCTATGTTGAACTGTATGACGGATGGTGAGCAATGAAGGCACCGATGGCCTTGAACGCTCGATCCAGCTCTGCGATCTCGGTGTGCGGGAGATCGCGAGTGACGCCGTTGATAGCGATCTTTGCTGAGGCGAATGTATCATGGTCGATGTAATCGACACCCAACATCTTCGCCATTACGGTTCTTTTGCGGAGGGCGATGTGAGCCTGTTCGAGAAACTCTCGAGTTCTCAGGTCTTCGCTCTCATGGTCGTAGTCCAGCTCGTCTTTGACCTCCGAGCCACGTAACTCTTCATACTCCTCTTCGCATTGATAGCGAATTCGGTTCAGAACGTGGTCGATGCGAATTTGTTTAATCGACTTCAAGGTGCGTGCTCCAAAATGCCGACCAGGCACCACGCCTGGTCGTCCATTGGGATACGCTGGTGCGCTGCGCATCAATACGGAAACCTATTTTTGCGACCGAGTATTGCGATTTGGCAGAGATTTGACGATCCCACTCTTCCGCAACTGCCCAATAATCCGGGTGATCGTCTTCGGTTCCTGTGTATACTCCTTAAACTTGCGACGGAGGGACGCCGCAACCTCTTCATCGGTCGCGTATGGGTTGTTGCCAGCTTCCTGATCGAAGCGAGCTCCTAGCGTCTCGCGAAATTCCGGCGACCACTTCAGCGGTGCTCCAGCTTTCTGTTTCTCATAGTAAAAAACAGAGCCGATGCCATCCATTAAATCGAGCCAATGAAATGGATTTTTAGGATCAAGCTTTGCTTCTCGAAACAGCCTGCCAACGATGCTCTCTTCGTTAGTCGCGCTTTCTTGGATACAGAAGAACATATCGACTACTGTCTCATTATCCAGCTCGCCCGACTCTGATGGATCCAACCAGCTATCGTCTTCTCCGAATGCTGCGAGCATCTTCTCGAAATTTTGTTTGTAAGGATGTATGGGCATTGTCTAAATCTTGGTTTCACCAGTTGTGACTGTGTACTCACGATTTCTCACCCTCACTTCGTTCGGGTGAGCCTTCGGCACTTCAGATTTTCTTGTTCAATCCGATCCAAACCGCACGGTAGGGTAGCGCCCGTCAGTGGATATAGCTTTGCTATCGGAGAGTAGCCATTTTTGACGTTACGGCTACTGTTCTCTAGCAAAGCCATGCCGAAGTCTGTGAGCGACATCGGCATCGATGAAATAGAGGAACCAATTGGTAAGACCGGGTCTTGCGGATCGATCTTTCACCCTCTGCTTGTGACGCTCAAACCTGCGGACCATTTCATCGATCATCGCGGTTCTAGATGGACCAAAGCTTTCCCATCTCTCTTGCCGGCTTCGTTTTGCGACCATTGCCAGCTTTAGTCGTTCGTGCGTCGTACGGCTCACGACCGTCCGGTGTCTCAGGCCACCGTGTTTTTCCTTCGCGATAAGTCCGTGAGTTTCAGACCGTCGCGGGGACGCTCAAATGCATCCATAACTGAGATTTCAATTGTATTTATCGCGCGCAGAAAGCCCGATTGAAGATCCAAAGAAATTTAATCATCGCTGAATTTTTTTTGGCGTACTCGGGTCACGCAAACGTCCCCATTGCTGTGATCTTAGTCCGATACCCCGCTGGAGCGACACTAGCGCGCAGTAAAGAAGAAATCTTCGCTCCCAGACAACGACCCGTAGCTATAAGGCTGCTGTTTTTTGTTGGTTGCCGACAGAACATCGTCGCGCACCAGATCGAACAGTCGCCGAATTTCTAGGTTGGGTGTCTTGAGGCGGCGTAGCAGCGCGAGCGCGAAGGGGCTATTGTCACCGTCGCCATCGAGCGCCAGCTCGCCGTGCTTGGCCGAATACACGATAAGCGTACCGGCATCTGGCTCAGTGCGTGCCAGTCCGCGAGTCAGCGCGCGAGTTGCCACAGTACGCTTCATCTGATCAAGGAATGGATTGTTCCGACAAGCATCTAACACCACCAGACGGAGGCGACGCGCCGACTCGGCAGCGCTTAGCACCTTCCCGATATCGATCGACTCAAGATCGATATCGCGGTCGACGCGCAACCTCGCATCTATTGGGATAAGATAGTTGTTACCTTTGTATTCGATCCCATGGCCCGAGTAGTAAATCACCGCCCAGTCTGCGTTGTCCGCTACCTGGGCAAACTCGCTCAGTGCAACTACGAGATCTTCCCGCCTTAGATCGAGCTTTAGGGTGACTGATTGAAAGCCGGCCTCCATGAGTTCGCGGTGTAGAGCTCTAGCATCATTTGCGGCATTTGGCAGCACTGGGACGTGGCCATAGTTGCTATTTCCGATCACCAGCGCGACACGTCGTCCACCCGTCACAGCAACTCGATCGTTGGTCGGCGGCGTAATCGCCGCTGGCGCAATTGCAGGCACGGCTGGAGGAGCCGCCGCAACGGCGGTCTTCGAAGGCTTTGCCGCGTCGCGTCGCTTTGGGGCTTCAGCAACGCGAGCGGTCCGTGCTCGTCCGCTAGCGGCGGCTTCCTGTAAGCGGCCACCGCCGCCACCTAAACCGCCGCCGCCAAACGTGTTCATCATACATTGGCGCACTGCAGGGGTAGCGCGTGCACGGCACGATTCGAGATCGCCACCAGCGCGCATGCAAGGGCCGACGATCGGCCGTCCAACCCGCGCGCGGCAGGCTTCGAGCGCGGCTTCGCGCGACTGCGCCTTGGCGTGCGGCGCGCTCTCCAGCAGCGCCATGAACAGAAGTAGCAAGGTGGCCAGCACACGCCCGAAGGCGCGACAGTCCACTGTCGCGCCTGAGGAAGATCGCATGGGGAAAAGGGCGGGCGTGCTGCGTATAGAACAACCGGTCAATAACGACATCTCGGGACAAAGCCTGTGGGGTCAAAAATGACTAAGCTTAAGCGCGCAATGTCCCAAGCCTACAACAAAGCGCCTCCCATTAAAACCAGCCGCGGGCCAGCATCCGCAGGTCGGCCGTGCGCAGGTGCTGGATGTGGTGGATGTGGTGGAAGTGGTTGTGGCTGCGGCGCTGTTCCGTGCGGCGCGGCTGCGGCTTGGCGGCTTCGGCCGGGATCGGCTTCTTGTTGAAGAAGTCGAAGCAGCCGCCCTGCACGCCGATGCCGGCGACGCACTTGGCGATCTCGCGCTTCATGGCGACGTCGCCGCAGGCATCCTTGTCGTTCTTCTTGTCGATCAGGCACGACATGCCTTCCTGCGCGGCGGGGGCGATCTTCTGGCCGCCGATCTGGGCCGGAACCGGCAGCAGCACCGGCAGCGGGGCAGGGGCCGGGGCGACAATGGCGGTGTCCGTTGCCGCATTGGCGGTCGCGGTGGCGGGAACCATGTTGCGGACTTCGACGAGGGCGAAGGTGGAGACGGCGATGGCGAGACCGGCGGCGATGAGGGAGAGTTTCATGGGGTAGCTCCTGTGTCCTGGTTGGTTTTGAATGAGCCAGCTCGTTGCTGACGGTTCATGTGTAGGACGCCGGTCTTTCCGCGAATATCATCGACAATTTCCGCATTTCCCAATATCCTTCCAAAACCTTCCGATATTTCCGGAGCACTTTCCGATGGCTGAGGATGACGACAAGCGCCGCGTGGGCCGGGACATCAAGCGCTATCTGGCGGTGAACCGGATCTCGCGCGAGGAATTCAGCTTCCAGACCAAGCTCGGCAAGAGCACCATCGACAAGCTGATGACCGGCATCTATTCGGACGCCACGCTGCAGATCGTGCTCGAGCGCACCGGCTTCGTGCGCAACAACAGCTACGCCGCGAAGCATCTCGGCGGCTATTCCCGCGCCGCCTGGACCGGCTATCTGCAGACCTATCGCCTGGTGCTACCCTCGATCGCCGAGGCCGGCCATGTAGATGCGCTCTGCGTCGCCATCGAGTGGGACGAGAGCGTGCCGGGCATGGTGCTGGTGCAGAAGTCCGGCCGCAAATTCACCAAGGGCCAGGTCATTGGCCATCTCGCGATCCCGCATGAGCGCTCGCCGCTGGTGCATATCCAGGCGCCCGAAGGCCATGGCCGCAATTTCGTGCTGTCCACGATGCTGGGCGAGCCTGTCATGCGGGGCCTACTGCTGACGGTGAGCAACCTCGTCGCCAATGCCTTCATTCCGGTGGCGCTGCCGGTAGCAATGCGACGTCTTGCGGAGGCGAGCCCAGATGCCGCAGATTTTGGTCATATCGCCCCGACCGATGCACGCTATGATGCAGTCCTCGGCGAATTACGTCAGGTGGTCGAGCGGCAGTATGGCCGCCTGATCGATCCTCTATTTTTCGCCGCGGCGAAGCCCGACCGATAGCTGGTGATAGAGATTTGTATGACACAGCACCTCGCCTTCAGCCTTGCGACTGTAGTTCTCCTCTTTGGATCAGCGGCGCCCGCCGAAGAGGCCGACAGCACGGAACGCAGCGTGCTTGGCGGCAGCCCGCCGATCTACGCAAGTGAAATACAGGGTCCGGTGGCGAGCGATTACGTGCGACACCGCAATCTCCCCGCAGGAGATGAGCAGCAACCAGGTTCAGCTGTAGGAAAACTCTGCGCTACGCGGGTCGGCCTTTTTGGACCTGGCGAGGTGCGCCCGATTAACAGCGCATGTATAGGACGAGACCCTACCGGGAAACTGTACCGTGGCCGTGTGGTGCCTGACGGGATTGGGAAGTATTGCGCGACTGATAAAGGCCTGTTTGGTCCGGGTACTGAGCAACCGATTGGCATGCCGTGTACCGTAAACTTGAAGCAAGGTACGATCTCAGGCCGCATTCGCTCTTAACGACTTCACTGGTGTCATCGTCGGAGAAGGTCGGGTCGGACAGTGGTGGCACATACTCAAAGATGGCACGAAGAGACCTCAGGCTTACAGTAAGGCGCTTTGCCGGGCGGCAGACGCGCAGCAAAATCCCATCGTTACCGAATAATCATTGAGGACAATCCGCAGAAGTGTCCGCTAGCGGCCCGACAGTAGGGCCAGTGTTCGTATGATTTTCGGGCAATGTCGGCCGAGACAACATTTCCCCGCAAAGTAGTTTCATCTAGCCATTTTCCATTGCCAGCCCTCAGTCGCTTGAGGGCTGTTTTTTAACCGGTTTCATTGTTGAGGCGCCATGCCGAGTCCAGAAGAGCAGGACAAACAACTAGCCATGGATATCTATGCCCTCGGCAGTTCCATTCGCGTGGCGGTGGACGCTGCGCTGAACCCATTCAAACGATTGGAAGACCTCGGCTGGGCCAAGGGGCGCTCGACCAAAAAGGCCATTCACTACAGCCTGACAGGCGCAGGAGTTCAGGCAGCCAAGAGGCTTCGAGAAAAGCGTCGTTTGGCTTAGTATCAACTGGCTTCGGTCGCTTACGCGCCTGTTTTTGCTTGTGCCGAACCGCCTTGCCCTGCGACAAATTGCGGGATGAGAAGCGTCGCGCAATCGCTCAAAAAGCAAGCTACGCAGACTTGGCTGCCCCCACTCAGCCTTGGCGCGCGCGGGGTCGCCGATGATTGCAGCCGGCGACCCCGCCTCGCCGCCGCGCGGGTTCGGCAATGACGACATTCATATTTCTAATGAGCCCTAGGGCAACAAGCGCTCAGCAAACGCGGATGATGTCCGAACTTGAAGATCGCTTTCCACAACACGACTTTCTCATAGGCGACGGGTACTTCGTCGAGTACGAACGTAATATCCTGGCTCTTCTGGACGATACGGGCGGGGCGCCGCCCAACCCCAAAGACGTTACAGAGGTGATCGATTATTTTCGGACGGCGCTAGACCGGATCGAAAAGTGGAAGCCATCCTAGTAGCCGTCACGCGGCCGGTGAGTCCCCAACATTGGATACTGCATGACTGAAATTATGGATGAGATCGCTCTTCGCTGGGTGCTCCGAGATATCATTGCGGGACGGCAAGACTTCTTGAAGGTCAGCGACGCGAAGATCCAGCGTCTCCGAGAGCTCGGATGGGTCGAAGATCGGGACGGCCAGCTCGTCGCGACTGAGGCTGGCAGGAGGGCACTTCCCTGATGATCGACGACCACCTTCACGACGTCATTACATTGATCATATTCTTCACTTTGGTCGCGACGGTGATCGCGACCGGCAGCCGATCTCGCAAGCCGTCCTCGTGGTGAACAATGAGACGAGCTGAGCCCTGCGTGCACGCGCAGTATAGCCAGTCCCGCCCTCGGTTTTTCTGGCGACGAATAGCTGTCACTCGCGGGGTTCATCGGCGCCGGGCGGAGAGCTTGCCCCTGACTACGGACCATGCCTGAATTTGCTGTAGGCTTCCGTCGTGCAGAGGATGACGTGGTCCTCGCATCCGTTAAGGCGATGCGGATCACATTGCAGCTCGTAATCCGGAGATGTCATCATTTCGATGAATGTACGCACCGTCGGATAGTAAACCAACGCTATATAGTCCCAGCGATGCGCGTCAGGAATGCCCAATGCGACGGCCTGTGCGTTGCCAGTCCAGAGCAACGTGCCGCCACGGGCCTTTATCATCGGAACGGTTAGAGCGCTGTATCGTAGGTAGGCGTCCCAACCAGAACCATCCCCATCCAACGATGTCTTTCGGAAGCGCATGAAATTAATCATGACGACAGGATCGTCCTGCTTCGGTGTCGACAGCCCCTCGATATTCAAGAGATCGACGCCCATAATTCCTCGCATCCTTATCGACCATGACCCAACAAGCACGGTGCGCGCACTTGACGCACAAGAGCGAATTACCACTCACGACTGAATCCGACAGCAGGATACCAGAGACGCACCCAGCGTAGCCATAGCTCCGGATCGGCTGCGATAAATCCGCCACACCTGAATCTTCCCGCCTCACCTATGGTTTCTCGCCGCAATGGCTTGGGAATGAGGAACGTTATGAAGAAGATCTTGCTGGGTTCTGTTGCAGTAGTCGCGTTGACCGCGCCTGCTCTCGCCGCTGACATGGCACCGCGCATGTACACCAAGGCCGCGCCTGTTGTTGCTCCAATCTACAATTGGTCGGGCTTTTATGCTGGTCTTCACGCGGGCTACACGTTCGGTGATCGCACTGGCGTCGAAACGTCGGGCATCCTTGCCGGCAACATCGCCAACGTAGCCGCTGGCGCTCGCGCTCCGTCAGTGGGCGTCAACCGTGACGGCTTTATCGGCGGCGGCCAAATGGGTTGGAACTGGCAGTCCAATACCCCTTGGGTGTGGGGCTTTGAGACTGACATCTCGTATACCGACGTCAACTCGACGACGAATTTTGTGACGATCCTGCCGCCCGCCCTCGGCGGTGCTGCGCCGGCTGGTTCGCCACTAAACAATTCTTTGTCGTCGCGCATGGATTACTTCGGCACGGTGCGTGGTCGCGTCGGCTACTCTTGGGATCGCACCCTCGTGTACGCCACCGGCGGTTTCGCTTATGGCCGCGTCGAGAACACGGCGGTCTTCAACAACGCCGCCAACGTCGCGCAATTCGCTGGCAGCAGCCGCGACACCCGCACCGGCTACACGGTCGGCGGCGGCATCGAGCATGCATGGACCGGAAATTGGACCGTCAAGGCAGAGTATCTCTACTACGATCTCGGCCGTAACGACGTGACTGTTCCGGTATTGCCAGGCGTTGCGGGCGCTGGCGGTTACATCTCTAGCTTCAGGAACGATGGCCATATTGTCCGCGCCGGTTTGAACTACAAATTCGGCGGAATGGGCTGGTAAGGCTTACTGCGAAGCGACTATTGACGACGAAGGCCCGGTCTTGCGACCGGGCTTTTTCATGGTGAGCAATAACGATGGGAGCTGAGCCGCAGGACGCCACGACGTACATTGAGCAAGCAACGTAGAGCACAAATGTGCTCTACGGGATCACCTACTCTCCGTAAACCGAAAAATTGGAACGTCGGGCCGCACGTGCTCATCTGGCTGACTCGAATGCAACAATCGTGAGCGCTGCCGTCTTATAGCATCTGAACGACTTTTCGCTGCGCGTCTGCATCGACGTCGATGTAACGCTGCGTGGTGCGAAGATTCGTGTGGCCAGCCAGCTCCTGAACGTCACGGATTGATCCGCCCACCGCCGAGATCCTCCGAGCAGCATTAGTGATGAACGTTCTTCGGCCGCTGTGGCTTGAACAGCCGGTGAAGCCCAGCACCTCGTACCAGCGAGAAAACATGTTCACGATTGTCTGGGGGCTGACTCGATCTGACCTCTCAGTTGAAATGACGTGTTTCCCGACTTTGGGTCCAAGATGATCCTTCAGATCCTGAAGGGCCGACTTGAGCTCACCGTTCATAGGGATGATCCGGCCTGACCTGCCTTTACTCGCCTTGTTCTGAAGGTGGATGGCCTGACCGACTTGCCCGTCCGCATCGGTGATCATCTCCCAGGACAGGAGGGCAATCTCCTTGGCCCTCAGTCCAGCTTTGAGGGACAAGAGGAAGATGGCTCGGTTTCGAATGGGGTATCGAGACTTTAGGAGAAAGCCGAGAATAGCTTCGGCTTGACCTTTGGTTAGGGTCTTCGCTTGTCTTCCAAGAGACATAGTAGGGCGCTCCGTTAATATGAGCACCATATTCAGCCTCGCATATTCGAACAGGGTTGACCGCGACGTCAGCTTTGCGCCAGTTGCGACGGTGAAGACACAGCTACCGGCGATCCTATGCGGGACTTCAGCACAGGCTCTACCGATAACCGAAAGCTCGGCATTTCTGGCGCTGGACAAATAACGCCATTGATGATGGCGCCATCGCCCCTGGCTCGTCGGCATTCGGACAACACCCGACGCCGCCAACCAATTAGTTTGCTCAGTTCGCTGAAGCGATGCTACTTCGCAGGACCAAAGAACAGGTTCGGGAAATACAGCGCGATGTCTGGATACAAGATGATGATGAGAACTCCGAGCATCGTTACAAGCACATATGGGATGACCGACCAATAAATGTCGCTCATCGTAACTTCGGGCGGCGCAACGCTCTTTAAGTAGAATAAGTTAAAGCCGAATGGTGGTGTCATATATCCAATCTCCATCATGATGATGAAGATCACGCCGAACCAGATTGCGTCAAAACCATACGATTGGATCACGGGCAGGAACACCGGCAACGTGATCAACATGATGCCGACTGGGTCCAACACCATTCCGAGGATCAGCAGCACGACCAGCATGAACGCCAGTGAGCCCCACTTTCCGCCGGGCACGAGGGTCATCAGCTGGTTCATGAGTTCATTGGCCCCGAGTGTCGTATAGGCTGTCGAGAAGGCATGCGCCGCGAACAGGATCCACATCACCAGCGCGGTGAGACGCAATGTCTGGATCGCAGCGTCACTCAGCACCTCCGCCGTCAATTTGCGGTGGACCGCAGAGGCCACCAGGGCGCCGAAAACACCGAGCGCAGCCGCCTCGGTAGGCGTCGCAAAACCGCCGAAGATCGCACCAAGCACAAGGACCACGATGAACAACGGCAAAAACACCGCCTTCAGCGACTCCAGCTTCAAGCGCCAGTCGCCGCGCTCCTCCATCGGCAACGCCGGCGCAAGCGACGGCTGGAGCCAAGCACGAAGGCCGATATAGATCGACACAAGCGCGAACAGCAGAATTCCGGGCCCGATGCCCGATGCGAAAAGTCGTCCGACCGAGACCTCGGTCAACATCGCATAGAGCACCATTAGAATTGACGGCGGAATGAGAATTCCCCAGCCGCCACCGCAATTTATCGCCCCCACTGCCAAACGTTTGTCGTAGCCGCGCTCCAGCATCCGCGGTAACGCGATCGTGCCCATAGTAACCACCGCAGCTCCGCTAATGCCGCTCATCGCAGCGAATACCGCGCAGATTGCGACTGTTCCGATGGCGAGGCCGCCGCGGAACCCACCGAACCAGACATGCATCATCCGGTAGAGGTTGTTGGCGACGCCGGACTTCTCCAGCAGCATCGCCATGAACACATACATCGGGATGGCGATGAGCGTGAAGCTCATCATCGAGTCCCAGAACTTGGAGGCGACGATATAGAAGCCCACCGGCCCCATCGTGAAATACAAGAAGATGCAGGAAATGCCGCCCAGGGTGAAGACGAGCGGAGTTCCGACGAAAAGGAAGAATAGCAGAGAGCCGAAGAACAGCAGTGTGAGAAGCTCGACTGACACGATGGGTCCGTTCGTTCAATGAGTGGGTTCGTCGGAGGCCTGCTTGCCGAATGTGGCCGGATCGTTCTCTGCCCCATTCACGGTGCGGATGTCCGACACCGTTCGCACGATGCCCTGCAAAAGCAGAAGAATGCCGGCCACCGGAATGACCATCTTGACGGGCCAGATATACGGATCCCAGATACTCGACGACGTCTCGCGCTGCGCCACCGATTCCCAGGCCATATCGATCCCCTGATAGACCAGCACGCCCATGAAGATGTAAAACAGGAACGAGGTCGCGAGATCGACGATGGCCTTCTTCACGCGATTAAAGCGGCCATAGATGATGTCGACATTGACATGCGCGCGTTCGACCAACAGATAGCCGCCCGCGATGACGGCATAGACGCCGAAAATGAGCTGGGCGAATTCCGCCGTCCAGATCGCGGCCCGACCGACCACATAGCGCATGACGACGTCGGCGAGCAGAAGGACGAACATCGGCACGATCAGCCATGAGGCAACCCGTCCGATCACCGCATTAAGCGATGTCACAGCTCTGGCCAGTTTCAGCATCTCGTCATCCGAACCTCTTGAGCGGCAGCGGGGACGCGGATCGAACCCGCCTCCCCCTGCGCGCAGTCGCACATGCTCGTGGTGATCTCACCGGCCGGTTCGATGTCAGACGTAACCGAGGTCGCCCCTCAGCTTGTTCATCGCCTCGGCGCCCGCCGCCGCAATGGGCCCCTTGTCGATCTCTTTCTGCATGATGACCTTCGAGGCTTCGGAAAGTTTCTTCAGAACGTCATCGGGAAAACGGACGACCTCGACATTCATCTTTGCCCGGCCCGTGCTCAGGGCCACAGCTTCCTGCTGTAGGTATTCGATCGTCCGCCGGTAATAGCGCTCCTCAACGAGGGACGTCAGGATGAGCCGAAGATCGGCTGGAAGCTTGTTCAGAGCCGCGAGATTGAAGACATAGACGTCGTTCGTGAAGCCGAGTGCAGGCTTCATGTGAAATGGCGCGACTTCCCAGAACTTCATCGACAACGCACCGACCGCAGCGCCCCAATGGGCACCATCGACCACCCCCGTCGACATCGCCTGATAGATCTCGGGCCCGGCGACTTGCTGCGGCGCCATGCCTGCTGCGGCAAGATATTCAAGCATCGTCCCCGCAGAGCGAACCTTTAACGAGCCAAGATCCGCGACCGACGTGATCTTTTTCTTCAACACGATCTCTGTCGGATAAGCCTTGTCGCCGAGCATCATCACACCTTTCGGCTGCAGCTCGTCATTCACCATCCTCTCGATGCCGAGATTTTTGGTGACATGCATCATTTCCCAGCTCTCGCGCAGCGCACCCGGGACGCCGTAATATAGGCCCATCGCCTGCGCCTCGCCGAGCACATAGCCGGGCGAGATCGTCCCCATCGGCACGACGCCGCGGCGCACGATATTGTAGATCTCGCGATCCTTGGCGATCTCGCCGGCACCGAACAATTCGAGCTTGAAGCGGCCGCCGGTTCGCTGCTCAAGCTCCTTCTGCAACACGACGAGACTGTCGTTGTAAGACCCCGACGCCTTTGGCCAATGCGCCTGTACCTTCCAGGACACTTTCTCTTGAGCGTTGGCCGAGCTTACAATCGCAGGCATTGCCAATGCCGCTGCCAGCGATCCCCCCACAAGGTTACGTCGGTTGATCGTCTTGCCATGATCGGGCATCGAGGCGTCCTCCTGAATTTCTCGTCGAGCGAGATATGTTTATTTTTCGAAATCAGATCATGCGATCCAAGGCGAAGTCAACATATTGACCAATGAGATAACTTCTCTCTCGCTGGCAGGATCGATAATTGCTGCGAGGTTTGGCGTGCATGCGCTGATACACCGCACCGAACGTCGATCTATGTTGCCTCACCTTGGAAGGATGTGTCGGCTGCGAGTTCATGCTGCGTTGCCAGCAAAATCGCTGCAGGTCCGGTTCAGCCAGTCACAGATCAACTGAGCCTCTCCTCGCAGGATGGCATCGCCCTGCCCTTGGATAACCGGCACGACCGTGTCGCTTTCCTTGTCCCGTATCTTCCAGCAATCGGCTTGACGAAGCACCTCAAACCGATCGTGCGGCTGCAGAATGTGCTGATGGTCGACGACTCTATCCACTCGCACCCTCGCTCTTGGAGTCAGGTTTTCCCGCCTGGTGAAAGATCGCCTCGATCCGATCGAGGTCGCGCAGTCGGAGATCGCGCTGCGCGAACGGGATCTCGATGCCTTCGCGCCGGAATCGTTTCAAGATCTCCAGCCGGACGTCGTTGGCGACGCCCGCATCGGTGCTGATATTGCCGACATGGAAGAACACGGTGAATTCCAGCGCATCAGCGCCGAAATTGCCAAGGATGGCGAATGGCTCGGGTATCTTCAGCGCCCGCTCATGCTGGCTGACGATATCAAGCAGAGTTGCAATGACCTGGTCGGGATCCGTGTCGTAGGCGGTGCGCACCATGACCGACAGGCGCGCCGTATAGCTGCCGTGCATCCAGTTGACGACCTGGCCGCTGATGAGATCGGCATTGGGGACGATGACTGAGACATTGTCATAGGTCGCGATCTCGGTGGCACGGACATTGATGCGTTTGACAACGCCCATGCGGGCACCAACCTCGATCCGGTCCCCAACCTTGATCGGTCGCTCGACCAATAGGATCAGTCCCGAGACAAAGTTGTTGATGATGGACTGCAGACCGAACCCGATACCGACAGACAGCGCGCCCGCGACGATCGCGATATTCTGCAGGTTGAGGCCGACATATGAAAGCGCGACAATCACGGCCAGGATGATGCCGAGATAGCCGACGCCGGTACGGATCGAGCTGCGGACGCCGAGATCCAGATTGGTTTCCGGAAGGAAACGGCCATCGAGCCATCGTTGCAACGCCCTTGTCGCTGCCATGCCGACGATCAGAACGACGATGGCACCGAGAATGGCCGAAGGCGAGATGGTGAATTGCCCTATCGAGAAGCCGAAGAACGCCGACGAGACGGAGCCGAGAACATCATCGGAGTTGATTCCCCATGTGGCCAGCACTGTGAACGCGGCCAGGCCGATCAGGGCCAGTTGCAGAACTCCACTGATGAGCGTGGCGATCTGACGGACCGCCGCATTCCCCAGACCGGCAGTCTGCCGGAGAAACCGTCCTGTCCGCCCCTGGAAGGCGAAGGTTGCGCTGACGAGCGCATCGCTGAGCTGACTCAGCAGGATCAGGCTCATCAGCACCGCGCAGATGATCGTCATTTCCCCGGTCACGAAGCGCGCAAAGGCCACATATCCGCTTATGGCGGCCAGGACCGTGGCCATGGCTGCCAGCCATCCGAGCGGAATGAGTAGCCGCCATGCCGAGCGACCGCGAAGATCCGCAACGGCTGTTTCATCCTCATCGGTCGTGGTCGGCGCAAATGCACGCAACACCGCGATAAACAGGACGGCCTTGATCAAAGCAATGCTGGCCTGGCTAAAGGTCAGCAGCGCGGTCGGTGCCGAGATCGTTCGATTGGTCGCGTCGATGAGCACGCCGGCGGCAGCGGCAAAACCAAGCAGGACGGCCAACGGTACGACTCCCTCGGCGACTGCATCTTCGATTTTGATCAATCGCCATGATGGGCGTCCCGGTGCCAGCACGGCGGTCGCAAGACTGGAGAAGAATGCTGCAAACGTCGTTCCCACGAAAAGTGCGCGGACGATCCCCGCAACATCGAGTGGCAGCACAGCAAGCGCAATCAAGGCGTGATAAAGTACAAGAAGCGCGACACCAGGAATCACAGTGCCAACGAAAACAATTGCCGCCGCACTGCCTGGCTTGCGCAATTCCGGCGGAGCGACGACTTGCTGGTCGCGCGACGTCCAGCGCAACTGCCAACGACGGCCGGGCGGAAGGAAAAATCCCAAGACAACAATAGCCGCGATCGCAACGCCCGAGAAAGCACGCAATGGCTGCGACGCGAGACTGTCGACCCAGCGCGACACAAGCTCGCGCAGTCGCGATACGGTGTCGGGAATGGTCGCGGCGAGGTCCAGCCAGAATGAGGGGTTTAGAACGCTGGGCGAGCGTTCTGTAACTGAATCTGTGAAAATTGCGCGGCGTCGGTCCGAGATGGCGTCAGCGACTTGCTGCGCGCGCACGTTCAGCAGTCTGGCCTGTTGAACGATGCCTTGCTGCGCCACTTTCTGCGCCACAAGCTTGGCGCGCTCCAGCTTGATGTCATCGGACTGCGATGCCGCATCCGCAGCGCTCGGCGCCAACTCCGCAGCGCGTTGCGTAACTTCGTCAAGCTTTGGCGTCATTTCACCGATGAGTTCGCGGACACCTGCTTGAACGAGACCAGCGCGATCGCGCAGGTCGTCGAGCGTTGTCTCGGAAATCACGCGAAATCGGAGCGCCTGCTCCGCTGTATCCAATGTCTCCTTCCAGAAATTCAACTTGCCTTGAGCATCGGGAAACACCGGCGCTGGAACTGTCGGAAGATCTTCGTCCCGTTTTGGAGCGACCGCTTCCTCAGCCGAGGTTGTAGGTGCGGCTTGTGAGTCGCCCGGCGCGGCAGCGGCTGGAGAGACTCTGCCATCTAACCCAAAGGGCGATGGCGATACAATCAGAAGGACCGCAATTACAGCGAGCCGCAAAAGCTTCATGGGTGATCCAAAGGCTTGGAGGTTCTAAATACGCGAGCCGGGATCAACGGAGCATGGCTTTTTGACGATTGATGGGTGCTCGCCCCCGGCGCGAAGAAGGTTGACGGCGCCTGTTGACGCAAAATGTTCCGCCGGCTGCCTGCCTCGCCACTTGGCGGAATCGCTCAATTATCCCGAATGCAGCGCTTGCGGTCCGACGTGCCGCCTCCTCGACCATTGCGTCGATAGTTGCCCTGATCTTTGTGGCACTATCCCAAGTCCCTTCAGTCCTTTTCATATTCCCTCCTCATCGCTTCAAGCTCAAATCAGCAAGAACGGTAACAATGTGATCAGTGTTAAAATTGCGAGCACCACTACAACTGCCTCTCGGTTGCTCTCCTGCTTATTACTCATTCGAAGATCATGTACGTTGATGCGATTGTCATTACCCGCCTCGCGAGATGATTCTATTGTCATTGAAGCGAGGGTCTTAGCGGCCGTGTTTCGCTTTGCATCACTCATGATTGCATCTAAGCAGGCTCGATCAGCAGGGACGACCTGCGCTTAGTTTGCGAAATTTCAACGGCACGAAGTTCTTCACACCAACTTTGCGTCTGAGTAGAGATAGGAGATTTTGAGTTTCCGGCTCTCAACAGCCGATGGCAAGCGCAAGAGGTCGCTTCGAGTCCCTTGCGATTTTCAATAAGTATGGCGCCCCTACTTCGCCGAATGAGACCGACCTGCTCCATACGACCCATCTCAGTGGTGACACCTGCGCGTCGGACTGCAATTGCTCGGCTTAATCCGTCATGGGTGATGTCGATACGATCTGCTCCTAATCGGGAGCTCGCGACGAGGAGCCAGCGGGCGAGACGCTGTCTAAGGTTATGTTTTGTATTGCATGCGATCAGTTGCGACGCATGCACGGCCACCTCATGGGAATAACGTAGCAGGAGCTTTTGAAACTCCGGCTGCGCCGCAAGCATCTCCTTAAATATCCTTGCATCGATGCGAAGTGCGATTCCGGGAGCCCGCACAATACATCGGTGAGGAGACACTTCGACACCGTGTAATAGCGGCAAGCCGACAAAATCGTGGACACCGAGAGTCTGGACTTCGACTGTCGAGCGCCCCTCATCGGCCTTGGCCACCATCGAAGCCATGCCGCTCTCGATCAGATAAGCGTTCTGTAGCTGAACATTCCGCTCTTGAAGCACCTGACGTGTCTCCAGCGGCGTCGGTTCCGCGTGACGTAAGATGATCGCCCGACCGGCCACCGAAAGACGTGCGAGAAGTTTATTGTTACAGAGCGCCGGGACGCTCTCGTGAGCGACATTCGGCTGGTAGTGACGTGCATCATCGAAAGCGAGCATCGGATTCCTTCGCTTCAAGGCAAAGATGGTGATCTAAGCCTTCAAAACATGAACCTAAGCGCCGAAATGATGCCTGCCAGTCAGGCGCAGCGCGCCTCTGGGTCGGGGAAATCCTGACAATCGAGCGCGGTGACATCTATCGCAGCGCGAATTGCTTATCCCAAGCGTATCGCTAACGTCGTCGGGCCGATCAAAGGGACATCATGGCCTCTCACTCACACTTTGCTCGCCATTCATTAATTCTGCTCGTCATGGCGGCGGCAATTCCATTGCTGGTGTTTGGGGGCTGGGTGATATTTCTCAGCGCGCGTGAGGAGCGCACGGCGTCGTTGAACGCAGCGTTCGATACGCTTGATCGTGTTGTGACGCGGGTCTCTTCGGAACTCGTGACGCAGATCGAGGTCGCCGAAACTCTCGCAGCATCCGCTTCACTCGACCAACCGGACCTTCCTATGTTCTACCGTGAGGCTAAGCGTCTCAAGGACGCCCGTCCGTTGTGGGAGACCATCGAGCTTGTGGACCGTGATGGCAGCCAGGTACTGAACCTCCTTAGACCCATGGGCTCCGAACTTGGTGCGACCGCCGATCGCGACAATTTCGACAAGGTCATGGAAACAAAAAAGGCTGCCATCGGTGGGATCGGGCCGCTGGGACCGATTTCAGGAAAGCGACTTATCGCGCTCCGTGCCCCTGTGGAGCGTGGTGGTAAGATCAACTACGTTCTTACCGTTGCGCTCGTGCCGGACGCTGTCAGTCAGATCCTCCGCAGCGCGGGAGCACCGAAGGGATGGGTTGGCGAAGTCGTGGACGCCAAAGGCAACATCGTCGCACGCACGATGGCTAAGCATTTTGAGCTCGGGAGCGCTGCCAGCCCTTCAGTCCGAGCCGCTATCGAGCGCGCCCCGGAAGGCTCATATGTAGGCCACTCGCTGGAGGGGATCGAGGTGGATACGATCTATCGCACCTTGCCCGGCACCGGTGGTTGGTCAGTCCATTTCGGTATCCCATCCGACGCGTTAAATGCGCCGGTGAAGCGATCAGGATATCTGCTTGCTGCAGGTGGAACCGTTAGTCTCTGTCTTGCCGTCATACTTGCGTGGCTAACAGGCCGTGATATCGCTCAAAGGAGACGTGATCAGGAGGCCAAAGCGGCGCTTGAGCTCGGTCTGAGCGAAGAGCGGCGACGACTGGCCATCGACACCGCCGCGATGGGCGTGTTCAATTGGAACACGCAAGGTAGTCACGTGGTGGCCTCCACGCGATCGCGAGATTTACTCAATCTGCCTGACGCTCCGCAGCTCGGTAGCGATCGACGCTACAGTCGGGAAGCATTTTTGAACGGTGTTGCGCCCGCCGATCGAGCTATCGTCGCGGGTGCATTCGACCAATGCTTTACGGACGGATTGGTCGATGTCGAGTTTCGAACAGTCTCGGCTGGCGGCGAACTCCAATGGCGTCGCGCTACAGGGCGACCATCGCAGATCGACACCACGCGAACCGTCCTCGGCGTCATCATCGATATTGATGCGGGGAAAAGAGCTGAAGCTGAACGCCAGCAACTGCTGTTGAGGCTGGCCCAGGCAGAGGAAAACGAACGCCGCCGGATCGCGCGTGAACTACATGATCAGATCGGTCAGAGCGTGACAGGACTACTTCTCGGGCTCAAGAACCTTGAGCAGTCGATCGAAACAGGTGACGGCAAGCCGGGATATGACCGCATCGCTTGGTTGCGGGAACTCGCCAACGACATTGGCCGCGACATCCATCGCGTTGCGGCAGATCTGAGACCAACTGCGCTCGATGATCTCGGCTTGTATGACGCCTTGCGTGCGCTTGCGGCGGAATGGAGCACACGTTTCGACATCGTGCTCGATCTGCAGATCTCTGGTGAGGTCTCCAGAGTGCCATCCGACATCGAGATTGTCGTCTACCGGGTGGTTCAGGAGGCGTTGACCAATATCCTCAAGCATGCGAGGGCCAAGAATGTCAGCCTCTTGATCGACAGGCGGGCGACAGAGCTGCGGATCATCGTCGAGGATGACGGGATTGGGTTCAATCCCATCTCCTCGGAGCCTGTAGGTCAACCTCTGCCGGTGAGGCTCGGTCTTTCGGGAATGCGCGAACGTTTGAGCCTGATTTCGGGAACCATGACCATCGAATCCGAACCAAACGCGGGAACGACCATATTCATCGCAATTTCGCTTATCACTGCAGCAGGTCCGACATGAGCGTCATCCGAATCACTCTGGCCGATGATCACCCGGTGGTCTTGGCAGGGATCAAGGCTCTCTTGGATAATGTCAGCGATATTGATGTCGTGGGCGAAGCGACAACAGGAACCGACGCGCTCCAGCTCATCAGCGACCGCAAGCCCGACATCGCGGTCATCGACATATCGTTGCCAGAGATCAACGGCCTGGAATTGGCAAAGCAAGTTGCGGAAAAAGTACCGAGCGTCAAATTGCTCGCACTTACCGTTCACGAAGATCGTGCCTATGTCCAGCCGTTGCTCAAGGCCGGAGCTAAGGGATATCTCCTCAAGCGCTCTGCTGCGGACGAACTGATCCGTGCCATCCGTGCCATCGACGGTGGCGGCGTCTACCTCGATCCAGCAATCGCAGGCAAAGCAATCCCTGATCTACCCGGCGACAGCGGCGGTCTTGGTAAGATTGCGGCGGCGGAGCTAAGCCATCGCGAGACCGAAGTCCTTCAGTTGATATCTCAAGGACTCAGCAACAAGGAGATCGGAGGCCGTCTGGAGATCAGCGTCAAGACCGTAGAGACTCACAAGGCGCGCGCCCTGGAGAAACTTGGCTTGCGCACGCGGGCGGAAATCGTCCGATACGGGATTGCTCATAGGTGGCTGGACAACCTGAGCGAATAGCCAACGCAACATAGTGTACGCCAGCGTACCGGCTTTATCTGAAACTCTTAATGTCTCCGGGGTTTGTCGTCGCGTCAATCGGCACACAGACAGGAGACATCGGCATGAGATCAACCTTGGTATTCGCAGCCACTTTGCTGGCCGCCTCAAACGCCTTCCCAAGTGCCGGGCCAGCGTCAGCCGCGCCCCTTCTGGCACAGGCTGCACACGCGGACCGGAACGACAACGTCGTCGATATCCGCTGGAGGGGGCGTGGATGGCATCATGGGCATCGTGGGTGGCGCCACGGTTATTACAATCGGGGCCCAGGATGGGGACCGGCCCTCGGCGGCCTTGCTGCAGGAGCGATCATTGGTGGAGCGATTGCAAATAGCAACGCGCGAGCGGCCAACGACGAGGCTTACTGCATGAACCGCTACAAGTCGTACGATCCGGGCTCTGGCACCTATTTGGGATACGATGGCAACCGGCATCCGTGCCCGTAGGCAGCATTCGCTTGAGCCGCCCGGGGATGTCAGGAAAATCCTGACATCCCCTCGCGCCGCCTGACTGGTGGTCAGCTCCTCAAAGCATCAACTTGGTCCCGATTGCTGAAGACGCCGATCGAGGGACAGATGCACAATCCGCTGTTGCTGGGACTACTGCTCATGATGTCAGGCGCTGCGCTCGCCTATAGCGGCCTGCCGAACCGGTACGGACAAAGTCCTTTCTTCATGACGCGGAGCGGCCTTACCCTGATATATCCTGCCATCATTGCCTCGTTGCTGGCGATTGGGGCTGTCCAGATCGTGGCAGCCGTTGCTGCGCACTAACGCATCGTTCGCGCAAATATGGAAGGACCCGGACCTTTCAACGCTGATTTCCGCTCAGCAAGAGATCGGCGTTCGGGCTTTGAGGAAACGCTTATGTCGATCAAATCTTTCATCGTATTTCTCGACGCCACCTCCGGAATGAATGCCCGGATGACATATGCGCTCAATCTGGCAGAGCAGCACGAAGCACATCTCATCGGCATTTCCGTATCGCCGCCGCTCTGGACGCGAACCAACGGAGCGATTGATTACACGCGAGGGACTTCTGCCGTTGAGGAGATGGTTGAGCGCCGTAGCGCGCAGGAAGCCGCTACTCACGAAACGTCGAAACGCGCTTTCGATGAGTTGCTCAGGCCAACGGGCCTTAGTCATGAGTTTCGCGCTATTCGCGAGATGGAGGCAGATCAAATCGCGAGACTTCACGCATTACATGCCGATCTTGTCATTGTCGGCCACTCCCGACCGGACGGCTTGCCTCATGCGTCTCCGCCCGACGCAATGCTGGTCAAGACCGGCGTGCCCTTCCTAATCGTCCCCGACGACTGGCATCGGGCCGCGCCGGTTGCACAGAACATCATGATCGCATGGAATGCCAGTCGAGAAGCACGCAGAGCTATTACAGACACGTTGCCGCTTCTGAAAGGAGCCAAGTCTGTCACCGTTACGGTTGTCGATGCTCATGAGAACACCTCATATGGTGAACAACCAGGGGCGGACGTCGCACAATACCTCTGTCGTCATGGGGCCAATGTCAGTGTCGAGCAGAGACAATCAGCCGGCCGGCCTATCGCTACCGTATTGCGAGAAACTGCACATGACCTGCAATGTGACCTGATTGCGATCGGCGCTTACAGCCACAACCGGCTCAAAGAACTGGTTTTCGGCGGCGTGACACGCTCGATCTTATCCCGCGTGGAGGTGCCAACGGTCATTGCACATTGATGGCTGCGTTCGCTCGATGGCGGACACGACCGCTGCCGCGAACCAACTCAAGATTTCCTGCTGAGCAGTCGAAGTTGACGATATTCCACCCAGCCAATACTTCCACGCCAGATGACCCTGCACCAGCGATTGCTGATGCAGTAACGTGTATCGACACGTGCTCCTCCCGGAATGACGTCGATCACTGCAAAGCTCGCGTCCGGCGCTGCGCGTAGCTTGACCGGTCCCCGGGAGCGCGCCGGATCAGCTTCGGCTTCGACTATGAATACCGAACCAAACATCACGACAATTGCCGATCTAACGATTAAATTCTTCACGTTCACCTGCGGCGGCTCGCTCTCTGCTTCTCACGGGGAGATGATACAGGCTGATCTCGCTGATATGCAGCGCGGTCTGACGCTTCTCGGGCGTCGTTAATCGTCCTTGCCAAGCGTCTGCATAGCGCTGACGACATCGGCACCTGAAAGAGCGTTCGTCGCGCTCGGCAAAAACCTGCCCAGCGCCGCTGCTTGTCGTCGCACGGAGATCTGCGGTCTGTTGAGGATAGCTGCGGCTCGTATCAGGGTCGCCCCGCTATCGGCGAGTTCGATCAGCTTGGCAATTTCGTCCGGTGTCCACGGCGACTGAAACTTTCGCATGACGCCTCTGTGCAATTCATTCCACCGTAATAGAGCGACATCGGCGAGAGGATCAATTGCGGAAAATCCTGACAAGGCCGCGAGGAACGATAAGCCAGGCGGTCGGTTGCCAAACCATCGATCCTACCTTCTGGATCGAAATGGAGAAGACTATGAATAAACTGCTTTTGACCGCTGCATCGCTGGCCCTGCTCGCATCTCCCGCTCTCGCACAGACTGCGACGACGACACCAGCCGCCCCGGCAGCTACTGCCGCCAAGTTTGCCACGGTCACAAAGGACGAGATGTTCACGTCGAAGCTCAAGGGGCTCAACGTCATGAACAATCAAAAGGAGACGATTGGCGAAATCAGCGACATCGCCTTTAAGGGCAAGGAGATCAGCGCCTTGATTCTCTCTGTTGGCGGCTTCCTTGGGGTAGGAGAGCGCTATGTCGCCGTGGCTCCGGATTCGGTGAAGATGATGTACGATGCGAAGGCGGAGAAGTGGACCGCCACCATGGATACAAATAAGGACACCCTGAAGAACGCGCCTGAGTTCAAATATCCGAAGTAAGCCTATCGATCGACATGGTCGCCGGAATTTCCGTCCGACGGCCATGTCACCCTCGGTGGTCAATCGTTGGCAAGATGCCGCTTTCAATTCATTCCAGCACTCCTGCAACCGCCCTTCTTTCAACAGTAAACTTTGATGCGCTAACTATTGCATTTCATGTCCCTGATCCATCGCGACATACGAGGAACGAATTGAGCCCTTGGGCAAAGAAAGGTTTTGCGCCTACAGCGTTGATCTCCTGACTTCGAGACGATGGTGCCGTTACGTGTCCCTAGTCAAAGCGCTGCTCAACCGTTGGATGTCAGGAGCAAAGCTAAGGGCTTGTCTGGCACGAGCAAGAGCCAGTTCCGCATGCGCCGTCGCGGCTTCGGTCATCTCTGCGTTGCCAATATTCGCCAATGCCTGCATCGCCTTCTGCAGACGCATACCCACCTCCACTAGTCCGGCACCATCCCTGGCAATCGGGGCGACAGCGTCGTCAAGCAAATCACGCGCTGCCACGGCTGGCACAAATATCCTCGGATACTTGATCTCATCGCGCGGACAATCAGCTCCATCCGTCCAGTTCGAAAGGACGCGCACCATCGTCCCTATGACGTCGATAGCAGTGCCGGGATCATTGACTGCCGGTGACAGCGCCCGCGACGCCACCTCTGACAGAACGATCAACCCGAAGCGTGGGTCCTGTTCGTATGATCGCTGGTCGCCGATCTGGAAACAATTGGCGACCTCCCGTGCGATCTCGTCGTCGTGACACGCGACCATGACCGCAAGCCTGCGGTCCAATGTCGCAAAGGTTCCTGGAAGCGCCGTGACGCAGATGTCGAATTGGCCGCGTTCTGCAATGCGTGAGAGCCCGCCTATATCGATCCGCCGGACATATCCAATCTTCCGAGAGACGACGGGCGTTCCGGGCGGCTCGAGCAATGGCGCCCGCCTGCCGCCAAGACAAGGGTTTTGGCGACGATCATCGATCGCCTTATTTACCGCCCGCTCGACCTGATCAATGGTTTCGCCAAGGCGCCCGAGGCGTGACAAACGATGGATCCAACGCAGCAGCATCACAACGATCAGTACAACGACGACGACAGTGGCTGCGAACAAGATCAATCGCCCGCTTGAGCCATAAGCGCCCGTGGACAGCGCGATCAATCCAACCAGACTAAAGACAAAAGCGCCGATAAAGGTAGCAAGGGCGCGCTGGGCCGTCCTGTCTTCGACTACCAGTTGGGCCGCACGCGGTGTCGCTCCCGTGGCCGCCGAGGCAAAGGCCTGAACCATCGTCGAGATGGAGAATGTCGCGACAGCGAGCATACTGGCTGCGATAATGCCGAGAATGCGATCGACGGCGTCGGCGCCCACGCGGCTCGACACGGCGTCAGGAATGAGGCGATCGAGAAAAAGCGCACTGAGGGCGGCTGTGACGCCGAGCAAGCAATAAAGTCCGACGGTGAACCAAAGCTGATTTGCAACGTCCCTGGCGATCCAATCCAGTTTCAGTCTCATTGAATACCCCGAGATCTAATCTGACAATCGGTGTGATGCGAAGCCAATCGCTGCAACTCCTTTAGACCACGTATTGCGCCGAGGCGAACTCGTCATGTCAAATGTCACGTTCTGAAAAGCAGGACTGCCAAGCTCATGAACGTCGGCTTTGCGCCTATTGCCTTTACGCAATGACGCAAACCCAAAGGCGTGACCAGTGAATTCGCTGCACCTTGGCTATGCGCTCCCAAGGATCCAAAAGTCGTTCTCGCCAGGGATCGTTTGTGTTTCTCTGCGTCATAAAATCACTGGAGGTAAAAATGACTCAAGGTTTCGTCGATCCGACTAAGGAAACATTTTCACTCTTTCGCAAGAATGATCGGCCTGGCGCGATACAGATGTTGAACTTGGTGCGGCTGCTACCTGAAGCCAAGTATCCGGATTTACGCACAGCGACCGGCGCGGAAGCCTACGCGCGTTACGGCGAAGAAAGTGGCCCCGTCTTTCGGCGCCTCGGCGGGCGAATAATTTGGCAAGGTCGATTCGAGCTGATGCTCATCGGACCTGCGCATGAACGCTGGGACCACTGTTTCATTGCCGAATACCCAAGCGTCGATGCCTTTGTTCAGATGCTTAGGGATCCGGTATACCGCGAAGCGGTGAAGCACCGCCAAGCTGCGGTTGAAGATTCTCGTTTGATCCGAACTGCACCCTTACCGATCGGCGAAAACTTCGGGGAAATTCCTGTTCAATCGGAGACATAAGCCGCCCGACAGCCACAGCCTCGCCCTCATGCGGACTGAACGCGCTATCCTTCTGGGCGCCCCTTACTGAACTTGCGGGCGATGCGGGGCGCGCTTTCCAATACGCTGGCTCGCAGAAGCGGCGGATACCTACGACTTTGCGATCGCGTCATGCTGACGCGTTCATCTAAAAATTAACAGAGCATTAACCGTAAACATGGAGGTAACAGCTTACAGAGGTGATGGCATGCAACGGTTTTTTGGAATACTCAGCGTTGGCAGTTTCTTGCTGCTCTTCGTCCAAGTTGTCACGGGGATCAGCCTTCGCTGAAGTCGCAAAAGTGACAATGAGCCACACCGATTAGGGTTGTCCGAACAGCAGGTGCATGCGACCCAGCCGCATGACTTTACCCCGTTCCGGTCCGACCTCGGCGCTCCGCGCTCTGCTTGCCAACGAGGCCGCTGGCGGCATCGTTTTGATGTTAGCCGCAGCCGTCGCCTTGCTGGTAGCCAACTCGCGGCTGGCGCCTCTGTATTTCGATGCTCTCCATGTGAAGATCGCGGGGCTATCCGCTCTGCACTGGATCAACGATGGGCTCATGGCAGTCTTTTTTCTGCTAGTGGGCCTGGAGATCAAGCGCGAGCTTTTGGAAGGCCAATTGGCGAAGTGGGAAGACCGGATCTTACCGGGTGTCGCTGCGCTTGGCGGCATGCTTGTTCCAGCACTCGTCTATCTTTTCATCAACGGCATTTTTGCTCCCACCGCGAGAGGATGGGCGATACCCACGGCGACAGACATTGCATTCGCGCTCGGTGCGATTGCGATACTGGGCAAACGTGTCCCAGTCTCGCTCAAGATATTCCTTACAGCCCTTGCCATTCTCGACGACTTGGGCGCGATTACGATTATTGCGCTGGTCTATACAGACAACTTGCAGATGAGCTGGCTGATGGCAGCCGGCGCCGTTGTCGTAATGCTTTTCGCCTTTCAACTGATCGGGCGGCAGTCGCTCTGGCTCTATCTGATCCCAGGCGTCTTCTTGTGGTTCTTTACGCTCAAGTCCGGCGTTCACGCGACCTTAGCCGGCGTGCTGCTCGCCTTTGCGATCCCGCTGCCGCGTAAGACAGAGGGCGGCGAAGATCACCGGCCGCTCATCGTTCTCGAACACGCCCTTCAACCATGGGTCGCCTACCTTGTGGTTCCGATCTTCGGTTTCGCAAACGCAGGTGTGTCTTTTGCAGGCATGACAGCATCGGTACTGATGGCGCCGGTCACGCTTGGCATTGCGGCGGGCTTGTTCTTCGGCAAGCAGATCGGTGTGTTCCTCGCAAGTTGGGGAGTGGTTGCGTTAAAGCTGGCACGGCCCCCGGCGGGCGCGAGCTGGCCTCAGGTCTATGGAGTTTCTTTGCTCTGCGGCATCGGTTTCACGATGAGCCTCTTCATCGGATTGCTGGCGTTCCCGGATGACGAGCTCCTACAGAACGAAGTCAAAGTCGGCGTCCTCCTCGGATCGCTCGCTGCAGGGATGGTCGGCGTAGCCGTGCTTGCCATCAGTAAGACGCCAACGCGGCCGACGTGACTGCAACTCACATTTGAGGCAGGCCTCCAGTCAAAATGACGCGCCGAAGGCACTTTGTTTTCTAGGCGAATAGGGATAGCCAGTCGGCGATTGGAGCAACGATGTCCGACAACAACAAGCCAAATACAATACACTGGCCCAGTATCCTCACCGTCATCTCCGCGGCGATCCTCATCGGCGCCGAGGTTTTCGGGGCAGCGTTCGCCGGCGGCTGGGCATTTGGCATCCTTCTCGGGCTGAGCGACAACGCGACATACATTCTGCAAGCGGTGCTGATGTGTCTGGGTATCGTGGTGATGACAGTATTCATCCGCAATGCGCAGCGAATCGAACCGTTCTGGGGCCGCAAACGGTGATCAACGATGGGACAGCACTGGCGTCACCAGCAAGATGATGGAAGCGCGAGACGGGGAGCAGGCGCTGTGCTCGTGGCTCTTTGCATCGGTATAGCAGCGACTGTGGCCTCGACGACCGCGTTGGCCTTCTTGGTGCGACTTCTACGTTGATCGGAGGAGACACGATGCGCCTGCTCGCCATATGCTCCATATCTGTACTGTCGGTGGCGACGGCCGCATACTCGCAAGGAACCGCCGAGCAAAGACGGGCATGCACCCGCGACGCAGTCACCTTGTGCTTTGATGCCATTCCGGACACCAAGCGTGTCTCGGAATGTCTCCACGACAACCGGGAGCGCCTGAGCGAACGCTGCGCTCGCGTCCTTCCGCCGCGGGATTCTGTGACCGAGGAAAAGACGCCGCAAGCCGAATGACGTGGGGTACGTCGTTGCCGCAACTGCCCGGCTCTCGCCGTATATCCGCATTTCCTAAGAATGTCGGCTTTGCGCCATTAGCGGTCACCTAGCTACTTCTCATTGGCGTACGATCGATACAATCACCAGCTAACGACCGACGTTGAATTGCAGAAATCCGGCATTCAAGAACCAACGATACCTATCAAATCGGCATAGAACGAGCCAGCAACGCCTGCTCCCGCGCGTAGCAGTGAGCGCTATGTCCGGCCCAATTCCTGGATCAGGCGCGCCCGCCGGCGCGGTTGTTCATCACCGACGTGCTCGCCAAGCAGCCGCGAAGGCGACGACATTCGTCTTACCGCCCAGGGCCAGCGTGCTCGGCAAAATGCGGAATATGACCATCCCGATAACATTGCCTGATAGGAGTGCGAGGCTGATGCTCGCAACATATTCGACGACTTCGCGCCACTCCACCTAGAACGCCGGGATGACAGGCACACCGTCATTCACGCCGGTGAATGATCAGCAAGCATCCGACGCTGACGGTGGCAGTGATCACGCCGATCAGCAAGGCATCGGCTGGCCCGAGCCAGGCGGGCGTCCGATTCATTCCTGAATCACCTCTGCTGAACGGGCTTGCCACCGGCACCTAGTTCGGTCGTCTCGTCGCTGATTTCCCGCTGCTCACCCGCTGACTATGCGCAAAGCTCCGCAAATATTGGAAAGCAACAGCATACGATTCATGGTTGACGCACGCTTCTAACGGATAGAAATCAATGAGAAGACACGAACATGATCGCTGTTGTGGTCATCATCGCCATGGTCGTTGGCAGCGCTGCCATCGGTGTCCAGGCAGGTCAAGCCTGCCTGGACACCAACAACGTCTTCACCTCGATTGAAGAGAAGAACAGGCTCTAGACCCCGCACTGCATCCAGGCCCTGCGGAGCATTTTATTTTTGCCGCGTCCGTTTGTTTCGGAACGATGCAGTCATCCTCCTGTTCTACGGCCACACAAGCCAGGGAGGCTGCTGTGGCAAAGTCCGATTACGACGTCACGCTAGACGAGAAATCGCAGGAGCAGCCCGAGAGCAGGGAACGGGCGCGTGATCCCAGCTCGTCCGGCCAAGAGGAGCCCTCCACGCACGATAGCGAAGCAGGCAAGCTGCAGCCTAACCAGCGACACCAGCATAATTTGGGCGACAAGAGCTAAGGGATAAGACCATGCAATCGGAAGAAATGACCCGCTGCATCGAGAGCTGCCTTGCGTGCTACAAAACCTGCCTGAGCATGGCAATGAACCATTGCTTGAAGATGGGCGGCAAGCATGTCGAAGCCGCGCATTTCAAGCTCATGATGGCTTGCGCAGAGATGTGCCGGACGTCGGCCCACTTCATGCTGATCGGTACGCCGCATCACAAGCACACCTGCCGTGAGTGCGCGGAGATCTGTACAGAGTGCGCGAAGGACTGTGAACGCATCGGCGACATGGACGAATGTGTTACCGCCTGCCGGGCCTGCGCCGAATCATGCCAGAAGATGGCCGCCTGAAACGGCAGTGGATGCGCTCATCCCGTCACAGCGGCTTTCACGCATGGCGGCACGATCTCGCCAATGCTCACATCTCCAGCTCCGCGCCCCCGTCGTCCATAACATTCATGTGGGTCGCAACAACCCTTCCACCGACGTCGATGGTCTCGCATACCAATTCCTTCAGAGCCCTCCGGGCCTCAAGAATGGCGGCATCCGCGTCGGGGAACTCGGCTCCGTCGTGGTCGGAAAGGGCGGAGCCGTCGCCGTATTCGATATGCAGAAAGAACTGCGGCATGTGAGCGCCTTTCATGTTCTCACAAGCTGC
>NZ_JBIISY010000138.1:0-16154 GCF_044340795.1 Tardiphaga sp.
CTTACCGTTTCCTGGTTGATCAGCTTGCCAACGCGATCGAGCACCTCGGCCCGGATGACTATGTCCGTCGCCGCATGGTTTCGATCGAAATGCCCGATCGAACGCGTGCCCGGAATGACATGCAAATGGGCGCCGCGTGAGAGCACCCATGCGAGAGAAAGTTGGGCAGGGGTCACACCGTTTGCCGCGGCCAGCGCATCGAATTGATCGATCAGCGCTCGGTTCGCCGGCCAGTTCTCGGGCAGGAAGCGGGGATGCGACCGGCGCAGATCTTTCTCCGTGAGCGTTCCGATATCCCGCAGTTCACCCCCCAACGCTCCGCGCGCTATGGGCGAGAAGGCGACCATGGCAATGCCAAGTTCGTCGGTGGCGCCCAGCACGCCGAGTTCGATGTTGCGGGTCCACGGCGAGTATTCCGTCTGCACCGCCGCCATCGGATGGACGGCGTGGGCCTCGCGGATGTGTGTGCTTGACCATTCCGACACGCCGTAAGAACCGATCTTGCCCGCCTCGATCGCGCGAACCATCGCGCCGACCGAATCCGCGATCGGCACTTTGGGGTCGAAGCGGTGCATGTAAAACAGATCGACGTGATCGGTGCGAAGGCGCTTCAAGCTGGCATCGAGCGAGGCCGTGATCGCCGCCGGGCTGCAGTCGATCCCCCGGTGCGGGCCATCGACGAGTATGCCGGTCTTGGTCGCGAGCAGAAACTCGTCGCGCCGGTCCATGATGGCTTCGCCGAGGATATCCTCGCTCGCGCCGCTGCCGTAGATGTTGGCGGTGTCGAAATGATCGCAGCCGCTGTCCAGCGCGTGGCGGAACAGGGCCAGCGCATCCTCGCGCGAAGGCGGGTTGCCGTAGGCCCAAGCGACGTTCATGCAGCCAAGGCCAACGCAATGGACCCGCCGGTCCGCGAGGATGCGCGTCGTCATCAGGACCAGCCGTCCTGCGCTTCGAGGCTGGCGGCTAGTTCGCCAATCACGCGGTAGCAGTCGAGCACCTTGCCCACCGACGAGTTGGGTTCGCGTCCTTCACGGATCGCGGCGATGAATTCGCGGTCCTGCAGTTCGATGCCGTTGTTGGATACGGCTACGCCGGTCAGGTCGATCGGTTCTTCCTTGCCGTTCACAAGGTCGTCGTATCGCGCGATGTAGGTGGCGTTATCGCCGATGTAGCGGAAGAAGGTGCCCAGCGGGCCGTCGTTGTTGAACGAAAGCGATAGGGTGCAGATCGCGCCCGTTTCCGCCTTGAGCTGGATCGACATGTCCATGGCGATGCCGAGTTCCGGGTGCTTGGGCCCCTGCAACACGTTGGCGGCGACGATCCGGCCCGACTGGTAGGCGAACAAGTCTATCGTGTGCGCGGCATGGTGCCACAGGAGGTGGTCGGTCCAGGAACGCGGCTGGCCCTTTGCGTTGATGTTCTTGCGGCGGAAGAAGTACGTCTGCACGTCCAGCTGTTGCAGCGTCAGCTCGCCTGCGGCGATCTTGTTGTGCACGTACTGGTGCGAAGGATTGAAACGGCGGGTGTGGCCGACCATGCAGACGAGGCCGGTTTCCTTCTGCTTGGCGACGACCGTCTCGGCATCCGCCCAGCTGTCCGACAACGGGATTTCCACCTGCACGTGCTTGCCGGCATCCATGCAGGCGATCGCCTGCTCGGCGTGCATCTGCGTGGGGGTGCACAGGATCACCGCATCGACGTCGGGCAGGGCCAGTGCTTCGGCAAGGTCGGTGCCGGAGTGCGGGGCGCCGTACTTCGCGGCGACTTCGGCGGCCTGCTCGGCCGACCGGCTGATGACCGAGGCGATTTCCACGCCGTCGATGTTCTTGAGGCCGTCGAGGTGCTTTTCACCGAAAGCACCGGCGCCCACGAGGGCTATGCGCATGGTATTCTCCTTGGAAATGGATGAAATTCAGATCGCAGCCTGCGCTGCGGCATTGTTGCCTTCCAGCGTGGGGCTGGGCGGCACCGTGCCGTCCACCGGTTCAAGCACGATATGCCCGATCGCGGTGTTGGAGCACGGCACATGGTAATGGCGATGCAGCGCCTTCGTCTCGCGGCCCAGCGCGCCGCGCATGATCAGCCACATCACCATTTCGATACCTTCCGAGCCGGTTTCGCGCAGGTATTCGATATGCGGGATCGTGCGTAGCTTTTGCGTGGTGCCGACCATGCCGTCGAGGAACATGTTGTCCCACTCGGCATTGATCAGCCCGGCGCGCGGCCCCTGAAGCTGGTGGCTCATGCCGCCGGTGCCCCAGATTTGGACGTTGAGGTCCTCCCCGAAAGATGCGACGGCGCGCGCGATCGCTTCGCCCAGCGCCCAGCAGCGGTTGCCCGATGGCGGCGGATACGTGACCACGTTGACGGCCAGCGGAATGACTTTGGCGGGCCAGTTCTCAGGCGCGCCGTACATCATCGTCAGCGGCACGGTCAGGCCATGGTCGACGTCCATCTCATTGATGATGGTCATGTCGAATTCGTCGAGGATCAGGCTCTGGGCGATGTGCCAGGCGAGATCAGGGTGGCCCTCCACATCGGGCACCTTGCGCGGACCCCAGCCTTCGTCGGCAGGCTTGTAGCGTTCGCCACAGCCGATCGCGAATGTCGGGATGATCTTCATGTCGAAGGCGGATGCGTGGTCGTTGTAGACCAGGATCACGACGTCGGGCTTGTTTTCTGCTCGCGCGATCCACTCGCGCGTCCAGTCGTAGCCTGCGAAGATCGGGCCGAAATAGGCGTCGCGATCCTTGCCGGTATCGGCAGCGACGCCCAGAAGCGGCACGTGGCTGGTGGCGATGCCTGCGGTTATGCGGGCCATTTCAATAGTTCCCCTTGATCGAGCGCACACCTTCAGGCGAGCGGCCCCCGGCGTCCATCATCGCCTTGTATTCTTCCACGCTCATGCCGGTCATCGTCGAGACGGCCTGCAGGAAGCTGAGGCCATCGGTGGAGAAGACTTTGGACAGGAAGTAGATGTTGCCGCCCAGATCGAGCAGGCGGTTATAGTCGCGCGCGAGCACGGCTTCCCGCTGATCCTGAGTCATCGGCCATTCGTTCAGATAGGCGCGTTCGTCCGCCAGCCAGCGCGTGCGGTTCTCCGCTTTCATCAGGCTCATCGCGAACTGGTTCAGATGATAGCCCTGACGCGCCCGCGCGGCGGTGTAGACGCGCGTGCCGGGAATATCGTCGAACGCGCCGAGGTATTCGTGAATGTCGCTCACAGGCTTGTCGGTCACAGGCCGCGCTCTTTCAATTGGGCGTCGAGGCGCGGGAAGACCTTGCGCGTGTTCCCTTCGAAGATCGCGTGGCGCTCCTCGTCGCTGATGTCGAGCGCGTCGACATAGCGCTTGGTGTCGTCGAAATAATGGCCCGTCTGCGGATCGATGCCGCGCACGGCGCCGACCATCTCGGAGCCGAACAGGATGTTCTTGTTGGCGATCACATCGGCCAGCAGGTCGATGCCGGGCTGGTGATAGACGCAGGTGTCGAAGAACACGTTGTTCATGATATATTCGTCAAGGCTGGGCTTCTTCAGCATGTCTGCCAGCCCGCGATAACGGCCCCAGTGATAAGGCACTGCGCCGCCGCCATGCGGAATGATGAAACGCAGCTTGGGGAACTTCGCGAAGAGGTCGCCCTGCATCAACTGCATGAAGGCCACGGTGTCCGCCGCGATGTAGAAGCCGCCGGTGGCGTGCATCGCCGGGTTGCACGAACCCGAAACGTGGATCATCGCGGGCACGTCCAGTTCGGACATGACTTCGTAGATCGGGAACCAGTATTCGTCGGTCAGCGGCGGGTGCTCAAAATGGCCGCCGCCCGGATCGGGATTGAGGTTGCAGCCGATGAAGCCCAGTTCCTCAACGCAGCGGCGCAGTTCCTTGATGGAGGCCGTCAGGTCCGCCTTGGGCGACTGGGGCAGCATGCACACGCCCACGAACGTCTCGGGGAACATCGCGACCACACGGGCGATCAGGTTGTTGCAGTGGAAGGCCCACTCTTCGGAAATCGCCTGATCGCCGACGTGGTGCGCCATGGCCGAAGCGCGGGGGGAGAAGATCGTCAGGTCGGCGCCGCGTTCCTTGATGAGCTTCAGCTGGTTCTGCTCGATCGTCTCGCGGATTTCCTCGTCGGAAATCTCGGGGTAAGCGGGGATCGGTTCGCCTGCCTTGAACGCGGCAATCTGGGCCTCGCGCCAGGCGTCGTGGGCTTTGGGCAGGACGGTGTAGTGACCGTGACAGTCGATGACGAGCGACATGGCTCAGTTCTCTCCCTTAGGTGTAGCGGTAATGGCGGCGAGCTTCGCTGCGAAGCCCTCCGGCAGTGGTTCGATGTCCAGATCGCCAAGTGCCTGCTGGCGGGCGACGCTGTTTTCAGTCATCAGCGGGTCGATGCCCAGATCGCGCAACATCTGCGCAGCCTCGGCCATTTCAGCGGCGCGGCGGCGGCCATGGACCAGCATACGGTCGAGGTTGTAGTCGGCACGTTCCGCCCAGGAAATCGACTTCTCACTAGCGTCCAGAGAGGCGAGGACGGCATCGGCGACACCTTCGGCATGGGCGGCCAGCATCATCTCGGCGGTCAGCGCCTCCACGCCCTTGACCATGACCGAGCGCACCAGCTTGATCGCGGAGGCGCGGCCGATCGCATCGCCAACAACGGCGATTCTGGTGAAGCCCGCATCATGCAAGGCGCTTTTCGCCTCCGCCGCATCAGGGCCGGATATGTTGAGCGGCACGGCCATGCGGGCCGGGTTGACCGGGGCCATCACGGCAACGTCAACATAGCGCCTGCCAGCGTCCGCAAAGGCGCGGGCGGCCTCTCGCTTGGTGCCGGGCGCGACGGAGTTCATGTCGCAGAACAGGGCGTCCGGTGCGATAAGCCCGGCGCATTCCTGCGCGACATGCAGCGCCTGATCGGCGGTCACCAGCGAAAGGACCAGCGATGCGCCGGAGAGCGCCTGCGCCGCCCTGTCGCAGGACGTCACGCCCAGTTCGTCGATCGCGGGACGACGGGCAGCGGCAACGTCAAACGCTGCGGCTTGCGATTCCCATCCGGCGGCGCTGGCGAAAGTCGACCCGGCCTCGCCGAAGCCGATCAGGGCTATTGTTCCTCTCATGCCGCTCTAGGTGGCGGCGCGGCCTTTGCGCGGCAAATCGGAACTGGCGAAGGGCTATAAGACTGCGCTAACTTTGTGTGATGCCGCATTCGCGGGAGGCGGCTTCTAGATCGGCGAAGAATTCCGACTGGACCTCGGTGGGAAGCAGCGAGGCGCGGGTCGTCATGCCGATTGTACGGGCGAAGCGTTCGGGCAGGCGGGCCAGCGGACGCAGCCATTCGGCCTCCACTTCCACGGATACCTGATCGGGCGACAGCAGCGTTATGAAGTCCGTTCCCATCAGGACCTGACGGATCATCATGACGGACCCGGACTCGACCGGAACCGGCGGCAAAGGCAAGCCAAGGTTCGTGAAATAGCCCTCGAAACCGTCCCGCAGCGGAGTGCCGCGCGGTGCGAGCGTAAAGGGAAACCGCGCCATGTCCGCGCCACTCAGTGAAGCCCCGGCCAAAGGATGGCCATGGCGCGCATAGAAGGCCGGAACGTCATCGAACAGGCGGTGCTGGGCAAGGTCCGGTTCGGTAAGGGGTTCGCGCAAGGCCCCCACCATGACGTCGATCACGCCGCTCCGCAGCGGCTCGACCAGTTCCGCGCGCGATCCTTCGACGATGGTGAGCCGAACCTGCGGCCTGCGCGCAAGAAACCGCGCGACGGCGGCGGGCAGGATGCGGGCGCGCGAAAGCGGCATGGCGCCGATGGCGATGCGCCGGGTTTCGTGTCCGCGCAGGGCCATGACTTCGGACAGGCCCGCTTCCAGCTCCACTTGCGCCAGCCGAAATTCGCGCGCCAGTTGGTTGCCCGCGTCCGTGGTGATCGCGAACTTGCCCCGGCGGCTCACCAGCGCACGGCGCAGCGCCAGCGACAAGTCGCTGACCGCCCGGTGGATGGACGGCACTGACAGACCCGTCGCCTGACTGGCCCCGGTGTAACTGCCCGTCTCCGCCACCGAAAGCATCGCGCGCATCCGGGACATGGTGACGTGCGGACTGCGCACATGGGCCAGCGCGGCGGCGATGCGAGGGCTGAGGATTTCGCCAGCGCGCGTCGGGATCATACCGTCATGGCGGCGCTCGAACAGCGGCAGGCCAAGCGTGTCCTCCAGACGGCCCAATGCCTGTGTTATCGCAGGCTGGCTAAGGTTCACGGCGCTGGCAGCGGCATTGACCGTTCCCAAACGGGCAATTCGCTCCACCGCATGAAGGTGCCGCAGGTTCAGAGTCCAGATGTCCATGCACCCACTCTTAGCCAAATCCTATCGCACTTTCCAAAGTTCTCTTTCCGTTGTGGCACCGCCTTCGCCATCTCGGGACAAAACTAGGAGTGCATGTCATGAGTGGTATCGTCGTCCAGAACATAGAGCGTGCCGATCCGGCGGTGATCGACGGTCTTGCCAAGTGCGGCGTGGCCACCGTCCACGAAGCGCAGGGCCGCACGGGCCTTCTCGCCAGCTATATGCGCCCGATCTACAGCGGTGCGCGTATCGCAGGGTCGGCGGTGACGATCAGCGCGGCGCCGGGCGACAACTGGATGGTGCACGTCGCCATCGAACAGCTCAAGGACGGCGATATCCTGCTGCTCGCTCCGACCAGCCCTTGCGAAGACGGCTACTTCGGCGACCTTCTGGCCACCAGTGCGCAGGCGCGCGGCTGCCGTGGCCTTATCATCGACGCAGGCGTGCGCGATGTGCGCGACCTGACCGAGATGAACTTCCCCGTCTGGTCCAAGGCGGTCTATGCGCAAGGCACCGTCAAGAACACGCTGGGTTCGGTCAACGTGCCGGTGGTCTGCGCGAATGCCGCGGTGCAGCCGGGCGACGTGATCGTGGCTGACGACGACGGCGTCTGCGTGGTCCCGCGCGAAAAGGCCGCAGAAGTGCTTGCCGCCGCGCAGGCCCGCGAAGCCAACGAAGGCGAAAAGCGCGAGAAGCTGGCGAACGGCGTGCTTGGCCTCGATATGTATAAGATGCGTGAGCGTCTGGAGAAGGAAGGTCTGAAGTATGTCTGACCCTTCCGTCAGCGCTCCCTGCATGTGGATGCGCGGCGGGACGTCCAAGGGTGGGTACTTCCTGAAGGACGATCTGCCCGCCGACCCGGCGGCGCGCGATGCCTTTCTGCTGGGCGTCATGGGGTCCCCCGATCCGCGCCAGATCGACGGCATGGGCGGCGCCGATCCGCTGACCAGCAAAGTCGCCGTCGTGGCGAAATCTGCGCGCGAAGGGATCGACGTCGATTACCTGTTCCTGCAGGTCTTCGTCGACAAGGCTGTCGTCACTGACGCGCAGAACTGCGGCAATATCCTTGCAGGGATCGGTCCCTTCGCGATCGAGCGTGGACTTGTGGCTGCGACCGGCGATGAAACGCGGGTGGCGATCTACATGGAGAACACCGGGCAGGTTGCCGTCGCCACCGTGAAGACGCCGGGTGGTACGGTGACTTACGCAGGCGATGCCGCCATCGACGGCGTGCCCGGAACCCATGCCCCGGTGCCGCTGGAGTTTCGCGATACAGCCGGTTCCTCATGCGGCGCGCTGCTGCCTACCGGCAATGCGGTCGATGTGGTGAACGGCGTGCCGGTTACCCTGATCGACAACGGCATGCCCTGCGTGGTGTTCAAGGCCGAGGACGTGGGCGTCACCGGTTACGAGGATCGCGAAACGCTTGATGCCGATGCAGAACTCAAGGCGCGGATAGAGGCGATCCGCCTTGCGGTGGGTGAACGGATGAATCTGGGCGACGTGACGGACAAGTCCGTGCCCAAGATGATGCTCGTCGCGCCGCCCAAGAATGGCGGGGCGGTGACGGTGCGCAGCTTCATCCCGCATCGCGCCCATGCGACGATCGGCGTGCTGGGCGCGGTATCGGTGGCGACGGCCTGCCTGCTCGAAGGTTCACCCGCTGCCGAAGTGGCGCATGTTCCGGCGGCTGCGCGCAAGACCCTATCGGTCGAACACCCGACCGGTGAGATGACCTGCGTGCTCGAAACCGATGAAAACGGCGCGGTTACCAGCGCTGCTCTGCTGCGCACTGCGCGCAAGCTGATGGATGGGATTGTCTATGTCTGATCGTATCGTTTCCTGGCACGGCGCTCCGTCGAAGCCGCTCTACACCCCGCCTGCAGGCGCGATCGACGCGCATTGCCATGTCTTCGGGCCGATGGCGCAGTTCCCGTTCAGCGCCAAGGCGAAGTATCTGCCCGAGGACGCCGGGCCGGACATGCTGTTCGCCCTGCGCGATCATCTGGGCTTTGCCCGCAACGTGATCGTGCAGGCAAGCTGCCACGGCACGAACAATGCCGCCACGCTTGATGCCATCGCCAAAAGTGAGGGCAAGGCACGCGGCGTTGCCGTTGTCGATCCGGCGATCTCGGAAAGCGAGCTTGCGGCCCTGCACGAAGGCGGCATTCGCGGCATCCGCTTCAACTTCCTCAAGCGTCTTGTCGACGATGCGCCCAAGGACAAGTTCCTCGAAGTGGCCAACCGCCTGCCGAAAGGCTGGCATGTCGTGATCTATTTCGAGGCGGACATTCTTGAGGAACTGCGCCCCTTCATGGACGCGATCCCGGTGCCGCTGGTGATCGATCACATGGGCCGCCCCGACGTGACGCAGGGGCCGGACGGCCCCGACATGAAGGCGTTCCGCGCGTTCCTGAACAGCCGTGATGACATATGGTTCAAGGCGACGTGCCCCGACCGTCTCGATCCGACTGGCGATCCGTGGGATGCCTTTGCGGAGGCCGTGGCGCCGCTGGTCGCGGATTATCAGGACCGCGTGCTGTGGGGCACTGACTGGCCGCACCCCAACATGCAGGACGCGATCCCTGACGACGGGCATCTGGTCGACATGATCCCGCGCATCGCGCCGACGCCGGAACTGCAGCGCAAACTGCTGGTGACCAATCCGATGCGCCTGTATTGGCCTGAGGAAATGTGATGCGGTTGCCTGCCAGAGCGATCCGGCGGGCAAGCGCATCATCTAAATATTCCAGCTACGGTGCCGCTATCGCAGCCTTATCTCAAGCTTTCACCAAGAACGGCTGTTTGGAGTTGAACAGTGAGATGAATTCAATTTCGGCCGCGAAGCCAGTTGAGTTGCGCATGAACTACGTGATCGATGCGAGTGCATTTCGTTGAATCGGGAATAGTTTTGAGCGAGGTTTTGTAATTGCTGACACATCGAGCTTGCAGTGTAAGATGCTATATTTGGAAAATTAATCCAACATAAAAATATTATAAAAGATTGTAAATCGACTTAAGGATTTCGATTGGAATCGTGATAATGTATGCTGAGGAGCAAGCCCAAACTCGATGCTGCTCCGAAGGCGCCGAATAAGTATATCATGTCGGCATCGAATTTGGCAACTAACATGCCGACAATTGGGCCGGTGATTGCCAGCGAACCGTCGAAGAAGGCCGAATAGAGGCCTATTACCCTGCCCTTAAATTGCACTGGGAGGGCGTTCATTGAGATGATACCCATTGCAGGAAAAACGAGTGAGTAGCCTATACCGCTAGCAATAGCGCCTAAAACGGAAAGCCACTGGCTGGTGGCGAGGAAAAGGGAGAGTTGACCTGCCAACAGGATCATGCACGATATCCGTGACACTGTCATCAGACCGTATCGAAGGATGAGACGTGCCCCGACCAAGCGGACGGTAATGAACGCGGCGCTAAAGGCTAACAATGCGGCGCCTGCTCCATGCCAAGCACGAGCTTCGAATGCTAGAGTGATGAAGCCGGACATGGCAGCGGTCGGAAGGGTAGCAAACGCCAGAACAAGGCCAGGACGCCAGATGCGAGCAAGGACCGCGAAAACCGTAGCGCCCTTCGATGAGGGATTTGGTGCACTGGTGGTTTTAGGAAGCGTGAGCGCAATCAACGTCGCCAAGCAGACCGGCCCCCCCCGACGAACGCGACCGAAGCAAAGCCGGAAGTCGTCATAAGTTCGACACCTACAAATCCACCGACACCGATCGCCAGAAACATTGCGAGGCCTTGTCGTGCCATCACTTGTCCTGAATTCGATATCCCCGATAGATTTATCGCCCAAACCATCGCGCTTATGAGCAGAAAGCTCTCTCCAATGCCTGCGAATACACGGCCGCAAAGTAGAAGGCCAAGTGAGACAAGGGTATAAGCGGAGCCAGTGAGGGTACTGCCCAGATACAGGCCTGTCGAAAGCAGCAGAACCGGCATGGCGGCTAAGGCAATGGGGCGCGCACCGTGCCTGTCTACCATGGATCCTGCTGCGTGGCGGGACAGGATCGTGGCGAGCGACTGCGAACCGAAAGCCAAACCCGCCAAGGTCGACCCGAGCCCTAACTCCTGCCGCACAAAAGACACGATCGCCGGAAGAGGAATTCCAATGGCGAGAAAGCCCGTGAAAACCATAAAGACAAACGAAAGAGACCGGGCCTTCGGTGCGGCAGGCGAGGCTTCGATCATCCTGCGGCAGTCACTTGCATTGTTTGCTCGGTCGCCGTGTGGCGCTCGGCGGCCCGGGTGCGGCGGTTTATCGAGGCGCCCAACCCGATTGCAGCGAAGGCCGCTATCACTGGGAACACGGCGAGGACAAAATAGACATCGCTGCCTGCAACGCCGACGGAAAGAAGCGATGCCACAAGCATCGGCGACATAACCTGGCCCAGCCGCGAGGAGGCCATTCCCCAACCGAGCCCGGTGGTGCGGATTTCGGTTGGGTACAGGGTAGCGGCGATCGAATGCGCTCCCGAACCCCCGATACCGATGAGCAGTCCCACGCCGGCGGCCGCGCCAAGGACGAGCGTGAAGCTGTGCCCCGCGATGCCCAGAAGGGCAACGGAACCAGCGCCTAGCATGAGCGCCGGCGCCAGAGCCCTCGCGGCGCCGAAACGATCGACGAGATGTCCGGCCACTGCCATTCCCAATGCACAGCCGAGGTTGAAACTTGCCTGGGCTAAGGCGGCATCCGAAACGCCAAAGCCGATATCGGTAAGCAGGCTTGGCAGCCACACGACCATGATCTTCGTCATTGCATAACAAAAGAAATACAGCACCCACAAAAGCATGGTCGATGCGAGCAATCCATTCGTGAAAAGGCGCGAGATCGGTACTTTGGTCTTGCGGGCGGCAATGGGCGTTGCCGTCTGTTCCGAAGCCTCGATGGTGATCCCCAAGGATGCAGCTATGCGTTTGATGCTGTCTTCGCGCCCGCCCTTTGACAGCAGGAAGCGAAGCGATTCCGGCAGATAGAAACACAGGACAATAAGCGTGAGAAACGGCATGAGTGCGCCGATGTAGAAAACCCAACGCCAGTCGTAGGAGGCCAGAAGGTAAGCGCTGACAACGCCGCCGATCGATGCTCCCAGGGGATAGCCTGCGAAGATTGCACTGGCGACCGTGCCTCGCAGCCTCAGGGGCGCGTATTCAGACCCCAAGGCAAGGACGCAGGGTATGGCGCCGGCTAATGCGATGCCTGCTGCAAACCGCACCAGCAGAAGCCCGGCAAAGGTTGGCGTCAGGGCCGTCAGATAAGTGAATATTGTAATGCCGGAAAGCGCAACGAGCGTCGCGGTCTTGCGACCAAATCGATCTGCAAATGGTCCAAAACCCAGTGCTCCGAGGGTCGCACCGATCTGCGCGATCGAAAAAATCAGTCCAAGGGAGGTTTTCGTCAGCCCGAGGTCTTTGGCCATCAGCGGCGCCACAACCCCGATCGATTGATTGTCGATCCCGTCAAGCAGTGCCACCAGGGCGCACAATACAAAAGTTCTGATCTGCATTGCGCCCAGCGGTGCGTCATCCAATTGCGCTAGCGCAGACGTCCGCTCGTTGGCGGGGGCTCCTATCCCAGGCATTCCAGTCTCCAGATTTGCCGCTGTGGCATGGTCGCAGCGGAACTTTCTCGCCTCCGTCGCAACCGATCTTTACGTCGGCTTGCTGATCAGAGACTCGAGCGAGAATACCTCTAGATAGAAGTAATGCAAGAGCCATCCGCGATCTTTCTTGGCAAGGGGGAGGGACGGGCAAACGCCTTTGCGGATCGACCTCGACCTCGCTTCGGTTCGCATGTCAGGCCAGAAAAGTAAGGAAAACCAATACGGTGGGCTGCTACCCCCTTCAGGTGCGAAGATTTTCAGATGATTGCAAAAAACATCTATATCGAACTATATAACTTTGATATAGAATGATTTCTGATGTGTTTCCGGGGGCGGCGGGGCATCTCAGTGGCCGCCTGCACGGCTCAGGTAACAGCGTTCCTGGCGTGCCGGGGCCCCATAAAAATAGCGACCGCAACGACGGTCACCCTGCGAGAGGATTCAAGAATGGGTGCCTTTTCTGGTGCAGTCACCGGGTTTTTGATTGTTGCGTGCGCTTGTGAGGCGAGCGCGCAGGAAAGTGCTGCGCCAGCAGTTCGCGACAAGCCTCGCGAGGAAAAGGGGGTCGTGAGCCAGACTTCATCAGGCTCTCGTGTTACTCCTGAGAACGAGCCGTACCCGATGCAGGCGGCAGGCTGGGGGCCTGCTGCCGGACCGTTCTTTGTCGAACGATGGGCTGAAGACTGGTCTCGACTAAGGCGTGATGGTGAGGCCCCTGCCTTAAAGGCCATGCCCCTGATCGGCGACGATGTGACCTTGACGCTCAGCGCGGAAGCGCGCGTTCGCATCGACGCTTACGACGACGCCGCGTTGATGGAAGGAAACGATTTCAGTCAGTTGGAGTCTCGCGTAGTCACTGGTGCCGACATGCATCTGGGAGAGCATCTTCGTGTGTATGGTGAACTTGGGAGCGCTCAGGTCGGTGGCCATGGGAACGGCTTTACGCCGAACTATAGAGGCACGGTCACTCCTGGAAATTACCGGAATGATGTGGCGGTCCAGCAATTATTTGCAGAGGCGGCAACGCATGTCGGTGATTATCTGATCGGTGCGATGGTTGGACGGATGGAGTTCTCCGATGGACCGCGACAGTTGATCGCAATCAGCGACGGCCCCAATCTGCATCGGACATGGAATGGTCTCAGAACATACGTGCACGGTCGCAATTTTCGCGTCGGCGCCTTCTCGTATAAAGTGACGCGGCTTGGCAATGGTGCCTTCGATGAACAGGTAAATGGCGATGAACGTCTTAAGGGTGTGAACGCCAGTATCGTTGTCGCCCGCGGAAAGGGAGCGGGAAATATCTACCTCGATCCCTTTCTATTTGTGACATCGAATGTCAGGGGCTTGGCTGGCCCATCGCAAGGGGCCGACAAGCGCAAGAGTTTTGGCATACGTTTGTGGGGCAGCCGTGGTCCCGTGTCGGTGGACTGGACCGCCATTCGTCAGACGGGTGAGCACAAGGGCCGAAACATCGATGCCTGGGCCGCGTCGTTGGTTCAAAGCGTCCTCGTGAAGGAAAAGGGCGTTCGAGTTCGTGCCGGATTTCGTCTTGATATGGGCTCAGGAGGCAACAGCTTCGACCCGGATGGCCCTATCAAGAGCTTCAATCAGCTTTACGCGAGCTCGAATTATCTGGGTGAAGGTTTGCTCATCAGTCAGAGCAACGTCGCTATATTGGCACCGACCATTGCCGTTATTCCCACAAGAGGGGTGACTATCACCGCTGATTACGCTTTTCTTCACCGTCTGGCCCGCAATGACGCAGTCTATGGCGGTCTGATGCGACCTTATGCTGGAACACAGAACGTTTCCGGTCGGACGGTAGGCTCGCAAGCCAGGGTCGTGGCTTCCTGGGCAGTAAACGACCACGTTACCTTGTCTGCCGAAAGCGAGCATCTCTTTGCCGGCAACGTCCTGAAGCGGGCGGGCTATGGCGGTGGGACTTATGGCATGATGAGCCTGACGCTGCGATATTGAGCGGCTTTTCAGCACCGACATGGACGAAAGGCATGCGCGATGAGTTTGGGTGAGCCATACCGGGGGCTTGCGCCGCGAAAGCGTTGGATGGCGGCGGCGGCAATGTGGTTGGCCATCGGCATGACAACTATCGACGGCTCGATTACAAATGTCGCGCTGCCTGCGATTGGCGCGGCGCTCGATGTTTCGCCTGCTGCTTCCATCTGGATCGTGAATGCCTATCAGATCGCGGTCATGATGACTTTGCTTCCGCTCGCGGCTCTGGGCGAGTGGATTGGCTACCGCAAGGTCTATCAGGCGGGGCTGATTTGTTTCGTGATCGCATCGATCGGCTGTTCACTGTCGAGCAACCTGGAGGGGTTGGCGATATGCAGGGCGCTTCAGGGGCTTGGTGCGGGCGGGGTCATGTCCGTCAATGGCGCCCTTATTCGATATATCTATCCGCAATCCAGGGTCGCACGCGGCATAGGCTACAATGCTCTTGTCGTCGCCATTGCCTCGGCAGCCGGCCCCACTGTCGCTGCCGTGCTGCTGCGGGTTGCAGAGTGGCCGATCCTCTTTGCGATAAACCTGCCTATCGGCGCGTTATCGCTTTTAGCGGGTTGGCGGGCGCTGCCTGACGAGACGGGTGGCGCCAAAGGCTTTGCCAAGGTCCAGGCTGTTCTTTGCGCCGCAGGACTGGGGATGCTTGCGCTGTCGTTCATCAATCTCGCGCAGTGGCGCTTGAGTTATGCAACCGTATTCGAGGCTACTTTCGGCGTGGCTGCGCTTGTAGTTCTGGTGCGCAAGCAAAGGAATTCCGGCAAGCCGATGCTTCCCGTCGACCTGCTGGCTTATCCCGCCTTACGTCTTGCCTACCTTGCCTCGCTGCTTACGTTTGCTGCTCAGACGATGGCTCTCATCGCTTTGCCCTTTCTTTTGAATTTCAGGTTCGGCATCGACACCTTTATGACCGGGCTGATCATTACACCCTGGGCATTCGCCGTCGCTGCAGGCGCGCTGGCCTCTGGCAGGATTTCCATGCATTCTCCACTGGATGCGCTCGCGACTTGCGGTCTTCTCCTGTTTACCTTGGGATTGGTCTGTTTCACGTTTGTGCCGACAGGAAATCATCTGGTCAGCCTGCTCGGCTGTTCGCTCATAAGCGGCCTTGGATTTGGCTTGTTTCAGACCCCCAACAATCGAACGATGCTGGCCTCGGGGCCATTGGAGCGCAGTGGAGCTGCTGCCGGCATGCAGGCAAGCGCGCGCTTGACGGGTCAGACCATCGGTGCAGCTCTCATGGCGTGCAGCTTCCATTTCTTCGGCGCCGGGTCGGACGCGGGCCTTTCAATGGCCGCGCTCCTTGCGCTTTTGGCTGCGCTTGTGGCCGGTCTCAAGGCTCGGCGTGCCAAAGCGAGCTTAGCCCAAGGAACTTAGCCCGACGAACTTAGCTCTGGGCCGCAATATCCTTCCATCGAGACGCTGCTCGAGAATGTGCGCAACAAGGCCGGGCAGTCGCGCCAGGACGAACAGCCCGGCGCTGGAACCGTGCGGAAAGCCAAGCCCGGTCGTCAGGGCGAGGATCGCCAACTCATGGCGAGGGTGGATCTCAAATTCGCGAGCGATCGTTTCAGCGTAGAGCAGGATATTCTCCCCATCTTGCGTTGCCGGGCCACATTGGCGCATCAACTGGAAAAGATGTTCGGCTCTGGGGTCGCCTGCCGGGTAGAGGGGGTGTCCAAATCCCAGCGGGGAACTGCCTGACCGGATGGCGGCGCGCGCACGTTCGATGATCCGGCTGGCATCGCCGGATCGCACAAACACCTGTTCCATCTGGGCATAATGGCGTCCGATTTCGCTCCCGGTCATCGTGCAGAGCGCTGCCGTGACGCAGGAATGGAGAGGGGCGCCGCTTGATGCAGCGATCCGCGCTGCGAATGTGCCCGGGGACAGTTCGTGATCTGCAAACAGCACGAGCAAAGCCTCGATTATCCCGCTGACCAGATCGCAATTCGCAGGAACGAAGGCCCGAGCGATGCAATCGGAGATTTTTTCTTCAGGCAGCAATTCAGTTCGCGGGGCGCTGCGGTTCAGTAAGGAAAGTGAGCAGGCTGTCGCTTGTATGAGCTCGCGGGCGGCGTGGAGTGTATCGCCCTTGCGCAAGCGGGCAGATGCCGTCCCGCGAGCCATGCCAAGCTCGATCGTCAACCTGGCG
>NZ_JBIISY010000139.1:0-16125 GCF_044340795.1 Tardiphaga sp.
TTGGAGCTGAGCGCGGGCGTGCGACAGGCTGTCTGCAGGGCAAATGCGATGCGACCCTTTTCAGTGATCTTCCAGCGGTTGTAGCCGGGGTGCTCGATCAGCCCGAGCGACCGCAGGCAGTTAAGGCGGCCGGTGGCGACGCGCTCGCCAAGCTTTTTGAAGACAAAGGTCCACGAGATCTCTCCGCCGGGCTCAGAGATCATGGCGCTCAGGATGAACTGCTCGCTGGCGTCTAGCGCGGTCTTCACCTTGATCCGCGGTGGCTGGACCTTGGGCCATGTCAAATCGAGTTCGATCAGGACGTTCCTGGCGATCTGCCTTGCGTTTTCGGCAGCGAGCGGCCGACCATTGTCGGAACGGCCGCGGGCAATCTGACCGAGAGATTCGGCCATACGGATGAGGCTTTCCGCCTCACGGCCGCGGTCATTGGAAGCGACCGTCATGCCGCACCGCCAGTGCGCCGCTTGCCGCCTTGGACCGGAACGTCATTGGTTTGTGCTTCATGCCAGCGGGCGGCGCGGGTGTCGGCGTCGAGCTCGCGACGCTGTGTGGCGCGGCCGCGCTGTACCTCTGATGCCGCCCGCAGCTGATCACCGCGATTGTATCGCGACGTCATCCGCAAGTCGGAATGCGTGGCCGACTTCTGGATGCGCTCCGGCGTGACGCCGGCCTCGAATGCTTCGCTGATCCCGCCCGATCGCGAGTCCATGTTGAACACGTTGTCCGGCACGCCGGCATAGCGGGCGACGATGCGCCACTTCCGACGATACTCCGACGCGGTCCACGGCATGCCGGTCGCCTCGTTGATGATCACCGGCTCATCGCCGGATGGGATCTCATCGAGGAAAGCGAGCTCCTCCATCACCATCGGCGACAGACCGAGGTCGGCCTCGACCGGCTTTTGCCTCTTGCTGGTGACGTGGCGGAGGATGAGGTCGTCGCTGATCTCGGACCAACGGAGGCCGCGCAGCCACTTCTGGTCTCCCCAGACTTCCTCCGAATCGCCGGGCTCAGGGACCGGCACCCACTCGCCGATGACGTCCTTCTGCCGGAGGATGAGCTCGAACTGCAGCGCCTGGGCGAGGGCGATCGAATGCCAGCCGACGATGTGCGCCCATGTCCGGACGGCGTCGGCCTGGTCGGCGGTGATCCGCTCGGTGCGCGCGCCTGCCATCGGGAACTTGAGCCGGTGCAGGATCTGGCTGATTCGCTCGCATTGAGTGTCGGCGAGATGTGTGAACCCGAAGCTGAACACGGTCCGCAGCTGGCCAACCATAGAGTGGGCCATGGCCACCTTGTCGGCGCCCTTCCAGCCGGCGTGCCACTCGATCAGGGTCCGGCCGGTGATGGCAGCGATTGGCGTGGCGCCGTGCTGCTCGCGGATGCGGCGCAGCATGCCGGCGTGATTCTGCCGGACATGGAACCGCTGCTTGTGGAAGCTGGACAGCGGATCGACCTGATAGGCATCGATCACCTCCGCCAGGCGGGGGCCGGCACGCCCGGGGTGCCCGATCCGGACATCGACGATAGGGGTGTCGGGCGCGGTGAGGCCGGACCATATGACGACTTCGCGGGAGGCGCTCATCAGCGAGTCCTCCGGTAAGGGCGGCGCCGGCGATGCGGCGGCTCATATTTGCCGTTCCCCCGCTTGATCGCTTCGATCTCGCGCAGCGTCAGTTCCAGTCCGGCCATCAGGCGGGCCCGATGCCGCTCGCTGACTGGCGCCTGCAGGTGCTCCAGCTGGCTTGCCCCGGTGCTTGGCCGGTGGAAGAGGGCGGGATTGCGAGCGTTCTCGCTGCGGAAGTTTATGAGATCTCGACGTGCTTGATCGAAGCTCATGCGCGGCCCCCCCGATAGGAACGGGAGGGGAACGAGTCTGGGATTTTATCTGGGACTTTTGATCCGCTAACGCGATTTTCGGGACACCATGATCCCCTTGCGTTCACGCCGTAGCGGTGGTGCCGGGAAGGGTCTGAAGATCGAAAAGCGCCAATATTTTCAATAGATATAGGCGGTGCTGAAATGGTGCACTCGGAGCGATTCGAACGCCCGACCCTCGGAATCGAAATCCGATGCTCTATCCAGCTGAGCTACGAGTGCGTGGCGCGCACCATAGCCACGGCGTCGGTAAAAGCCAGCCCTTTTGTCCTACGCTGCGTCGGCCGGCGCACCTTCAGGACACCGGGGGATCGTTATAGTCTGACCGCATGAATCAGGGCCGACTCACTGCGCGACTACTCGACCTGCTGTTTGCGGGCTGGCTGCCGGCCGTGCTGCTGCTGCTCGTGACCATCGCGATCGGGCCGGTACTGGGCTCGCTGTCGCGGCCGCTCTTCGTGGTCGGCTGCGCCGCGGCCGGCTGGTATGCGTGGCGCCAGAGCGCCGGCGCGCATGTGCAGGGCGCCATCCTGCTGTTCGCCTTCGCGCCTTTCGTGCGGCGCTTCGTTGACGTCTCCGTGGGCTTCGACCAGCAGAGCATCATGCTGATCGGCCCGTTGCTGTACATCCTGATGCCGCTGCCGAGCATCTGGACCTGGCTGTCGCTCACCGAACGGCCGCGCAATCCCTGGATGATCGCGCCGATCGTCATCCTGTTCTGCATCACCTATGCCGCGGTGGCGTCGATGCTGCAGAATGACTGGTTCAATGCCGCCAATGGTGCGCTGAAATGGAGCGCGCCGGTGCTTTACGCCATCGCCCTGCAGCTGCGTGCCAAGGCCGATGGTGAACTCGTCAATGCGATGGCCGGTGCCTTCTTCGTGGTGCTGCCGATCACCGGGCTTTACGGCATCTGGCAATATGTCGATCCGCCGGCCTGGGACCGGTTCTGGATGAATTATGCCAGTATCACTTCGGCCGGTTATCCCTTGCCCTACATGGTGCGCGTCTTCAGCACGATGAACGGGCCGGCAACCTATGGCACGTTCACGGCGACCGGCCTGCTGCTGCTCGGCTTCACGCGTCCGGGCTGGCAGTCCCTGCTGGCCATGGGGCCGGCGGCGCTGGGCCTGTTGCTGTCGCTCTATCGCGCCGGCTGGCTTGGCCTGGCACTTGGCGTGATGTTCTGCATGGTGTTCGCCGCGACGCGGGTAAGGGCGGTGACGACGGGCATCGGCATCGCCATCTCGGCCACCTGTGCCGTGCTGTTCACGCCGTTCGGCGATGCCATCTTCACGCGCCTGCAATCGCTCGGCAGCGGTTCGGAGGACGGCAGCGGTGCCGAGCGTCTCGAGGAATTCGTGACCCTGTGGAATGCGCCCGACAGCTATCTGTGGGGCGTGGGCTTCACCTTCACCGATGTCGGGGTCGCAGGTTCGATGCCGATTGACGGCCAGATCATCGCCAGCTGGGTGACCTTCGGCATCCCGGTCGGGATGGTCTGCCTGGCTGCCTATCTCTGGGTGGCGCTGTGGAGCGTCTCGGCAGCGTGGCGGATGCCGACGCGGGAAGGCGTCGTGCTCGGCGCCATCGCGCTCGGTGGCGTGCTGATCCATATGCCGCTGACCGCTATCAGCTCCGGCGAAATCAGCGTGCTGTTCTGGATGGTCTTTGCCATGGCTTGTCCCTGGGATCAGGATGTACGGGCGGGCGAACCGGCACACGTGCTGCAGCAGGCGTGATAGCTATAGGTGTCTGTTCCTGAGCTATGGGGGAAGTAGTCGAGCTGATCCTTCATGTCGGAGGGAGCCATGGGGCCGACAATTCATGGCTCCGTCGCGGCGTCACCCGAGCTCGGGTTTAGCGATCGCAGCCGCTACTCAAAGAAATTGCCGCGCTAGCGCAGCCTTGTTTGGAAGGCCGTTGCTAACAAATATGCATATTTTCGAGATCGGGGCTTGTTCGGATAGCTCCGACTAGTCCACAAAGATGCCATGACCTTTACGTCCTGGCAATTCGGCGCTTTCACTGCAATTGTTCTGACTCTGTATTATTCGCCCGTTTTTGGGCGGCTCCAAGTCCCATTGCTCGTGGCATCCAGCATATTGTTTTATGCCTTTGATCAGCCGAGCTTACTCGTATTGCTTCTCGTCGCGGTTTTGGGCACCCATGCTTTCCTGATCCTGTCATATAGAAATCGGCAAGTTTGGTTGCCATTAGGCATCGCCTTCAATTTGCTGCTGTTGGCGTTCTTCAAGTATAAGTTTCTCTTCCTCAACCTGCCCATTCAAACCAATAGCGTTGTCGGCGACATTCTGTTGAACGCTCCTCTGCCGATTGGCATTTCGTTCTTTGTGTTTCACAATATCAGTTTGATGGTCGATCTCACAAAGGCCGACCGGAAGCAGCCATCCGTCGCTGAGACTTTTCTCTACATCATTTTCTTTCCACAGCTTGTCTCAGGGCCGATCACGCGGGCTGAAGTGTTCATGCCGCAGATCGTGCGCAAACGTTTCGCGGACATTGACGTTGTCGAAGCCGCCAAGTGGATAATCATTGGATATTTTTTCAAGCTGTTTGTTGCGAACAACTTGAACGAGATCACTGCCAATATGGACTATCCGGCCTTCGGACTGGTCCAGGCTGCGGATCGCTGGCTGCTTGTTTTCACTTATAGCGCGCAGATTTATGCTGACTTTTTCGGCTATTCTTCAATCGCCGTAGGTCTTGGCCTGCTGTTTGGCTATCGCCTGGCTGATAACTTCAACCTTCCATACAAATCCAAGTCGTTCTCCGAATTTTGGACGCGCTGGCATATCTCTCTGTCGACATGGCTCCGAAACTATCTCTACATACCTCTTGGCGGGAATCGGCACGGTACAGTCAGAACCTGTATCAATCTCATGATTGTTATGTCGCTTGGGGGGCTTTGGCACGGCGCCGGACTGAGCTATCTCGTCTGGGGCTTCCTCCATGGAGGATTGTTGGTTGTAGAGCGTCCTTTCCTTCCTCTGCTCAATAAAATATCTCATCCTGCGTTGGCGTTGGCCCGAGCGCTCGTGGTTTTTGTCTGCGTGTCGTTTCTCTGGATATTCTTCAAGCTTCCGTCTTTCGAGCATGCCGCATCGTACATTTATGGGATGCTATTTGGAGTGACCAACCTGGAAAATCCGGCTAAGGTTTATCGAACGCTGGCGATAGTCTATGCGCTCCCTGTCGTGATTCAGCACACAAGTGATCTCCGTGGCCTCTTGGCAACGAAGTGCCGACACGTCGAGCCGTTCGCGTACGGCGCACTTGTCGCGCTAATGTTCGTCGAAGCCGGTCCAGATAGCTCTTTCATTTACTTTCAATTCTGATGACAGCATGGCTACTTAAATGCGCCATATGTGCAGCGCTCCTCGTGGGCGTGCTTTGGGTCGCGCCCGCTTTTGTCGAAGGTGGAGGAGAGGGCGAAGCGATCTCGACGGACGCTTCTAATCTGCGAGTTGCCAATAGCTACTGGAGATCGCGCGACGCTCGTGTTGTCATTGTCGGAAGTTCTCTTGCTCACCGTCTTTCAGAGGAGTTTTTCGAGACGCCCGGCATTAAAAATTTGTCGTTCGAAGGTGGGTCGTCATTGACCGGTCTCGAGATCATTGCATCGATGCCGAAGCGGCCTCGGGTAGTTCTGGTAGAGGCCAATGTTCTCTCAAGGCCCGCGGACTTGGCATTAGTGCGAGATGTTGTAGAGCGGAGGCCCGCACCGCTCCGGATAGTTCGATGGATTCTAAGACCCGGCGACCAGAAAAAGAAGCTGAACGTGGAGCAAATTCTCGCTGCTGGGCCGAGCACTCGTCATGAGATCGCTCCGATTTATCTGAAGCCGGCTTCTTATACTGCCGAATCCGTGAAGCCCAATATAAACAACCTCAAAAGGTTGATCCTCGATCTCAGGCGATCGGGCTCGAAAGTGCTGTTGTTCGATTTGCCTTTTGCCCCTGAACTCCAACACAGCACCCACCGACTCTCCACGAACCTTGCGCATGCACAATTTACAGATCTGGCTGACTGGCTTCCTTTGGCGGAAGATCAATCTCAGCTGCGCTGGTCAGACGGAGTGCATCTGGACGCTAGGTCTTCGATAGTGATAGCGCGAGAAATGGACCGCGCGCTATCGAAGATGCCGTGACGACGTCCGTTTGACTGGCGGTCACCTTTTCCAGAATGTGAGGGTCTGGTACCGAAGGCCTCAGCGGAAGAAGTTTTAATCCCTCCCTCCGTTCGAGAATAGGAAGCCAAGGACGTTTTCCAGAGCCGCCACTCGACGCGTTGCTCGCCATATCCTACGGCCCGGTATCAATTCAGACGAGGATTCACGGTTTTGGATGACTTTCCTCGCAAGTCTCGGGGGGATGGTCGCTGCAGCAAGCCTGATCGCGCTAGCGCTGCGCCGCGGCCAGCGATGGCGCGGGCTGGACGCGGATGATCGGCGAGGGCGCGAGGCCCAGCGCCGTCAGCAGGCCGAGGCGTCGCAGTGTCACATGCGCCAGCATCGGCAGCAGCACGCCGGCGGCCGTGCCTGCGATCACATAGACCCACGGCCATGGCGGGACGTGCAGCTTCATCATCGCGATCCGCATGCCGGAGCCCGCGAGGATATGCAGGATGTAGATCGACATCGATGTGGTGCCAATCGCGGCGAGCCAGCGATACCAGCGCGGATCCAGCAGTTTCGACAGCAGGATCACCGCGGCGATGCCGAGCACCGATGCGGGCAGCGCGGTGATGCCATTCGGATGCAGCCCGAACCGGCTGCCATCGATGGCCGCGGCGATGGCGAAGGCGATGACCAGCCCGATCCATGTGAGCCAGCCTGCGAGCGGCCGGACCTGCGACCGGATCATGGCATCTGGCGCGTAGCGGCCGACCACATAGAAGGCGAAATGGTGCAGGGTGAGTGCGAGATCCGGCGGATCGTGCAACCATGAGAAAATGACGAAGCCGGAAATCGCAAGGCCGACCATCACGGCCTGCCGGGTGACGATGCAGGCCAAGACATGGCAGATCATCAACGCATAGAGAAACCAGAACTGCCCGATCGGGCGATACCAGATCCCGGCGAGGTCGCCTGCGGTCAGCGGGTTGTTGGCTTCGCGCGCCATCAGCATGATGACGCTGCCCTGGATCAGCGACCACAGCACATAGGGATAGGCGATGGTCGTGACCTTGCCGGCAAGGAATGACGACGCGCCTCGGCGAAGGCTGTGCCGCGCATTCAGTCCGGCGAGGAAGAAGAACATCGGCATGTGGAAGGTGTAGAGCGTGTAGATGATCCAGCGCAGCAGCGTCTCGTTGGGAAACAGGCCGGGCTTGTAGAGGCCGCCGAGCACATGGCCGAGCACGACCAGAATGATGCCGATGCCGCGTGCGTGATCGACCCAGACCTGACGCATCGGGTCTTGCAGGTTCTGTGTCGTCGTCCAGTCCGTCGCAGAGGGCATGCCGGCCGCCATTCTTGGCATCGTCTTTCGCGGCGAGCCTAGGCAGCAGGCCTCTACCTCACGGTTAACAAAGTGTTGTAAGTGTTTACCGATGGCCCGTCATAGGTGCCCATCTACAGAACGGGCTTGATTTTCCTCGCATTTCGGTGCCCATCTCGCCCCTCAATTGCGCCGCGCGGGTCGTGCGGCGCCATGTTCCAGGACTTCGCCGTGACCGACTACGTTCGCAAGATACTCGACAGCCGCGTCTATGACGTCGCGGTGCAGACGCCGCTGGACAAGATGGTGCGCCTCAGCGCCCGTATTGGCAGCCCGGTGCTGCTCAAGCGCGAGGATCTGCAGCCGGTGTTCTCGTTCAAGATCCGCGGCGCCTATAACCGCATCGCGCAGCTGACGCCCGAGCAGCGCGCCTGCGGCGTGATCTGCGCATCGGCCGGCAATCACGCGCAGGGCGTGGCGCTATCGGCGCAGAAGCTCGGCATCAAGGCGACCATCGTGATGCCGGTGACGACGCCGCCGATCAAGATCGATGCCGTCCGCTATTGGGGCGGCAACGCCGTGCTGTTCGGCGACACCTTCGATGAAGCTGCCGCTCATGCGCGCAAGCTCGAGGTCGAGCAGAAGCTGACCTTCGTGCATCCCTATGACGATCCCGATGTGATCGCCGGGCAGGGCACCATCGGCATGGAGATCCTGCAGCAGCATCCCGATCCGATCGAAGCGGTGTTCGTGCCGATCGGCGGCGGCGGGCTTGCCGCTGGCGTCGCGTCCTTCATCAAATTCCTGCGGCCCGAGACAAAGGTGATCGGCGTCGAGCCCGCGGATGCGGCGTCGATGAAGGCGGCGATCGAAGCGGGCGACCGTGTCGTGCTCGATCGCGTCGGCCTGTTCGCGGATGGCGTCGCCGTGCGTCAGGCCGGCGTCGAGACCTTCCGTCTGTGCCGCGAATTGCTGGACGACGTGATCACCGCCGACACCGACGAGATGTGCGCGGCGATCAAGGATGTGTTCGAGGATACGCGCGTGATCGCCGAACCCGCCGGCGCGCTAGCGCTTGCCGGGCTGAAGGCCTATGCCACTGCGAACCCCGCGCGATCAGGTGCGCTGATCGCCATCAGCAGCGGCGCCAACATGAACTTCGACCGCCTGCGCCATGTGGCCGAGCGCGCCGAGGTCGGCGAGGCTCGCGAGATCCTGCTTGGTGTCACCATCCCGGAAAAGCCCGGCAGCTATCGCCGCTTCATCCAGACCATCGGCAATCAGGTCATCACCGAATTCAACTATCGCTATGCCGAGGCAAAGGAAGCCAACGTCTTTGTGGGCATCAAGCTCTCCGATGCCCGGCAGGAAAAGGCAAAACTGATCGAGCAGCTGCGCGCGCTCGATTACAAGGTGCTCGACATAAGCGCCGACGAAACCGCCAAGCTGCATATCCGCTATATGGTTGGCGGGCGCGCGCCGCCGGAATTGAAGGGCGAGGTGATCCTCCGCTTCGAATTCCCGGAACGGCCAGGAGCCTTGCTGAAGTTCCTCGACCAGATGGAGCCGGACTGGAACATCACGCTGTTCCACTACCGCAACCACGGCGCCGATTACGGCCGCATCCTGGTCGGCCTGCAGGTGCCGGAAGCCGATCGCGGCCGGATGGGCGAGCGGCTGGATGCGCTGGGCTATCCCTATGAGGACGAGACGGACAATCCCGTCTATCGGATGTTCCTGAATGGCTGAATGTTGCCCGGATGGAGCGCAGCGCAATCCGGGAACCAGCGACATGCTGATACTCTGAAACCCGGATGACGCTTCGCTCTATCCGGGCTACGTCCTGGCGCGGCCGAGCCATGTTCCTGCCTTTTTTTCGTTCGAAGCCGATGCTTAACGAATTGCTAGCACTGTCCGGCCAGAATCGGACGGCTAGGCCAATGCCCCCACGGGGTGGCGGTCTTGGGGGATTTCTTCTTACCGGTTTCATGGCCCGATGCGCCTTTTGTTGCTGCCTCTGCTGACGTCGCTGGTGGTGCTCTTCGTCGCGCCCGCACATGCCGATCTGCGCATTACCCGCGATCACGGCGGCTATGTCGAGGAATACAAGGCGAAGTATGAGCGCATCCGCGCTCGTCGCGAGCGGGTGATCATCGATGGCATCTGCAATTCGGCCTGCACCCTCGTGCTCGGCATCGTGCCGCTCAACAAGGTCTGCGTCACGCCGCGTGCCAGCCTCGGCTTTCATCAGGCCTATTACGATAAGGCTTTCACTTTCGGCATGAAGGTCATCAGCCAGGAAGGGACGTCCGACCTGATGTCCTATTATCCGGCCACCGTGAAGAGCTGGCTCGCTCGCAATGGCGGCCTTACGCCGGAGATGAAGAAGGTCAAGAACGGCACCGAGTTGTGGAAGATCATCGATCCGTGTCCGGAAGAGTTTTGATCTCGACGATCTTTCCTGATCTGCCGCGGTCATGACACCGCCAATTTCCCATTCCCCCTCCGCACCAGCACGAGTGCCACCAGCACCGTCGGCACCAGTATCGCCAGCGCCAGCATCGCGATCTGCCACTGCGACAGCGGATTGATGCCGCCGCCGGGCGTCGCCAGCGTGATGCCGCCGAGGATCAGCAGCACGCGCAGCGGCCATTCCATCGCACCGGCCCGGCGGAGATCGCCGACATAGGCCTGGTAGCCCTGAATGCCGCCGCAGATGAACACGATGCCGACGCAGGCGAGGGCCGTGAGGCCAAGGGCTTCAGCATAGGGCATCTCGCCCTGCAGCAGCAGCGACGGATTCAGCACGAAGAAGAACGGGATGAAATAGATGATGCTGCCGACCCACATGCTCTGCCATCCCGTCTTCATGGCAGGGGCGCCGGCAATGCCGGCGGCGGCGAAGGAGGCGATGGCGACCGGCGGCGTGATCGATGACAGCATGCCCCAGTAGAAGATGAACATGTGCACGGCCATCTTGTTGAGGCCGAGCTTCTCCAGCGCCGGCGCCACCAGAATGGCGAGGAAGATGTAGCAGGAGGTGGTGGTCAGGCCGAGGCCGAGCACCAGGCTGGTGAAGGCGCACATCACCAGCAGCAGGAACACATTGCCGCCCGCGATGGCGAGCAGATCGTTGGCAAGGCTGGAGATCACGCCGGTGAGCGAGAAGGCACCGATCAGGAGGCCGCAGCCGGCCAGGATGGCGATCAGCTCGACAAAGGTTTTTCCGTTGAGTTCGAGGAAATGCAGCCAGCGCGCGCCGCCCCAGTTCTTGCCGGGGAAGAATTCATTGAGCGCCGCGAGAATGCACATGCCCCACAGGATCGAGTTCGGTGCATCCAGCCACAGCATGAGGCTGGTGAGGGCGACGGCCAGCAGCAGCACCAGCGTGTTGCCGGTCTTCCACGGGGCCGGGCCCGACCATTGATGCAGGATGACGAGGAGGGCTGTGGCATAGAACGGGGCGTGGCTCTCGCGTTTGAAATAGAGCAGCATCACCACCAGGATCGCGATGACGAACAGGTAATACCAGCCGTCCTTCAGCGCATCTCGGAGGCGCGGCAATTCCTCGCGCGGGATGCCTTCGAGTTTGTGGCGCGCGGCATAGCTGTCCACCTGCGCAAACAGGCCGAAATAATACAGGACCGACGGAATGGTGGCGGCGAGGGCGACATCCGCGTAGCTGACGTTCATGAACTGCGCCATCACGAAGGCCGTCGCGCCCAGCACCGGCGGCGCCAGCACGGCGCCAGTGGAGGCGCAGGCCTCGATGGCGCCGGCATAGGACGGCGTGAAGCCTGTCTTCTTCATGGCGGGGATCGTCATGGTGCCGGCAGTGAGCACGTTGGAGACGATGGAGCCGCCGACGGTGCCGAGCAGGCCCGACGCGAAGATGCACACTTTCGCCGCGCCGCCCCGGAAAGTGCCACACAGTGCGAAAGCAATATTGATGAAGAACTTTCCGGCGCCCGTCATCATCAGCGCGGTGCCGAAAACGAGGAAGCCGATCACCGTGTCGGCAAATGCCTGGATCGGAATGCCGAGCAGGCTCTCGCCCGATAGCACGTGATAGGCCGTGGTCTGCGCCAGCGTGGATTGCGTGCCGCGGAACGGGCCGAGCCAGCTGGAGTCGGCGACCATCGGATAGATGGTGAAAGGTGCGACGCTGAGCAGCAGGCTCCATCCGCCGGTGCGGCGGAGCGCTTCCATCAGCACGAACCACATCACGAGCCCGGCCGCGATCACCGGCGTCGGTGCGCCGTCGAATTCCCAGCCGAACTGCGCGGCCCTGCGGATGTTCAACATCAGATAGATCGCCGCAGCAAAAGTCGCGACGAACAGCATGAGATCGTACCACGGCACACGATCGAGATCGGCCTTCGGCGTTCCCGGAAACATCAGGAAGGTGAAGGGCAGCATCAGTGCGATGAGCAGATAGAAATATTCGGTATTGAGCTGCGTGTAGTCGATCAGGAAGCGCAGCGCGAATTGCTGGTTGATGCAGAGCAGGATGGTCGCCAGCGTCGCGGCCATCAAGGCCCAGCGCCAGATGCCGTGGAGCGCGCGTACGCGCGTGACTTCGGATTCCTGGAGGTCGGCGACCCCATGGGGGTCGTCGAGCTCCATTTTCGCTGGCACGTCGGAATTCAGCCGCGCGGAGTCAGGAGATGAAGTCATGGGAGCGGCTCCAGCGGCGGATGACGGGCAAAGCGAGGGCGCGTTTATTCCTCGAAGCCGTTCGGCATCTTGGCCTTGGCCAGCGCATCCGCGCGCGCCGTCATCCAGCCGCTCAGGAATTCGCTTTCGCTCTTCGATGCATTGGCCTTGGCGTAACCGTCCCACGCGGCCTTCAGGATACCTTGCCGTTTGATGAGACCGTCATTGTGTGTCTGGTCTTCGGCGGTCCAGTGGTTGGCTTCCTTCAAGGCGCGCACTGCGCCCGGATGAAACGGCACCACCCATTTCATCGACTGCGCCTTGACGGCAAGGCCGAGCGCGCCAGGCGCATTGTCCTTGTAGGCGTCGAAATTCACGATCATCGCCTTGGTGATCGCATAGATCTGATCCTCGCTCTGGCTGCCGTAAACCGTCGCAATAGGATAGGGGTAGGTGCTGAGCTTGATCGGCGTCTGCGGCGTGATTCCGGCGCCGCAGGTGGCGACATGCGGATTGAAGAACGGCGCGATGCGTTTCACGCGTTCCCACGCCGCCTTGTCCTCGGCCGGCATCGGTGGCCAGATCAGTCCGCGCGGCGATGTCTCCGCTTCCTTGGCTGGGCCCGTGATGGTCGTGCCAAAAGCGGCATCGACGTCGTTGTTCACCATGCCCTTCCACATCGCGCCGTAGCTCGCGAATTCGATCGGCTTCACATCGGCTTTCGTCAGGCCGCCATAGGCCATGATGGCCAGCGAGTTCTGGTTCAGCGCCGGCGAGCCGACCACGAAGCCGACGCGCTTGCCGCGCAGATCCTTGATCTCCTTGACGTTGATATCCTTGGCAACGCCGAGCGAGGCGCCGTTGCAGTCGATGGTGGAGAGCGTCACCTGCGCGGGCTGCGGGCCCCATTCCTTGGCGCCGAATTCGAACACGCCTTCCTGCGCGAAATAAACGCCGGAGCCCATCCACGACATCGCGGCGCGGCCGGCGCGTAGCGGGGCCATGCGGGCGACGTCGTTGCCGGCGGGCAGCACGCGCACATCGGTCCCGTATTTGTCCTTCATCATCTTGCCGACGGCGACAGCGATGTTGAAGCCGGCAGTGCCGGTGTCATAGGCGGTGACCGCCATGGATGATGGAAGCTTGATGTCGGATGATTTGGAATCTTGGGCATGAACGGCGCCAGCCGTGCAGAGCACAGCCATGGACGCCAGCCCGACGAGCTGGTGACGCATGTATCCCTCCCGAATGCATTCGCTTTGCGAATTGCTTTGTTATTTGAGGATCATGTCATCGCGTTTTGACGATGGCAACGTCGATGATGTCCGGCCCGCGCAGCGCACGATGTCGTCGTCGTGACTTGATTTTCATCATCACGCGCTGGCGCAACCATGGCGCCGCTGCTCGCTAAAGGTGTGTGGGTGCTGCGACGATACGCGCCCAAAGCATGAGGGGTTGCGCGCATCATGGTGTTGTCGTCTGAAATTCCGTGAGGTAGCGTAGCCGGCAAGCGGAATTTAATTCCGCGTAACGAAACGGGATGGCGGCGCGGACTGGAGGTCAATGAGGACCGGACCCAGCACAACATGCGCCGCCCGAGAGGAAGCGCATTATGGGACGACGGTCGGAACGGCTCACCAAGCAGGGCATGCTCGCCAGCGATCAGGCCGGTGAGGGCGATGTGATCCAGGTGGTCTCGCGCGCATTCGATATCCTGCGCTGCTTTGAGGGCCACGACGCTCGGCTCGGCAATCTCGAAATCTCCAAGCGCTGCGGCCTGCCGCGGTCCACGGTGTCGCGCCTGACGCATACGCTGACCCGCATGGGGCAGCTCGCTTATCTCCCCGGCGACCAGAAATACCGCATTGGCTCCAGCGCGGTGGCCATGAGCACGTCGATGACGCGCGGTCTGCAGGTCCGCAATCTCATCCGCATGCGGCTGCAGGAAGTAGCGGAGCAGATTCCGGGCACCATCGGCTTCACGATTCCCGACCGTCACCACATGGTCTATCTCGAATATGCCCGCGCCGATCACGCGCTCGGCCTGCATTCGACCACCGGCAGCCGCATCGCCATGGGCCGCACGGCGGCTGGTCACGCCTATCTGGCTGCGCTCGACGAGGATGTCGGCAATGCACTGATCAAGGAGATGGCGCGCGATATGCCGGAAGAGGCGAATATCCTGCGCACCAGGATCGACGCCAATCGCCAGTCGTTGCGTGAACATGGCTATGTGATCGCCAGCGGCATGTTCAGCCCGCATATCACGGGCATCGCGGTGCCAATCTGGTCGCCGCATTACCAGACCTATGTCGTGGTGGTCATCGGCGTGCTGTCGGCCATGTATGACGACGAGCGGATGGCGAGCGAAGTCGGTCCGATCATCCGCCAGCTCAGCGATACTGTCAGCGTGATGATCCAGAATGCCGATAGCGGCCTCACGACGGCTGCCGTCTCGAACGCGCCTTCGGCCTCAACAATGCATAAGAAACTGCTCCCGGAGGGAATGAATGAACTGGAAGCCGGAACTCGACGACCTGGCCCGGCGCGAAGCCTTCGCGCGGGAGATGGGCGGCGCTGACAAGGTCAAGCGCCAGCATGACCAGGGCCGGCTCACGGTTCGTGAGCGTATCGATCGACTGACCGATGCCAACACCTTTCATGAAGTCGGTGCCGTGGCCGGCATCGGCGAATATGACGAGAAGGGCGAGCTGACGAAGCTGACCCCGGCGAACTGCGTGTTCGGCCGGGCGCGGATCGACGGCCGCACTGTTGTCGTGGTGGGTGACGACTTCACCGTGCGTGGCGGATCGGCGGATGCGTCGATCTCCGCCAAGCCCCTGATGGCCGAGGAGATGGCGCATGAGCTGCGCCTGCCGATCATTCGCGTCATCGAAGGCTCGGGCGGCGGTGGTTCGGTCAAGACCATCGAGACCAAGGGCGCGGCCAATCTGCCGGGCGGCGTCGGTGGGACACGCTGGTACTGGTACACGACGGCGAACCTGTCGCAGGTGCCGGTGGTCGGTCTCGGACTTGGCTCCGTCGCCGGGCTCGGCGCCGCGCGTCTGGCTGCCTGCCATTACTCTGTCATGACCAAGGCGTCCGCGATGTTCGTCGCGGGGCCGCCGGTGGTCGCGCGTCTCGGCGCAGCGCTCGACAAGAAGGAACTCGGCGGCGCGGATATCCAGACGCGTGCTGGCGGTGTCGATCATGCGGTCAATACGGAGGAGGAGGCCTTTGCCTGCGCGCGGCGTTTCCTCTCCTATCTGCCGTCATCGGTCTATGAACTGCCGCCGACGCTTCCCTGCAATGACGACCCCGAGCGCGCCGAGCCGATGCTGCTCAACGCCGTGCCGCGGGGCCGCAAGGAAGTCTACAAGATGCGGCCGATCATCGACGCTGTCGTCGATCGCGGCTCGTTCTTCGAGATGTCGGCAAATTTCGGCCGCCCGGTCATCACCGGCTTCGCGCGCCTCGAAGGCCGTGCGGTGCTCGTGCTGGCAAGCGATCCGTTTCACTATGGCGGCTCGTGGACCGCGGATGCCTGCCAGAAGGTGATCCGCTTTGTCGATCTCGCAGAAACCTTCCATCTGCCGGTGGTCTATCTGATGGATTGCCCCGGCTTCATGGTCGGCCTCGAGGCCGAGAAGCAGGCCACCATCCGTTACGGTGTGCGCGCGATGGCCGCGGTGAATCAGAGCACCGTGCCATGGTGCACGATCATCATCCGCAATGCCTTCGGCGTCGCCGGCGTGGTGCATCAGCCGGCCAACCGCTATTCGATGCGCTACGCGTGGCCCTCGGCCTATTGGGGCTCGCTGCCGCTCGAAGGCGGCATCGAGGCCGCCTATCGTGCGGAGATCGATGCGGCCGATGATCCGAAGGAAAAACTGGCGGAGATCGAGGACCGGCTCAACAAGCTGCGTTCGCCGTTCCGCTCGGCCGAGAAGTTCTGGGTGGAGGAAGTGATCAATCCGCTCAAGACGCGCTCGCTGCTGTGCGAGTTCGCGCGCCTGGCGGAGCCGTTGCGTACGCCGGGACCGGCGCGGTTGCAGATGCGGCCGTAACTCGGGCTGTAGGGTGGGCAAAGCGCAGCGTGCCCACCATCAAGTGCACGGACGGGAAGGTG
>NZ_JBIISY010000140.1:0-16087 GCF_044340795.1 Tardiphaga sp.
TCGCAGCTCATGAATGACAGTCAGGGCATCTGGCGAGGGACTGCCATGAGCGGCACCAAACGCGTGCGCGTCAGCGTCGATTACAAGGGCAACATCTCGGCGCAGCCGGAGTAAGCGGAGAGCCCCGATGACCAAAGTGACCATTTCCCGCCTGTTCGATGATTTCGCAGACGCCCAATCGGCCGTCCGCCAGTTGCGCGAGGCCGGAATCCCGGAGGACGACATCAGCGTCATCGCCAATAATGCGGACAAATGGTACGCGCCCGATCTGGCGAGTGGTGCGGGCAAGGGAGCGGCGATCGGCGCTGGCCTGGGCGGTTTCGGCGGCTTGCTGGCCGGACTGGGCCTGCTCGCGATTCCTGGTCTCGGCCCGGTGGTCGCCGCGGGCTGGTTCGCGGCAGCTGCGACGGGCGCGGCGGTGGCCGGCGCCGCGGGAAGCGCCATCGGCATGCTGGCCGAAGCGGGCGTGGCCGTGAACGAGGCCGAGGTCTATGCCGAGAGCATCCGCCGCGGCGGTTCGCTGGTGAGCGCCAAGGTTCCGGCCGGCAAGAAGGACAAGTTCGAGGCGATCCTCAATCCGTCGTCCGTGGATATAGCCATCCGCCGGAACGAGCTCGCCGCCGCCGGCTGGCGCGGTTTCGATCCGAAAGCGCCTGATCCGACCGCGGACGAGATCAGTCGCCACCGGGGCAGGCGCGGCGCCGGGCCAGCTTGAGCAGCCCGGCCAGCTCTGTTAGCTCAAAAGCCTCATCCGACCTCTTCTTGTGACAGGACAGACCCATGACCGATGCCGTTCGCCCATTGATCGCTGGCAACTGGAAAATGAACGGCCTCAAGACTTCGGTGAACGAGTTCGAAGCGATGCTTCGCGGTGCGCCGGAAGTTGCTGACAAGGCTGATCTTCTGGTTTGCCCGCCAGTCACGCTTCTGGCCACTTTCGCGGCCAGGGCGGCGAGCTTCGGGCAGGAGGGCAAGCACGCCGTCACGGTGGGCGCACAGGATTGCCACCCAAAGGCCTCAGGCGCCCATACGGGAGACGTCGCCGCCGAGATGCTCGCCGACGCCGGCGCGACGGCCATCATTGTCGGCCATTCGGAGCGCCGCGCCGATCATGGCGAAACCGACGCCGTGGTCCGTGAGAAAGCCTTGGCCGCCTGGCGCGCCGGCCTGACGGCGATCGTCTGCATCGGCGAGACCCAGGCCGAGCGCGACGCCGGCAAGACGCTCGATGTCTGCGGTACCCAACTCAAGGGCTCGCTGCCGGACGACTGCACCTCGGGCAATCTGATCGTGGCTTATGAGCCGGTCTGGGCGATCGGCACAGGGCTAACGCCGACGGCAAAAGATGTCGAGCAAGTTCATAAGTTTATCCGTGAACATCTCAACCAGCGCTTCAAGAACGAAGGGCCGTCGATCAAGATCCTTTACGGCGGTTCGGTGAAGCCCTCGAACGCCAAGGAACTGATGGCCGTGCCGAATGTGAACGGCGCGCTGGTCGGTGGCGCCAGCTTGAAGGCGACGGACTTCCTGGCAATCGCGGCCGGCTGCCCCTAAATCAGGGGCGTTCCCTGCACACGGGAGAGGTTTGGGGTTTCCGCCCAAAGGGTTGGCAATCTCGGCCTCCATCGTGTAGACACCTGCAGATTCAAACCCCGTAAGCACTGGGACTGCAGCCGGCGATCGGCGCGGCGTGCTTGCGATGGAAGGACAAGATGCAAAGCGTCGTTATCGTAATTCACCTGATGATCGTCGCCGCCCTGATCGGCGTCGTGCTGCTGCAGAAGTCGGAAGGCGGCGGCCTCGGTATTGGCAGCGGCGGCGGTGGTGGCGGTGGTTTCATGACCGGCCGCGGCACGGCCAATCTCTTGACCCGCACCACGGCATTCCTGGCGGTCGGCTTCTTCCTGACCTCGATGTTCCTCTCGTGGCTGGCGACCTACAACCGCGGCCCGAGCTCGATCCTGCCGACCGGAGCGCCGGCGACCCAGCAGGGGGCTCCGTCCTCGCCGCTGACGGCGCCGACCTCGGGCGGCCTACTCGACAGCCTGAAGAAGGCCGACGAGGCGCCGCAGGCCCCGCAATCGCGGTAATTCGCGCCAACGCATTGGCGCCATGCAGGATGGTTGCTTCCATCCTGCCTCAACAGCCCCCATCAAGGGGCTGTTATCGTTTCGGAATTCAAGTCACCCACAGGCCCGGCGGAAACCCGCTGAGGGCTGCGATTCGTTTTGGCGAATCGGCCTCGGAGAGATAAAGGTTAGGTCCCATGGCGCGGTACATTTTCATCACCGGCGGCGTGGTCTCCTCGCTCGGTAAAGGTCTGGCATCAGCGGCGTTAGGCGCGCTGTTGCAGGCGCGTGGCTACAAGGTCCGGCTTCGCAAGCTCGACCCCTATCTCAATCTCGATCCGGGGACGATGTCGCCGTATCAGCACGGCGAGGTCTTCGTCACCGACGACGGTGCCGAAACCGATCTCGACCTCGGTCACTACGAGCGCTTCACCGGTCGTCCTGCCACCAAGAAGGACAACATCACCACCGGGCGCATCTATCAGGACATCCTCACCAAGGAACGGCGTGGCGACTATCTCGGCGCCACCATCCAGGTGATTCCGCATGTCACCAACGCCATCAAGGATTTCGTCCTCTCGGACAATGACGGCTACGACTTCGTGCTGGTGGAAATCGGAGGCACGGTCGGCGACATCGAGGGCTTGCCGTTCTTCGAGGCAATCCGTCAGCTGCGCAACGACCTGCCGCGCGGCGACACCATTTTCGTCCATTTGACGCTGCTGCCCTATATCCCGAGCGCCGGCGAACTGAAGACCAAGCCGACCCAGCATTCGGTGAAGGAACTGCGCTCCATCGGCATCCAGCCGGACATCCTGCTGTGCCGCTGCGATCGCGACATCCCGGCAGAGGAACGCCGCAAGCTCGGCCTGTTCTGTAACGTCCGCGAAAGCGCCGTCATCGAGGCGCGCGACGTCGACAACATCTATGCCGTGCCCGAGGCCTATCACAAGGCTGGCCTCGACGACGAAGTGCTGGCCGCGTTCGGCATCAGCTCCTGCGAAGAATTGCAGCTGAAGTCCTGGCACACGATCAATGAGCGCGTCCGCAATCCGGAAGGCGCGGTCACCATCGCCATCGTCGGCAAATATACCGGCATGAAGGACGCCTATAAGTCGCTGATCGAGGCGCTCTCCCACGGCGGGATCGCGAACAAGGTGAAGGTCAATCTTGACTGGATCGAGAGCGAGGTGTTCGAGAACGAGGACCCTGCGCCTTTCCTTGAACACGTGAACGGAATCATGGTGCCCGGCGGTTTTGGCCAGCGCGGTGCCGAAGGAAAAATCCGCGCGGCGCAGTTCGCGCGCGAACGCAACGTGCCGTATTTCGGCATCTGCTTCGGCATGCAGATGGCGGTCATCGAAGCTGCGCGAAACCTCGCCGGGATCAAGGACGCCAATTCCACGGAATTCGGCGAGACCAATGAGCCCGTGGTTGGCCTGATGACTGAATGGCTGCGCGGCAACGAGCTGGAGAAGCGCACCAATGCCGGCGATCTCGGCGGCACCATGCGCCTCGGCGCCTATCCGGCCGCGCTGACCAAGGGCAGCAAGGTCTCCGAAGTCTATGGCGGCGCGCTGGAGATTTCCGAGCGCCATCGCCACCGCTACGAGGTCAATACGGCCTATAAGGAGCGGCTGGAGAAGCAAGGGCTGAAATTCTCGGGCCTGTCGCCGGACGGCGTGCTGCCGGAAATCGTCGAATACGAAGATCATCCGTGGTTCATCGGCGTGCAGTATCACCCGGAGCTGAAGTCCCGCCCGTTCGAACCGCATCCGCTGTTTGCGAGCTTCATCAAGGCGGCAGCGGCGCAGAGCCGGCTGGTTTAAGCACTGACGTAGGGCGGATGACGCGAAGCCATCATCCGCCCTACGCTTGCGCACTTCTAATGCATGCCTGCGCTGACGCAGGCTGCCGACATTGCTGATTGATCGGCGCGAACCTTCCGTGTGAATGATCCCGTGACGACGCTGGTGTGCTGACCAGTCGAACGGACACGAGGATCAATCATGCGCGCTTTCTATCATCCCGATCAGGCGATCCATTCGCCGCAGCAATTCATGCGCTATGGCCGCTTCGTGCCCATCAAGGACTCGCCGCTGCGCACGGAGCGACTGCTCGGCGCCTTGGCGCGTCACGGCATCACACCGGAGAAGCCGGCCGAATACGGCACCGCGCCGGCGCTGACGGTTCATACCGCGGCGTATGTGCGGTTTCTGGAAAACGCATGGGAGAACTGGGCGAAGCTGCCGGATCACGGGCCGGAAGTGTGGCCGCAATATTTTCCATATTGGAGTGGGCGTGTGGAAGAGACCGCTCGGCCCGATTGCCCCGCGACGGGCTTCATCGGCCAGGTCGGCTGGTATCTCGGCGATCTCTCCGTGCCGATGGGGCCTGACAGCTGGGGATCCATCCTACGCTCGTCGGAAACGGCAGTGGCCGGCGCCGACGCGATCCTTGCGGGCGATCGCTCGGCCTATGCGCTGTGCCGTCCGTCGGGGCATCATGCCCGCGCCGATCGCGGCACCGGCTTCTGCTACCTGAACAACAGTGCGATCGCGGCGCAGCGGTTGCGCGACCGCTTCGGCAAGGTCGCGATCATCGACGTCGATATCCATCATGGCGATGGCACGCAGCAGATTTTCTACACGCGACCGGATGTGCTCACGATCTCGGTCCATGGCGACCCGACCGACTTCGTGCCGTTCTATACCGGCTTTGCGCATGAAACCGGTTACGGTGCGGGCGAGGGCGCCAATCTCAATCTGCCGTTGCCTGCTGGCTCTGGCGGAGAAGAGATGAGTGTAGCACTCGACACGGCAATCGAGCATGTGCGTGCATTTGGCGCTGATGCCCTTGTCGTTGCGCTTGGTTTCGATGCCCATCGCGATGATCCGATCGGCATCTTCAAGCTCGAGGCGCGGGATTTTGGCAGCATCGGCGAGAAGATGAAGTCTCTCGGTCTGCCGACCCTCGTCGTGCAGGAAGGCGGTTACGGCATCGACGCGATCCAGGATTGCCTCGATGGGTTCTTGACGGGGTTCAAAGCGTAAATCCAGTAGCCCGCATGCTGCGTTGCTCATGCGGGCTACAGCCTGAACTACACTTTCGCGATCTTGCGCAAGGCGTCGTCGATCCGGCTCTGCCAGCCCGGCCCGGTGTCCTTGAAATGCTTCACGACATCGGCGCTGAGGCGGAGGGAGACGGGGATTTTGGTAGGGGCTTTTTGCGGGCCGCGCGTGTTCTTGAACTGCGCCAGAATGTCCGGTGGCAATACTTCTTCCGGCGAACGTGCGCGAGCGAAATCTGCCTCGGTCCATTCCGGATTGTCGTCGTCGAACACAGGCTCTTTCAGTTTACGGGACATAGCGCCGCATCTCCTTGGCATGTGCGCGTCGCAGGCTAATGGGACGAACGACTCCATTGCGGATGATGAACACCAGGCAGCAGGCTGCGCCGTCGATATAGCCATAGCCGCGATAACGCGTCTCACCGTAGTCGCGACGGTCATCGACATAGGTCTTCTTCATGTCGATATCGACCCACCTCTCCAGGGAGATGTGGTGTTTCTCAAGGTTCTTCGCTTCCTTGGTCGGATCGAAGTCTGTCATTATATCGTATATACGATCTGATGAGGCCCGACAAGTGGCATTCGGCGATCGAATGATGGCATGTTTATCACAGGTGGTGTGAGCTGTCTGACAAAATCGTAGCGCGGGTCGGCGCTTCCACGCGCGCGGCATGCGGACTACACGCTCAGCTCTCGAACAACACGAACGCCGCCCAGACTGACGGATCATCCGCAGCCTTGATCTTGCCGTGCATGGCCTCGATGCGGACTTTGCGAAGTGCGCTGGCATAGTCCAGATCCTCATCCGCCAGTACCTGATAGAAACGTGCCATGAAGTTCGCGGTGCCTTCGTCGGCGACTTCCCACAGTGTCAGCAATGAGCGCCGCGCGCCGGCGATGGCGAGAGCGGTGGGCAGACCGCGGATGCTGCCGACGCGGCTGGGATCGCCGAGCGCGGTCTGGCAAGCGGAGAGCACGACGAGATCTGCCGAGGACAGGTCCCAGTTCATCAACTCATGGGCGTAAAGTACGCCGTCATTGTCGTCGCGCTGCGGCGGGCGGCTGAGATTGGGGCGCGAGGCGACGAGGCCGCTGCGCCACAGCGCGTCGGTGCGGTCCGAGGCCGTCTTGTAGAAGCCGTGGGTGGCGAGATGGATCAGCGACGCGCCCTTGGCGTCGCGGCGTAGTCGCGGTTCGCTGACGCCGTTGCCGGAGAGCGTGGTGACCTTCAGGTCACGCTTCCTGAGGTCGGATTCCACAGTGTCGATCTCGGTCCGGGTTGACGGCAACTGGCTCGCCGCTCCCGCGTAATCGAGGCCGCCGACCAGCAGCGCCTTGCTCCCGGCTGCGAGCTTCGTGTCGCGATCGGCGAAGAACAGCGCATCGGCACGGGTCATGATGCGCGTGTCGTAGATCTCGTCGAGATAGCGGCCACTCGCATCTTGCAGCATCGCGAAGGGCAGGCTGTAGAGCTCGCTGTCAGGGACCAGGAACAGGCGCCGGACGTCGGCAAGTTGAGGCTTCAGCGGGCCGAGCAGGGTGTCGTACAGGCGGCGAAAGGTCTTGTTGCGATCCGCCGAGGTGACATCGGCACCGAGGAAATTATCGAGCGGCCCGAGATCGACGAGCGTCGGCGCTTTGCCATTGCGGTGGATTACCGCCTGCAGTCGCATTTCCGGCTTTGGCGCGGTGGGCGTGACGCGGTTGCGGCGGCCGCTGACGAAGAAATCCACCAGCGCATCGGTCTGCTCCAGGCGGTCCGCAATGGCGGGCAGCTTGAGATTACTCGGGGCCTTCTCACCCATGCGGGCGGACAATGCCTGGCGGGCATCCTGCAATTGGGTGAGCACCTGCCGGGCATCGCCGTCAATTCTGCCGGATGACAATAATTCCTGCTGTTGACCGGACAGGCGAAGCACCGTCTGGGCCAGCGTCTTGGTCGCATCGTCAGGGAGGCGGTCGGCGGTGAGCCGGAGCAAGGTGCGATCACCATCCTCCATGGTCTTCCAGCGCGTCACGGCTTCCGCATAGGCGACGGCGGCGGACGGCTCCTGCAAGGCGTAGCGGCCGAATTCGTATAGGATGTCGTCCGCGAGCTTGCGCATGGTTTCGGCAACATAGCGATTGCCGGCGGTACCGACTTCGCGCAGCATCCAGCGGAACGACTGCTGCTCAACGTCCTTGAAGGTCGCGAGCGTGTCCTTGTCGCCGCGTTTCATGCGCGTCATGGCGACGCCGAGCAGGGCATCGAACGTCATCGGATGCTGTCTGGCGATGGTTTCCTGCGAGCGCTGATAGGCATCGAGACGCAGCGCAAGGGCGCGGGTGGTATTGCCGCGCAGTTCAAACTGGTCGGCGGCAAGCTGCGCCGTCTTGATGCGCAGGATGTCCGGCGCCCCATTCCAGTCCTTCACGCGCGCCATGGCTTCGAGATCGACGTTGCTCAGGCGGCGGTCGGGATGGAAAAAGGCTTTTGTATAGGCGATCCAGGTATCGGCCTGCGCCACATGTTCGGAGGTCGGATCGGCCAGTGCCGCCGCGGCACGCTTCTGCAGTTCGAGCGCTTTCAGCGTCTCGGCTTCGTTGCCCATGGCGAGATGATTGAGCGCGAGATTGGAGGCGGAGACCAGTGCCTGGATGCTGCCAAGGCCATAATGGGCGATGCGCCGCTTCAGCAGTGGCTCGTCGATGGTGGCTGCGACATCGGGATGGCCGACCATGCGCAGCGCTTCGGCATAATTGTTCTCGGTGCGCCAGGTCAGCGGTACGCGTTCGCCGAGCGACTTCCTCGCATTGAGATAGATGTCTTCGGACAGGTTGAGGCCGGCGGCGACGGCGCCGTTATTGGTGAGGACAGTGGCGAGGATGTCGCCGCCGGCGATGTCCTCCTGCGAATTGCGGCCATAGATCGCGCGCAGCCGTTTATGCGCTTCGGTCGCGACCGGGATGGCGGCTTCATAATCCTGGATGCGGTTGAGGAAGCGCGCATATTCGAACCAGAGCGTGGCGGCGGCGGTGCCAAGCTCCTGCGCCGCGTGGGTCTTCGATGCATCGGCGAACAGGTCGGAAGCGAAGGCGTTGTCGCGGCGGCGTTCGAACAGCGTGACGGCGTTGAGATAGGCGCGGATGGTCAGCTCGCTGTAATTGCTGTCGGCGAGGGCACGCAGTGTCGTCTTCAGGCGCAGGCGGCCGCCTTCGCTGTCGCCAGCCTGCAGTCTGCGAAAGGCGTCATTGATGCGATCGACGAATTCGCGTTCGCTGGGCGCCTTGCGGTTCTGGGCTTGTGCGGTGTGCTGGACGACGGGCAGCACCAGGACGCCTGCGATGATGGCGAGCGTAATCCGGCCGGCGAGGCCTGCACCTGCCGTCCAGCGTATCCAAGCAAATGACATCTGGGTTTATTTGCAGCCCGAGGTCGTATCGCCGGCGCGGGCCATCGGTTTGCCATTGACGAAGACACCGGTGGCGCCGGATGTGGTCTTCGAGCCGCATTCGGTGCTGCCGCCGACCACGGCCACGGGCTTGCCATTGATATAGACGCCCTTCGCTCCCTCGATGATCTTGCCATCCGTCGTGGTGTCGCCGACGCGCGCCGCCGGCTTGCCATTCACCGTCACACCCGTCGCTCCCGATGTGATCTGACCGGGCGCTTGCGCTGTGGCCGAAGCGATCAGGGTAGCAGTGAAGAGCAAAATCAGGGCGGTGTGTCGCATGATCATTCCAAGTCCAGAATTCAAAGTCCCAGGCGCTGCAGTTGCACCGAAGGCCGCATGATGTAAGCCTGTACCGGCGCGGGCAAGGGACGATGCCGCAACGAGCCATGCGCCAAGGCTGTAGACGGCCATCAAAAAGGGAAGGAACCAATTGCGATGATCTATGAATTGCGCGTTTACCGGTGCCTGCCGGGTCGGTTGCCGGCGCTTCTCAAGCGTTTCGAGACTGCGACATTGAAGCTGTGGGAGAAACACGGCATTCGCCAGGCGGGTTTCTTCACCACGGTGATCGGCGAGTCCAACAACGACCTGACCTATCTGCTGCAATGGGAATCGCTCGCGCAGCGCGAGAAGCTCTGGACGGCTTTCATGACCGACCCTGATTGGACTGCCGCCCGGACGAAGTCCGAGGAGGACGGCCAGATCGTCGGCAATATCGTCAGCCAGTTTCTCGCGCCGACGGCGTTTTCGGCGCTGAAATAGGCTCCGGCCAAGGCGCTGTCCGGTTCGACGGCGCGTCCGGCGCAACCCTGATATCCCCGGGCAGGAGCGGGCTGATCCGGGCTTGCATCCCGCCCGGTCCTGCGGTTGATGGACGCGTTCCCTCAAGGAGACCGGACCGTCTTGACCGTATCGCCCACCGCCGCGCCCGTCGTTGAACTTGGCTCCGTCCGTTTCGGCAATGACCTGCCGATCTCGGTGATCGCCGGGCCATGCCAGCTGGAAAGCCGGCAGCATGCGCTGGAGACCGCGCAGGCGCTGAAGGAGATCGCGCAGCGGTTGAAGATCGGGCTCGTCTACAAGACCTCATTCGACAAGGCGAACCGCACCAGTGCATCCGCCGCGCGTGGTATTGGCCTTGACGACGCGCTCCCGATCTTTGCGGAAATCCGTGAGACGTTTGGCCTGCCTGTTCTCACCGACGTGCATGAGAACGAGCAGTGCGCGCGCGCGGCGGAGGCCGTTGACGTGCTGCAGATCCCAGCTTTCCTGTGCCGGCAGACCGACCTGCTGCTTGCTGCCGCCGCCACGGGCAAAGCCGTCAATGTGAAGAAAGGTCAGTTCCTCGCCCCGTGGGACATGGCCAATGTCGTCAAGAAGCTGGTCGGCGGCGGTAACGACAAGGTTCTGGTTACCGAGCGCGGCGCATCCTTTGGCTACAACACGCTGGTCTCCGACATGCGCGCGCTGCCGATCCTGGCGCGCACCACCAAGGCGCCGGTGATCTTCGACGCCACCCATTCGGTGCAGCAGCCGGGCGGGAAGGGCGAGTCCTCGGGTGGCGAGCGCGAATTCGTGCCGGTGCTGGCGCGTGCAGCGGTTGCGGTCGGCGTCGCCGGCGTGTTCATCGAAACGCATCCCGATCCGGACAATGCGCCGTCGGATGGCCCCAATATGGTGCCGCTGCGCGAATTCGAGGCGCTGGTGAAGAACCTGATGGCGTTCGACGCGCTCGCCAAGCAGACATCGGTCAAGGCGTGACCGAACCAGCATCGGATCGCCAATTGGATAATCGTGGCGCGTCGATGCTGCCGCCGGTCATCAAGGTCATCGCACTGGCGTCTTTCGCGGCGGCGCTGTCGCAGCGCGCGCTCGATCCGGTCCTGCCGCATGTGGCGGACGACCTGATGGTCACCGTCGCTGTGGCTGCGGGTCTCTCATCCGCGCTCGCTTTCACCTTCGCTATCGTACAGCCGGTACTCGGCGCGGCCGCCGACATGTTCGGCAAGGCGCGGCTGATGATCATCTGCCTGGTGCTGCTTGGCGTCGCCAGCATTCTCGGTGCCATGACGACCAACTACTCGCTGCTGCTGGCGACGCGTGTACTCGCTGGCATCGGGGCAGGCGGGGTGTTTCCGGTGACGCTGTCGCTCACCAGCGATCTGGTCGGCCCGCAATTGCGTCAGGTCGCGCTGAGCCGCGTCATGGCCGGCGCGATGACCGGCACCGTGCTCGGCTCCACCGCAGCCGGCGTGATCGGTGACTTCTTCGGATGGCGCGGCGTGCTGGTGATCCTTGGCGGGCTCGCGATCATAGCCTCGATCGCCGTGGCGATCGGCTTCAAGGGCGCGGCGATCATCGCGCCTGCGGGCAAGGCCGATTTCGGCAGGCTCGCACGAGGCTACAAGGTGATTTTCCGCAATCCGAATACATTGATCGTCTACAGCGCTGTCTTCGTCGAGGGATGCCTGATCCTCGGCCTGTTCCCCTATGTGTCGTCATTCCTGTTCGACGGCGGCGTCACCAGCCTGTCGATCGCCGGCCTCGTGATCGCATGCTTTGCCGTGGGCGGCCTGTTCTATACGTTCACTGTCAAGCACATGCTGGCGCGGCTTGGCATCAACGGGATGATGATCTGGGGCGGCATCCTGATCGCGATCCAGCTCGCCGCCACCGGCTTCAGCCCGAACTGGCAGATCCAGGCGCTGAGCCTGCTGATCATGGGCTGGGGCTTCTACATGCTGCACGGCTCACTGCAGATATTCTCGACCGAGCTGTCGCAGGAAGCCCGCGCCAGCGCCATGTCGCTGCATGCGTGTTGCTTCTTCCTGGGGCAGTCTGTCGGGCCCATCGCCTACGGCTTCGGCCTCGCGCATGCCGGCAAGGTGCCAACGTTGTTGATGGCTGCGGCGGCCGTGGCATTGCTGGGTTTTGCAAGTGCGCGGTTTTTGAAACAGCGCAAGCCGGCGGATGCATAGCTCATCTCTTCCCGGTTGAGCGCCGTGTGGACAAGGTTCCATTCTGCAACCTGAAATACCCGATCTTCGAGGCGTTCTATTACGCATCTCCCTGCCCCGGACCTAAGAAGGTCAAATGGTCGCAGCATGGCGGCCTCAGGCTGGGGAAGTGCGCCGATGATCAATATCCGAACGAGCCGGGCGCTTTGCCTGAGCGCCACGAGTTATTTTGTCCTGACTGTCGTTTTCACTGGCGGGGCGCAGGCGCAATCACCGAATCTTCCTGCCGTAACGGTCGAAGCGCCGGCGCGCCCGCAGGTGCGTCACACGCAGCAGCCACGGCGTTCGGCCGCTCGTGGGCCCGCGCGACGGGCGACGGCACCGGTCCGGCAAGTTGAACCCGTGCGCTATCTTCCGCCCATCGGCAGCATTGTGGGCGTACCGCCCGCTCCCTATGCCGGCGGCCAGGTCGCGACGGGAGGGCAACTCGGCATCCTCGGCAATCGCGGCGTGATGAACTCGCCGTTCAACATCACCAGCTACACCGCCAAGACCATCGAGGACCAGCAGGCGCGGTCGGTGGCCGATGTGGTGCAGAACGATCCGTCGGTGCGCAATGCATGGGCCGATGGCGGTTATTCCAATCAGTTCTTCATCCGCGGCTTTCCGGTCGGTGCATCGGAAATCGCCGTCAACGGTCTCTATGGCGTGGTGCCGTATCAACTCGCCGGCACAGCCTTCGTCGAGCGTGTCGAAGTGCTGAAGGGGGCGAGTGCATTTCTTAATGGCATGGCGCCGCTGGGCGGTGTCGGCGGCATGATCAATCTGATCCCAAAGCGCGCGCCGGACGACGCGCTGACGCGTCTGACCGTCGGTTACATTTCGAACAGCCAGTTCGGCACCCATATCGACGCCGCTCGCCGCTTTGGCGAGAACAAGGAATGGGGAGTGCGTTTCAACGGCGCCTATCGTGATGGCGACACGCCCGTGAGGAACCAGACGTCGGAGCTTGGCGAAGCCGCGCTCGCCGTCGACTATCGCGGCGAGCGGATCCGCGCGTCGATGGACATCAACTATCAGAAGGTCCAGGCCAAGGATCCGACCCGCCCGGTCTATTTCAACGCGGGCTTTCCGCTGCCAAACCCGCCGAGCAACACCGCAAGCCTTGGCCAGAACTGGTACTTCGCGGATGGTCAGGATGTGTACGGGCTCGCCAATGTCGAAGCCGACATCACCGAAAACACGACGGTGTTTGCCTCGATGGGTGCGCGCCGCAACGATTTCCTCGGTGTCTACAGCTTCCTGACCATCACCGATGCCCTCGGCAATGCATCCGGGCGGCAGTTCGTGCAGCCGACCTATGCGGAATCTTATACGGGGCAGGCGGGCTTTCGCACGCGCGTGGAAACCGGCCCGGTACGCCATGAATTCACATTCTCGGCGACCGGCTTGTCGAGCGAACTTGGTGTGATCGCACCGACGACGAACTTTACCACCAATATCTACAATGTGGCCCCCGTCGCGCAGCCGAATCTTTCAGGCTTCGCCACCACGGCGCCGCGCACGAACCTCACCGAACTGGCCAGCTATTCGTTCTCGGACAGCATGTGGATGCTGAACGATCGCCTGCAATTCATCGTCGGTGGCCGTCAGCAGCAGATCAAGGTCACGAATTTCAACGCGACCACCGGGGCGATCTCCTCGCTTTATGATCAGTCGGCATTGACACCCTTCTTCGGCGTGGTGGTGAAGCCGCTCGAGAACGTGTCTCTGTATGCGAATTATATCGAGGGGCTCGGAGCCGGCTCGGTTGCACCTGCCGGCACGAGCAATGCGGGCAGCATGTTGCCGCCGGTGCAGTCGGAGCAGATCGAGACCGGCGTGAAGGTCGATTTCGGCCACATCACGACCACTTTGGCGCTGTTCCAGATCACGCAGCCTTTCGCGATCACGCAGAACGGCACCTATCAGCTCGGCGGCGAGCAGCGCAATCGCGGCGTCGAACTCAACGTGTTCGGCGAAGTGGTGCAGGGGGTGCGCGTGCTCGGCGGCGTCACCTTCATGGAAGGTGTCCAGACCAGAACGCTGAACGGTGCCATGAACGGCAATGCTGCTGTGGGCGTGCCCGACGTGCAGCTCAATATTGGCGGCGAGGTGGACAACCCGCTGGTGGCCGGGCTGACGCATTCGGCGCGGGTGATCTATACCTCGTCGCAGGTCGCCAATACGGCGAATACGCAGAGCATTCCCGACTGGACCCGCGTGGATCTCGGCTCGCGCTACGCGTTCCCGTCGCCCTGGACCGGCAAGCCGATCACGATCCGCGCCAATATCGAGAACGTGTTCAACGCCAACTACTGGTCGGCGGTCTCGGCCAATTACGGCCTCGCCCGCGCAACGCCGCGGACCTATCTGGTGTCGGCGACGTTCGATTTCTGAATGACGGATAGCCCGCATGTCCGATCATGCGGGCTATCGCCTCAGCCTCGTCCGCGATAAGGCGCGACGCCTTGTTCCGGCACCCAGACGCCCTTCGGCAAGCGTCCCGTCTGCCAGAACACGTCGATGGGAATACCGCCCCGAGGATACCAGTAGCCGCCGATCCGCAGCCATTTTGGCTTGATGGTGTCGGCGATGCGCTTGCCGATGGCCACCGTGCAGTCTTCATGGAAGGCGCCGTGGTTGCGGAACGAGGCGAGATAAAGTTTGAGCGCCTTCGACTCCACCAGCCACTGGCCCGGGACGTAGTCGATCATCAGATGGGCGAAATCCGGCTGGCCGGTGATCGGGCACAGCGAAGTGAATTCCGGCGCGGTGAAGCGCACGGTGTAATCGGTGCCTTTCTGCGGGTTTGGCACCTTGTCGAGCTGGGCGGCTTCGGGGGAGGTCGGCCATTCGACGGCGCGGCCGAGCTGCAGCTCCGGGGCAGCCTTGGGCGATTTGCGAGGGTTTTTTGACATTTCGGTCTCCGTTGGCGCGGTTCTTAGCCAATCCGTGGCTCGCCGTCACGCCAAGCGGGGTTTTCCCGCCCCGCACCATGGGCTAGAAGCACGGCCAACCAACCACCCCCAGCACAAAGAGGGCACCATGACCGCCATCGTCGACATCATCGGCCGCGAAATTCTCGATAGCCGCGGCAATCCCACGGTCGAGGTCGATGTGGTGCTGGAAGACGGCAGCATGGGCCGGGCCGCAGTTCCGTCGGGCGCGTCCACCGGCGCCCATGAAGCGGTCGAGCTGCGCGATGGCGACAAGTCCCGCTATCTCGGCAAAGGCGTGCAGAAGGCCGTCGACGCCATCAATGGCGAGATCTTCGATGCCATCGGCGGCATGGATGTCGAGAACCAGATCCAGCTCGACGAGACCATGATCGCGCTGGACGGCACCCCGAACAAGTCGCGCCTCGGCGCCAATGCCATTCTCGGAGTCTCGCTGGCCGCCGCCAAGGCCGCAGCGGAGTCGCTCGACATGCCGCTGTATCGTTATGTCGGCGGCACGTCGGCGCGTACCCTGCCGGTGCCGATGATGAACATCATCAATGGCGGCGCTCATGCCGACAATCCCATCGACTTCCAGGAATTCATGATCATGCCCGTGGGGGCGTCGACCTTCGCCGACGGCCTGCGTTGCGGCGCCGAGATCTTCCACACGCTGAAGGGCGAGCTGAAGAAGGCCGGCCACAACACCAATGTCGGCGACGAAGGCGGCTTTGCGCCGAACCTCGCTTCGGCTGAAGCCGCGCTGGACTTCGTGATGGGTGCCATCGCCAAGGCCGGCTATAAGCCCGGCGACGACGTCATGCTCGCGCTCGACTGCGCCTCCACCGAATTCTTCAAGGACGGCAAATACGTCTATGAAGGAGAGGGCAAGACCCGCAGCATTTCCGAGCAGGCAAAGTATCTTGCTCAGCTCGTGGGCAACTATCCGATCGTGTCGATCGAGGACGGCATGTCGGAAGACGACATGGATGGCTGGAAGGAAGTCACCGACCTGATCGGCAAGAACTGCCAGCTGGTCGGCGACGATCTGTTCGTCACCAACGTCACGCGCCTCGAGGAAGGCATCAAGGCCGGCCGTGCCAATTCGATCCTGGTGAAGGTCAACCAGATCGGCTCGCTTACCGAGACGCTGAGCGCGGTCGAGATGGCGTTCAAGGCCGGCTACACCGCCGTGATGTCGCATCGCTCCGGCGAGACCGAAGACGCCACGATCGCCGATCTCGCCGTCGCCACCAATTGCGGACAGATCAAGACAGGCTCGCTCGCGCGCGCCGACCGCACCGCCAAGTACAACCAGCTCCTGCGCATCGAGCAGCAGCTCGGCACGCAGGCGCTCTATGCCGGCCGCAAGGCGCTGAAGGCACTCGCATAAGCGCTTCAGCGATTATCGAACTGATCATCGCCGCTTGCCGAAACGCAGGCGGCGATTTTCGTCTGACGGCAGCGGCGATCAGGCGCTCATATCCCTCAAATTTTAGACGCCATCAGGATACCTTATTGCGGTCGCGAAGGTATCACGAACGGGGCGCAGGCTCTCACTGCATTGCAGATGGAGAGC
>NZ_JBIISY010000143.1:0-16040 GCF_044340795.1 Tardiphaga sp.
CGTCATCGTCCAGGCGCTGACCGACAACCGCAACCGCGCCGCGTCGGACATTCGCTCCTTCTTCACCAAGTCCGGTGGCAACATGGGTGAAACCGGCTCGGTGTCCTTCATGTTCGACCATGTCGGAGTGATCGAATACGACGCCGACAAGGCCTCCGCCGATGACATGCTGGAAGCCGCCATCGAGGCCGGCGCAGACGACGTGGTGTCGAGCGAGAACGGCCACGAAATCTATTCGTCGCAGGATGGTTTCCACGAAGTCGCCAAGGCGCTGGAAGCGAAATACGGCGAAGCCCGCAAGGCCGCTCTGATCTGGAAGCCGCAGAACACCATCGCCGTGGATGACGAGACCGGCGAGAAGCTGATGAAGCTGGTCGACCTGCTCAACGATCACGACGACGTTCAGCACGTCTATGCGAATTTCGAAATCTCGGAAGCGCTGATGGCGAAGCTCGGCGGGTAAAGCTGCGGTCATTTCTCTTCTTCAAGTGTAAGAAGTGGCTGTAGACGAACGCCGCAGCCGTAGGATGGGTAGAGCGCAGGCGCGAAGTGCCGGAGCGAAACCCATCACGGCCGGGCGCTGGTGGTGATGGGTTTCGCTTCGCTCTACCCATCCTACGGGCCCCAGTTTCGTTCCTATTTCGTTCTTGACAAAATTCCCATCTTCGCCATACTCCCTTCCATCTTGTTCGGTGAGGGGCGTTCTCATGAGACGTCTTTAAACGGAGCAAGATGCGGCGCCTGCGGGCCGGGGGAGGACGTATCCCCCAGCACTCGGGTGGTCGGAGGTTACCGTCCGGGCCCAATACGGGGCTCTGCCGCTAGTGCGCGGCTGGACGCGGTGCGGGCGAAGGCAGGGAAACCTGTCGGATGGCTTTCCTGCGGGAAAGCGCCCAGTACCCGGAAGAACGGTCCTTCGACTAGCAAGACGTCGCGGTGGCGCGCCGTAAGGCGTTGCGCGGCTCAGGCTTGCTGGCGATCCAGCCTGTCGGAGCAGCGTCAAGTCCACTCAAGTGCGCCTTGCGGCGTGCCACCTCCCCTCATGTCTGGAGGGGAGATCTGCTCACACCTCGGACGCGCAAGCGCCGCGAGAAAATTGATGCTTGTCCACAGCGCAGATGAGACGAAGTCTTCATCCGCCACCGAGTGCGCATCCGCAACTCCGCCGCGGATGACGCGCTAATTCGCCTTACGGCACAGCGCCTGCAGCAGCGGTTCCATAGGTGCTCTCTTCCGCCACAATGTTTCCCGTAAAATTCGAGTTGTTCGCTGAACGGTTGCGCTAAGTCTTGCTGTCATAAGCGCTGTCACTACTGAAGAGGACAGCAATGGTTGACAGAACAGAACTACCCGGACGGAACGTCGTCGATCTGCGATCCTACCAGGCCGCGCGACGTGTCGTTGGCAAGGCTCAGGCGATGACGGTACGCAATTGCCGCCATTGCGGTGCAGCTCTGCTCGACGGCGAGTCCGATGACGATTGCTCGAGCGCCGGCATCGAAGCCGCTGCGCCGATGCTGCGGAAGTTTTACGCGGACTGACGGTCCCGTTCTTCCCCTGCGAGGAGCGCCAGAAAGGCGCCTGCCTCACTTCTTGCGTCTCAAAAATGACGCTCCCCACATTCCGGCAACACAAACTTCGCCCTCATCCTGAGGAGCGCGCATTTGCGCGCGTCTCGAAGGATGGTGTCAAACTCCGGAGTCCGGCCAGCTCATGGTGCGAGACGGCGCTTCGCGCCTCCTCACCATGAGGGGATGGAGCGTGAGGTCACACGTGCTGACCACCATTGATGTGGATCTCGGCGCCGTTCACGTATGAACTGGTCTCCGTGCACAGCACATAGATGATCTTGGCGACTTCATCGGGCGTGCCCAGGCGATGCATCGGGATCTGGTGATCGACGATCGCCTGCGTGCCCGGTGACAGGATCGATGTGTCGATCTCGCCCGGCGCGATCGCATTCACGCGCACGCCGAGTGGGCCGAAGTCGGACGCCATCTCGCGCGTCAGCGCGGCGAGCGCAGCCTTCGACGTCGCGTAAGCGGCGCCGGCGAACGGATGCACGCGCGAACCGGCGATCGAGGTGACATTCACCACCGAACCCTTCGCGGCCTTGAGCTGTTCGATCAATCCGCGCGCCATCATGATCGGCGCAAAGAAATTGACGTTGAACACATGGGTCCAGGTGGCGACATCGGTGCCGATCGAGCCCATGCGCGCGCCGCCTTCGGCCTTTGGCGAAATCGCCGCATTGTTCACCAGCGCATGCAGCGCGCCGCCATTGAGGCGTTCCTTGATCTCGTCGATGGCGCGCGCTGTGTCGTCATGATTGGCGAGGTCGACCTGGATGTGATCTTCCGGACCCGCATCCCACGGACAGACTTCCGGGAACGGATGCCGCGAACAGGTCAGCACGCGCCAGCCGGCGCTGGAAAACCGCATCACCGTGGCATGGCCGATGCCGCGGCTTGCGCCGGTGAGCAGCATGGTGCGCTTGGGCGCATTCGATCCGGAATGCGCGGCAGCTTTGGGTCGGGCCGTGGGCTCGGAATTCACGGATACATCCTCACTTTGCTCCATGCAGACCCGGCTGCCTCGCGGCGGAACTCGATGCGGTCATGCAGGCGATAGGGGCGGTCGTGCCAGAATTCGATACGCTGTGGCGCGATGCGCCATCCGCTCCAGCCTGGTGGACGCGGCACATTGCCGATCAGATACTTTGCGCCTTCCTTGGCGATGGCCTGTTCGAAGGCGAAGCGGCTTTCCAGTGGCTGCGACTGCTTGCTGGCCCAGGCACCGATCTGCGCCTGCTTCGGGCGGCTGGCGAAATACTCGTCGGCTTCCTCGGATGTCACGGGCGTCACCGGACCGCGAATGCGGACCTGCCGGCGCAGCGACTTCCAGTGAAACAGCAGTGCCGCCTTGGGATTGCCGGCGAGCTCCTGGCCCTTCTGGCTGGCGATGTGGCTGTAGAACACGAAGCCATCGGCGTCGTAGCCCTTCATCAGCACCATGCGCACATCGGGCAGCCCGTCGGCATCGACGGTCGCCAGCGCCATCGCGTTGGGATCGTTCGGCTCCGACGTCCTGGCCTCGTTAAACCACTCGGAAAACAGCGCAAATGGTTCTTCGGCCGCCGTAAAATCACCTGACGTTAACGGAGTTGGGCTTTTGATGGAGGAGGTCGTGTCGGTCATGTCCGGAGTTCCGATTTGCGTTGGCCTGCTGTCAAGCGTGCGCTGCCGTCCCTGCATAGGTTCGACCTATATAGGGCACGGAACAGCATTGGCCTATCGGCCATCTGTCCGCTCAAGGCGGCTTTGACAGCTATTCTCATTGGCACCGGTCTCGGCGGCTGCAGCGTCATGCGCAGCGATGACGGCCCTTTCGCCAAAATGGAAGGCAGCGATGTCACCGGCTCGATCACGCCATTCGCGCGGCCGGCGAGCTATGATCCGACCGACGCCGATCTGGCGCTGGCGCGCAATGCCGCCAGCGATGTCCTGACCAGAGGCAGCCGCGATTCCAGCCAGCCATGGGAGAATCCCGCAACCGGCGCGCGTGGTTCGGTGACGCCGCTCTCCAGCACCTATGTGGCCGAGGGCAAGACCTGTCGGGATTTCCTCGCCAGCTATGTCAACGGCACCACCGAAAGCTGGATGCAAGGTGCGGCCTGTAAAGGCGAGCGCGGCCGCTGGGATGTGCGGACCCTCGTGCCGTGGAAGCGGAGCTGACGATTCGGAAGCGAAGCTGAAGATTTGGAAGCGCAGCGGGGATTCGCCGTTCAAAGCTTGCGGTCCCGTTGCAAAAATGACACGAACACCCCAGATGAAAGAGCAAGCAGGCACGGCCTGCACGCCATTCACGCGGGCGCGAGCCCGCATTTCGCATATTTGAGGAGAGACGACGGATGCGCGACCCCTATGAGGTCTTGGGGGTGCAGCGGGGCGCCAGTGCTGCGGCGATCAAGAGCGCCTTTCGCAAGCTCGCCAAGAAGCATCATCCCGACGCCAACAAAGATGATCCGAAGGCCGCCGAGCGGTTTTCGGAAGTGAACGCGGCTAACGAAATCCTCGGTGACGAGGAGAAGCGCAGGCAGTTCGACCGTGGCGAAATCGATGCCGACGGCAAGGTGCGCTTCCAGGGCTTTCCCGGCGGCGGCCGTGGCGGTGCGCGCAGCGGCGGATTCGAGCACGCTTTCCGTGGCGGCCCGCAAGGCGCCGGCGCAGGCGGCTTCGAGGATATCCTGAACAGCATGTTCGGCGGCGCTGCCGGTCGCGGCGCGCGCGGTGGTGCGCAGTCGTTCGAATTCGACGGCGGTGGTTTCGGTGGCGGCAGCGCCTATGGCGGCGGCATTCCCGATCTCGACATCAACGTCTCCATGACCGTGACTCTCGAAGAGTCCGTCAAGGGCACCGAGAAGCGCGTGCGGCTGTCGACGGGCAAGGAACTGAACGTCAAGGTGCCGGCCGGTGTTACAAACGGCCAGCAGATCCGCCTGCGCGGCCAGGGCGAAACCGCGCCTGGTCATCGTCCCGGCGATCTCATGATCACCGTGACCATCGCACCGGATTCGACCTTCAAGATCGACGGCAGCGACCTGCGGGTGGATCTGCCGATCACGCTGTATGAAGCAGTGCTCGGTGCCAAGGTGCGCGCACCGACGCTCACAGGCGCGGTCGAACTCTCGATCCCGAAGAACACGTCGAGCGGTCGCGTGTTTCGCCTCAAGGGCAAGGGCCTGCCGAAAGCCGACGGCGCCGGCGACCTGTATTTCACCACCCGCATCATGCTTCCCGACGGCAACGACGCCGAACTGGAAGCCCTGATGGAGAAGTGGCAGAGCGGCCATCCGTATCATCCGCGGAGCGATATGTAATCTGTAAGTGGGCAAAGGCGCTCTTGCGCCGTGCCCACCTTCAAGTGCACGGCTGGTGAAGGTGCGCACGCTTCCGCCGTCGCGCTTCGCGCCATGGCGGAAAGGTCGCTTTGACCACCCTACATGCCCGTCTTGATACCGTCTCGTCGGCGGTATTAATTGCCTCCATGACAAGCGCGCCGACCTTCCGACAGATTTTCCACGGCATCTGGACTATGACTGCAGACGTGTTGCGCCAGGCGCCACGTCTCGTCCTGATGTCATTTGTCATCCTCATCATGGCCGAACTCGCGAAAGTGTCCTTTCCCGAGACCCATCTCGGCAACAAGGCCCTGCGAGAACTGATCGACCTGCTGCGATGCGCGGCACTGGTTCCGATCAATATTGCGCTGTACCGCCTGCTGCTGCTCACCGAACAGCCGTCGGGCTATAGGTTTGATGCCGGCTCCTCGCGTTTTCGCCGCTTCCTCGTCTGGAGCCTGGTGTTTCAGGCTTTCGCCATTCCCTTCATGCTGTTTGGTGCCGACAGCAATGGCGACTATCGCAGCGGTACCGCGGCGATTGCGCTGCTGCTCCTTCTGATCGCCGAAATCTATGTCGGCTTGCGATTGACGCTCTTGCTGCCGGCGCTCGCAGCCGGCACGGAGGACGTGTCCTGGCGCGATGCCTGGGCCGATAGCCGCGGCCGCGTGTGGCGGCTGATCAAGATTCTGCTCGTGCCCTTCGCGCTGATGATCGTCACCGTCCTGCCGGCGATGATGGCGATGGAGAATGCGGGCTTTCAGAGTGACGTCGCCGATCTATCCAACTGGCGCGCCTGGGTGCGGGCCGTGTTCGATGCTGCGGTGTCGACCGTCACGGAACTGCTGATCCTCGCTGCTGGCGCGTCTGCGTTCGTCTGGGTCGGCGACCGTGTGAAGCAGGGCGGCGCGCGGAATCAACCGCCCACCTTCTCCGTCTGATCATAGATCGCCCGCGCCACCGTGTTCAGCCGTTCCTTGTCGGTCGGGCCTGACACCACATAGCCAACGCCCTTGTCGGCCCAGAACATGGCGCCGCAATTGGTGCGCGCGGTGTAGCGCATCTGTGTCGCATCGGTGTCGGCGCGCGAGGTATAGAGCGTGAAGCGCTCGCCGCTGGCATTCTCATACATGAAGAACGCGGCGGGCGCGTCGGGGCCGGGCAACAGACGGCCGCCGACCAGCTTCAGCCCGCTGGCGTCGAGATCCGGTGCCTTGATGCTGTAGCCGACACGCTTCGACAGCCACTGCTGGAGATGCGCGCGCTCGTCACCGGCGACCTCGACGGGATGGCGCACTTCCACCACATAGGTCCGGTGCGCATCCATCGCATCCAGTGCAAAACTCTGGAAGCCCGGCGACGAGGCGGAGGCGCCGCGCGCCAGCCAGCCGACGCTGCCGCCGGCGACGAAGGCGACGAGTGCCGCAGCAACAGCACCATAAAGCCAGGAGCGCGATTGCGACTGCCGCGTCAGGCGTTCGAGTTCGAGGCGCTGCGGCACCGGCTCTTCGGCCACGGCGTCGTAACGGGCATGCAGGAGATCGGCCATGCTGCGCCAGGAGCGCACGCGCTCGGCATCGTCGGGATGCGCCGCTAGCCATGCCTCCACATCGGCACGCCGCTCGGCCGGCAATTCGTCATCGACGAAGGCGTGCAATTCGTCTTCGGTGACGGGGATTTTCGGGTCGGTCATTATCGGTCCTCTGAAATCACTTGACCGCGCGGAGCGCCGGGCGCTCGCCGTCGAGATAGGCTTTGACATGGGCACGGGCACGGGCGAGGCGCGACATCACGGTGCCGATCGGCACGCCCTGGATTTCTGCGACCTCACGATAGCTCAGCCCTTCCAGCATCACGAGCAGCAACACCGAGCGTTGCTCTTCCACGAGCGCGGCCAAAGCGCGCGTGATGTCGCGCCCTTCGGCTTCGGTGCCTGACGCGTCGGCATTGTTGTCGAACAGTTCGGTGAACACCGGTTTGCGCGCCAGCGAGCGGCGGCGGTTGCGGTTCAGATTGGTCAGGATGGTGTAGAGCCAGCTGCGCAGGTCACCGCCGATGAACAGCCGCTCCGAGCGCAGCGCCCGCACCAGCGTGTCCTGCACGAGATCGTCGGCAATGTCGGTATCGCGGGCCAGCGCGCGGGCATAACGCCGCAGCGCCGGGATCATGCTTTCCACGCCTTCGCGGAACGCGTTCATGAGGCTGTCGCCATTGGCTGGGATCCGGGCTGGGGTCCATCGGTATGTCGAGGCGGCCACAATTGCCGCATCCATCATAACACCTTGTCCGGGCATCTATTCCGGCGCTGGCGGACATGGTGAACAGACCACGATCCCGGCACTTTGGGGCTATACCCTGCGGCAGTGCTGGTGTACCCCAAAGGCCAGATTTGAGACGAGATTTGAGGCTTGGCCAAAAGCCGGCCGGCCAGCGAAAACGGAGGCGATATGAGCGAAGTGTCAGGCCTGATGAAGGGCAAGCGTGGTGTCATTCTGGGCGTCGCCAACAACCGCTCCATCGCCTGGGGTATCGCCAAGGCGTGCCAGGCCCAGGGCGCCGAAATCGCGCTGACTTATCAGGGCGACGCGCTGAAGAAGCGCGTCGAGCCGCTGGCCGCCGAACTCGGCGCCTCGCTGCTCGGCCATTGCGATGTCACCGATCCCGCCACCATCGATGCGGTGTTCGATGCCGCCAAGGCCAAGTGGGGCAAGATCGATTTCGTCGTCCATGCCATCGCCTTCTCCGACAAGAACGAGCTCGAAGGCCGCTATGTGGACACGACCGCGGAGAATTTCAGCAAGAGCATGCTGATCTCCTGCTACTCGCTGACCGCGATCGCGCAGCGTGCCGAAAAGCTGATGACCGAAGGCGGCTCCATCGTCACGCTCAGCTATTACGGCGCCGAGAAGTGGATGCCGAACTACAATGTCATGGGCGTCGCCAAGGCTGCGCTGGAAGCCAGCGTGCGTTACCTCGCCGCCGACCTCGGCGAGAAGGGCATCCGCGTCAATGCGATTTCGGCCGGCCCGATCAAGACGCTGGCTTTCGCCGGCATCGCCGACTCGCGCTACCTGCTCAAGTACAACGAAGTGAACGCGCCGCTGCGCAAGAACGTGTCGATCGACGAAGTCGGCCAGAGCTCGATGTATTTCCTCTCGGACCTGTCGAGCGGCGTCACCGGCGAAGTGCATCATGTCGATGCCGGCTATCACGTGCTCGGCACCAAGGTGCCGGACGCGCCCGATATCCGCATGGGCAGCGGGGAGTAATACGCCGTCATTGCGAGGAGCGCAGCGACGAAGCAATCCAGCCTTCGTTCTTGGCTTCTGGATTGCTTCGCTACGCTCGCAATGACGACTGGAAACATCGAGCCTCACCTCATGCCAACCATCTATTACATCCGCCACGGCCAGACGGAATGGAATGCCTTGGGCCGTTTCCAGGGCTCCAAGGACATTCCGCTCAATGATCTCGGCCGCGAGCAGGCGACCCATGCCGGCACGGTGCTGAAGGATCTGCTGGCGCGCCACAACCGCACCCATCGCGACGTGTCCTTCGTCGCCAGCCCGCTCGGCCGCGCGCGCAACACCATGGAGCTGGTGCGCACGGAGCTCGCGATTCCCGTGGGCGATTACGCGCTCGACGATCGCCTGCGCGAGATCGGCTATGGCGACTGGGAAGGTTTTACGCTGCCGCAACAGCAGGCCGACAAGCCGGAGCTATACGCCGCACGCCTGACCCAGAAATGGACCCTGCCTGCGCCCGGCGGCGAGAGCTATGTGCAGGTCGAGGAACGCGTCCGCGCCTGGGCGTCGGAGCTGACCGACGATGTGGTCGCCGTGGCCCATGGCGGCACCTGTCGCGCGCTGATGGTGGCGCTCGGCATCGACACCCCCGACGGCGTGGCGGAACTGCCGATTCAGCAGGGCGCGGTCTATGTGTTCAGCGAGGATGGGCTGGAGAAGTTCGCCTGACCTTGTAGCCTGGATGGAGCGTAGCGAAATCCGGGGATGTCGAGATTGTTGAAACGCCGGTCCCGGATTACGCTGGGCTCCATCCGGGCTACGATCCCAACTTTGGAAATCCAATGTCCCACAACACCTTCGGTCATATATTCCGCGTCACCACCTTTGGCGAGAGCCACGGAGTGGCGATCGGCTGCGTGGTCGATGGGTGTCCGCCGATGATCCCGCTGGAGGCCGCCGAGATCCAGCTCGATTTGGATCGCCGACGTCCCGGCCAGTCGCGCTTCACCACGCAGCGGCAGGAGCCCGACGCGGTCAAGATTTTGTCCGGCGTGATGGCGCATCCGCAGACCGGTGCGCAGGTCACAACCGGCACGCCGATCGCGCTCCTGATTGAGAACACCGACCAGCGCTCCAAGGACTATTCCGAGATCAAGGACAAATTCCGTCCCGGCCATGCAGACTTCACTTACGAGGCAAAATACGGCCTGCGCGACTATCGCGGCGGTGGTCGTTCTTCCGCGCGCGAAACGGCGACCCGTGTGGCGGCAGGCGCCATTGCGCGAAAAGTCCTGCCGGGCGTGAATGTCCGCGCCGCTTTGGTGCAGATGGGGCCGCACAAGATCGACCGCGCCAACTGGAATTGGGACGAGGTCGGCAACAATCCGTTCTTCTGCCCCGATGCGGAGAAGGCGGCGTTCTATGCCGATTATCTCGACGGCATCCGCAAGTCCGGCTCCTCCATTGGCGCCGTCATCGAAGTGGTGGCCGATGGCGTGCCGGCAGGTCTGGGCGCACCGATCTATGGCAAGCTCGACTCGGACATCGCCGCGGCGCTGATGAGCATCAATGCCGTGAAGGGCGTCGAGATCGGCGACGGTTTCGATGCCGCCGCGCTCACCGGCGAGGAAAATGCCGACGAGATGCGGATGGGCAATAACGGCCCGACCTTCATGTCCAACCATGCCGGCGGCGTTCTGGGCGGCATTTCCACCGGCCAGCAGGTCGTCGCGCGTTTTGCCGTGAAGCCGACCTCGTCGATCCTCTCGCCGCGCAAGACGGTGGATCGCGGCGGCGCTGATACGGATATCCTGACAAAAGGCCGTCACGATCCCTGCGTCGGCATCCGCGCAGTGCCGGTGGCGGAAGCCATGGTGGCCTGCGTGATCGCCGACCACTTCATCCGCCATCGCGGGCAGGTCGGCTAATCCTGTAGCCCGGATGGAGCGCAGCGCAATCCGGGGACCGGCGATATGCCGATGCTCTGATTCCCGGATTACGCTTCGCTCCATCCGGGCTACGCGCTAAGCTGCATCCGCAATGGACACCACGCAGCTCGACGATCTCATCACCTGGCTCGCTGACGGCGCGCGCTCGCATGTCGGCACCGAGCTGTTCATGGCCGAGACCTGCGAGCGGATGGTCGCCGCTGGAATCCCGCTGTTTCGCGTCGGCGTATTCGTGAGCACGCTGCATCCGAGCCTGATGGGGCGCGGCTTCATCTGGCGCGCCGGCGCCGGCGTCACTTTGGGGTCGATGGCCCATGGCGAAGACGAGGGCGACGAATTCCAGCTCAGTCCGCTGTTCCGCGTTTTCAACGAAGGCATCGAGGTGCGCCATCGCCTTGGCGGCATCGAGAGCGGCAATATCCCGTTTCTTGCCGATATGCGGAACGAGGGCAGCACCGACTATATCGCCCTGCCGCTGCACATGTCCGGCGGCGATACCCAGGCGTCGAGCTGGACCACGCGCGATCCCGATGGATTTTCCGATGCGCAGCTCGACGGCCTGCGCCGCATGATGCCGGCGCTGACCCGGATGATCGAGATCCATCTGCTGCGTCACATGGGCGCCGGCCTGCTCGACAATTATGTCGGTGCCCGCGCCGGCGCGCGGATTCTGGCGGGGCAAATCCGCCGTGGCCATACCGAGACCATGCAGGCGGTGATCTGGCTATCCGACCTGCGCGGCTTCACCGCGCTGTCGGACCGGCTGCAGCCCGAGCATGTGGTCGACATCCTCAATCGCTACTTCGATTGCCAGGTGCCTGCGATTCTTGAGCAGGGCGGGGAAGTCCTGAAATTCATGGGCGATGGACTGCTCGCTGTCTTTCCCGTCGCCGAGAACGAGGAAGACCTGACGGCTGTCTGCGGTCGCGTGCTGGAGGCTGCGCGCGCATCACGGTCGGCTGTCGAGCAGTTGCGATGGGCCGGGACCAATCTCGCCGAGGAGCAATTCCGTTTCGGTCTCGCACTGCATGTGGGCAAGGTTCTCTACGGCAATATCGGCGGCGGCGATCGGGTGGATTTCACCTGTATCGGCCCGGCCGTGAATCTTGCGGCGCGGCTGGAGAAGATTGCCGGAAAGCTGTCGCGCACGGTGGTCGCGTCGGCTGCCTTCGTTGATGCAAGCAAAGACGACTGGACCGAACTCGGCGAGTTTCCGATCGCGGGATTTGCGAGGGCCGAGCGCGTGTATGGGCTCGCGGATGAGACGCAGCCGTAGGGCGGATTAGCGTAGCGTAATCCGCCGGCCGACTTCATGGCGGAGACTCGGCGGCGGATTACGGCTTCGCCTCATCCGCCCTACGGTTGAGTCACTCTTCCGGCTCGATCGTGAACAGCAGCGGATACCCCTTTGCGCGCCCGGCATCGGTCGCCCGCGTCGCCTTGGTCTCGGCGACATCGCGCGTGAACACCGCCACCACGCAGACGCCGCGCTGATGCGCCGTCATCATCACCTTGGCGGCCTGGTCCTCGGACATGCGGAATTCCGCCTTCAGCACCCGTACGACGAATTCGCGCGGCGTGTAGTCGTCGTTGACGAGAATGACCTTGTACAATTTGGGCCGCTCGACCTTCGGCTTTGCCTTGGTCTCCGGCTTGATGGTGCTGTCGGGCATGGAAGCTCACGCGGGCGGATCGTGCGGAAGGCGCGGTGACGCTGCCACATATAATGGCACCGCAGGCCGCTGTCGATCAGGCAGCGTCTTCCCGCATTGCTGACCTGAATGTGATGGGCGCCGCAGGTTCCTGCTTTGCGGCACGTCATTTGCGTGTCACCATTCGATTCACAAACGGGAGGGCCGCAATGCGCTGGTGTGTCTCGATTGGAGCGGTACTCGTCGCCGGCGCGATCGTCGGCGGTGACGTCTCGACCGTGGCCGCCACCGGCCTGAAGCCGCAGCTTGCCCAAAGCAGGCCCGAGCCCGTCGTCGATGTCGAACTGGTGCTGGCGGTGGACGTGTCCTATTCGATGGACATGGACGAACTGGCCATCCAGCGCGAAGGCTATGCCCAGGCGATCGTCTCCAAGGAATTCCTCGCCGCATTGAAGACCGGCCCGAACGGCAAGATCGCCGTCACCTATTTCGAATGGGCGGCGGCCAATGACCAGAAGGTCGTCATCCCGTGGCGGGTGATCGATGGGCCGGAATCGGCCGATGCGGTCGCCGCCGAGATCATGAAGGCGCCGATCCGCCGTGCGTCACGCACCTCGATCTCCGGCGCCATCAATTACGCCATGCCGCTGTTCGAGGAGAACGCGCTGCACGGCATCCGCCGCGTCATCGACATCTCCGGCGACGGTCCGAACAACAATGGCGGCCCGGTCACCATCGCCCGCGATGCGGCGGTGGAGAAGGGCATCATCATCAACGGCCTGCCCATCATGGCGAAGGAACTGTCCTATTCGACCATGGATATCGAGAATCTCGATTGGTACTACGAGGACTGCGTGATCGGCGGCCCCGGCGCCTTCGTGGTGCCGATCAAGGAGCGCGACAAGTTCAAGGAAGCCATTCGTACCAAGCTGGTGATGGAGGTCGCGGGGATCGCACTGCCCTATGCGAAGATCATTCCGGCTGCCGCGCGCGAACCGCGGGTCAATTGCATGGTGGGCGAGAAGATCTGGCAGGATCGCTGGGGAAGATAGCACATCCGTAGGGCGGATGAGGCGAAGCCGTCATCCGCCGCGGAGTTTCAGCTATGCACTCGGCAGGCGGATTACGCTTCGCTCATCCACCCTGCGGCAAAGCGCTCATGCTCGTGCAATCGCGTGAAAGAACGTCCCCGTGACATGGCCGCGCCGTCCGCCGCGTTCGGGCAGCGACAACCCATCCGTGTTGGTGAGATCGACGAGTGGTTCGTCGCGGCCGATGTCGGTGAGCGACGCATAGTGGAATTCATGGCCGCGAATGATCGCGCCGGATGATCCGATCACGCTGTCCGCCAGCAGTTTCGCCTCGCGATAGCCGAGGTGCAGCTTCCGCTTCTGGAAGCTCGTCGTGTGGCTCAGCAGCCCGGTCATCGCATGGCGATGACCATCGGCATCTTCCAGCCCTTCGCCGAGCACCATGTAGCCACCGCATTCGCCATGAACGGACCGGGTCTGTGCGAAGCGCGTGAGGCCGTCGCGGAAGGTGGTCGCAGTCGCCAGGGCGCCGGCATACAGTTCAGGATAGCCGCCCGGCAGCCAGCAGCTGTCGCAATGCTCGGGCGGTGCTTCATCCGCCAGCGGCGAGAAGCGGATGATCTCGGCGCCGGCATGGCGCCAGCCGTCGAGGAGATGCGGATAGATGAAGCTGAACGCCGCATCCGAAGCGAGCGCGATGCGTTGGCCCGGTGGCGGCAAGGCTGGCGTGGTGGAACGGGCCGGCGACGTTGCGATGGGGGCAGCCAAAGCGAGAATTGCATCGAGATCGAGATGCTTCTCGGCCATGTCGGCGAGCGCGGCGATACGTTTGGCAATATCGCCATGTTCTCCGGCCTGCACCAGGCCGAGATGGCGCTCTGGCAGCGCGAGAGCCGCATCGCGCGGGACGGCGCCGACCACGGGAATACCCAGCGCCGCGATGGCATCGGTGATCAGTTTCCGATGCCGATCGCTGCCGACGCGGTTGAGCACCACGCCGGCGATGCGCACATCTGGTGCATGCGTCGCAAATCCACGCACGACGGCGGCGGCCGATTGCGATTGGGCAGTGACGTCGAGGACGAGGATCACCGGCAGGCGAAACTGCGTGGCGATGCTGGCGCTGGAGCCGTTGCGCAAGGGTTCGGCGGGCACACCGTCGAACAGGCCCATGACGCCTTCCACGGCAACCAGATCGGTGCCTTCTGCGGCCCGCGCCATCAGCGCCTGCAGCAGTGGCGGCGGCATCGTCCAGCTATCGAGATTGACGCAAGGCGCGCCGGTGGCTGCAGCATGGAAAGCGGGATCGATATAATCCGGCCCGGCCTTGGCCGCGCGCAGCCTGACGCCCCGCCGCGCCAGCGCAGCGAGCAGGCCAAGCGTCACCGTCGTCTTGCCGGCGCCGGAGCGGATGGCGGAGATCAAGAGGCCGGTGGTCATGGGATCGTTCGCAGCATCGCGGTGGATTACTGCGGCCGGAGGCGCCTCGCAAGCAGGCTTACGCTCCGTTTGTCGTTGCCCGGCTCGACCGGGCAACCCAGTAAACTCTGTCAGAGCGGTGTGTAATGGGTCACCCGGTCAAGCCGGGTGACGACAGATCAAGGCATGCGCCGGCGCGTCTCACGCCGTCGCGGTTTCCTTCTTTGGCCAGTACTTGTCCCGCAGATGCCGCTTCACCAGCTTGCCGGTCGGCGTACGCGGCAGTTCTGCCTCGAAATCCACGCTCTTCGGGCATTTGATCGGCGACAGGTGCTTGCGGCAGAACGCGATTAGCTCGGCTTCCAGTGCCTTGCCGGCGCGGTTCATGCTGTGCGGCTGCACCACGGCCTTCACCTCTTCGCCCATCTCGTCATTGGGCACGCCGAACACCGCGACATCGGCGACCTCCGGATGGGTAATCAGTACATCCTCCGTTTCCTGCGGATAGATGTTCACGCCGCCGGAGATGATCATGTAGGACTTGCGGTCGGTGAGATAGAGGAAGCCTTCGGCGTCGACATAGCCGACATCGCCGAGCGTCGACCAGCCGCGCGCATTATAGGCGCGCTTCGTCTTCTCGGGATCGTTGTGATAGCTGAACACCGGTGTGTCGGCGAAATAGACGGTGCCGATTTCGCCGGTCGGGCGTTCCTGATCCTCCTCGTCGAGAATCTTGACGCTGCCGACCACGGCCTTGCCGACCGTGCCGCGATGGCTGAGCCACTGCTGCGAATTGGAGACGGTGACGCCGTTGCCTTCGGAGCCGGCGTAATATTCGATCAGGATCGGCCCCCACCAGTCGATCATTTTTGCCTTCACATCGACCGGGCAGGGCGCTGCCGCATGGATCGCGCCCTTCAGCGAGGAGACGTCGTAGCGCTGGCGGATCTCGTCCGGCAGTTTCAGCATGCGCACGAACATGGTCGGCACCAGCTGCGACTGGGTGATCTTGTACTTCTCGACCAGCTCCAGAAACTTCTCGGCGTCGAACTTCTCCATGATCACCGAGGTGCCACCCAGCGTGATCGCCATCATGTTGAAGCGCAGAGGGGCCGCGTGATAGAGCGGCGCCGGCGACAGATAGATGCTGTCCTCGGTCATACCGCACATGGTCGAGCACAGGAGCTTCAGGAACGGGTTCGGCACGTCGATTGGCGAATTCTCCGAGGCGCGCTTGATGCCCTTCGGACGACCGGTGGTGCCGGAAGAATACAGCATGTCATAGCCGGCAATCTCGTCGGCGATCGGCGTGGTGGGCTGCGCTGCGAGCGCCGTGTTCCAGTCACGAAAACCGCCGCGCGAGCCATCGACGATGTAGAAGATCGGTTCGGCCGCATTGGTGATCAGCGGGGCGATCACATCGGCGCATTGCTCGGATGTGATGACGACGCGAGCGCCGCAATCCTGCACGATATAGGCGATCTCATCGGCGGTGAGATAGCGGCTGATGGCCGTGTAATAGAGCCCCGAGCGCTGCGCGGCCCAGCAGATCTCCATGAATTCGAGCCGGTTCTCCATCAGCAGCGCGATGTGATCGCCGGCCTTGAGGCCCAGTGAGCGGAAGAGATGCGCACCGCGATTGGAGCGCTCATCAAGCTCGCGATAGGTGAGGGCCTGGCCCGAGCCGGCCATGCGGTAGGCGATCTTGTCGGGGTGGGTTTTGGCGTGGATCGACGGATGCGTCATGGGTGTTTCCTCTTGGAAGGATCGGCGGGTTGGCCCGCTCGTGATGTTCTCTCAGTCGTCGTCCCGGCGAACGCCGGGACCCATAACCTCTGTCTTGT
>NZ_JBIISY010000144.1:0-15925 GCF_044340795.1 Tardiphaga sp.
CGACTGCGGAGCAGTCGAGACGGGTGGGGTGCCACACACTCCGACGTCACGTGTGGACCCCCACCCCGGCCCTCCCCACAAGGGGGAGGGAGCAGTTCTGTCTGTGCGCAACATAGGAATCATTTAGCGTCGCATGCATCTCAAGCTCGACACCTCAGGCAGTATTGACGACGGCGACGTCGCCCGCGATCTCGGGCAGGACAGCGCCGATATCGTCGTGCTGTCGGCGGCGGACAGCGATCTTGCCGCCTTCGGCGCGGCGCATGCGAGTCTCCCGTCCGACTTTCCGAGCGTGCGACTGACCAATCTGCTCGCGCTCGGGCACCCCGCTTCGGTCGATCTCTATGTCGAGCGCACGCTGGCCCGCGCAAAGATCGTGCTGCTGCGCATGCTCGGCGGCATCAGCTACTGGCCGCATGGCGTCGAGAGCCTGCGTAGCGATGCCATCGCACGCGGCGCATTGTTTGCCTGCATCCCCGGCGAGATGGACTGGAACGCCGAACTCGCTGCGCGCGGCACTGTGAATGCGGAGGCAACGCACGCGCTGTGGCGCTATTGCAGCGAAGGCGGCGTCGAGAATGCGACGCTGGCGCTGCGCTATGCCGCGCATCTGATCGGGCAGGGCGAAAAGCCGCCCGCGGCGCGGCCGATGCCGTCCGCCGGCTTCTGGCCGCAGGCGCCGATCAGCGACGAGCGACCGAACGCCGTGGTGATCTTCTATCGCGCTCTGGTCGCGGGCGGCGATACGGCTGCGATCGACGCCTTGCGCGCTAGCCTCAATGCGCGCGACCTCAATCCGGTCTGCCTCTATGTCACCAGCCTGAAGGACGAGCGCTCGGTCGCCTTCCTGCGTGGCGCACTCGCGGCGTTTCCGCCTGACGTCATCATCAACGCCACGGCCTTTGCCACGGCAACCGCCAATGACGACGCCGGCGTGCTCTCCGCATCGGGCTGTCCGGTGCTGCAGGTCGCGCAAGCGGGCATTTCGCATGCGAGCTGGGAAGCGTCGTCGCGCGGCCTCACGCCGCGCGATCTGGCCATGCATGTGGTGCTGCCGGAAGTCGATGGCCGCATCTTCGCGAATGTGATCGCCTTCAAGGAACGCGGCATCAGCGATGGTGGCTTCACGCCGACCCTGCTGAAGCCGATATCGGATCGCATCGATGCCGCTGCGGATCTCGCACGCGCCTGGATTCGCCTGCGTCGCACGGAGATCGCCGGGCGACGCGTTGCGCTGATCCTGGCCAATTATCCGAACCGCGATGGCCGCCTCGCTAATGGCGTCGGGCTCGATACGCCGCAGAGCCTGGTCGATATCATCGCTGCGATGCAAGGCGCAGGCTATGATGCAGCCGATGCGCCGTTGACTTCGGCCACCATGATGGACCTGTTGCAGCAAGGTCCGACCAATGCGCTGCACGAGCGTGCCGCGCGCAGCGGCGGCGTCAGATGGTCGCTCGCCGATTATCGGGCTGCTTTCGCCGGACTGCCTGCAAACGTTCGAACGGCGGTGGAAACGCGCTGGGGGGATGCCGCGAGCGATCCTCACGTGGCTGAGGACGCGTTTCGTCTCGGTCTGCACCGCTTCGGCAATATCGTCGTCGGTGTGCAGCCGGCGCGTGGCTACAATATCGATCCCAAGAGCACCTATCACGATCCCGATCTGGTGCCGCCGCATCACTATCTCGCTTTCTACTTCTGGCTCCGGCAAGCATTCGATACGCATGCGATCGCGCATGTGGGCAAGCACGGCAATCTCGAATGGCTGCCTGGCAAGAGCACCGGCCTCTCCGCCGAATGCCTGCCCGATGCGATCCTCGGTCCGCTGCCGCATCTCTATCCGTTCATCGTCAATGATCCCGGTGAAGGAATCCAGGCCAAGCGCCGTAGCTCGGCCGTGATCGTGGATCACCTGACGCCGCCGATGACGCGTGCCGAGCTGCATGACGACCTCGCCCGGCTGGAAAGCCTGGTCGACGAATATGCGGCGGCCAGCGATCTCGATCCGAAGCGGGCCTCCGTCATCGCCGAGGACATCCTGTCATTTGCGCGCGCGCAGCAGCTGGACAGCGACGTCGACATCGACCGCGACACGCCGACCTATGAAGCCCTGCGGGCGCTGGATGCGCATCTCTGCGACCTCAAGGAAATGCAGATCCGCGACGGTCTGCATATCTTCGGCCGCAAGCCGGAGAAAGCGCAGCGCAACGATCTGCTCGTCTCCATCGCGCGCCTGCCGCGCTCCGACATCCGTGCGCAGGATGCGTCGCTGCATCGTGCGCTCGCGGCCGATCTCGGGCTCGGCCATTTCGATCCGCTGACGCGCGAGATGGCCGACGATTATGCCGGGCCGCGTCCGAAGAGTCTTGCCGATCTATCCGATGCGCCGTGGCGCACCGCGGGCGATACGATCGAGCGGATCGAGGCATTGGCCCTGAAGCTTGTCGCTGGCGAATGCAGCTGCGATGCGAGCTGGATGCAGACGACGCAAGTGCTGGGATGGATTGATGCCTCGCTCAGGCCCGCCATCGATGCCTGCGGCGATGCAGAGATGGCGGCCTTTCTCAGGGGCCTCGATGGTCGCTTCATTCGCCCGGGTCCATCCGGCGCGCCGACGCGCGGACGGCCTGATGTTCTGCCGACGGGCCGAAATTTCTTCGCTGTCGATGTCCGCGCGGTGCCGACACCATCCGCATGGCGTATCGGGCAGCTCTCGGCCGAGCGGCTGGTCGAAGCCTATTGGCAGGACGCCGGCGAATGGCCGCGCAGCATCGCGCTGTCGGCCTGGGGTACGGCGAATATGCGCACCGGCGGCGACGATGTCGCGCAGGCGCTCGCGCTGATCGGCGCGCGTCCGGTTTGGGAAGAGACGTCTGGCCGCGTGACCGGCTTTGCCATCACACCGCTGTCCGAACTGAAACGCCCGCGTGTGGATGTGACATTCCGTGTCTCCGGCCTGTTCCGTGATGCGTTCCCGACGCAGATGGACATCATCGGCTCGGCGGTGAGCGCGGTGGCCGAACTCGACGAGCCCGATGACGCCAACCCGATCGCAGCGAATGTCCGTGCCCGTGCGCGAACGCTCGAAGCCAGCGGCGTAAATTGCGAAACGGCGCGGCGGCAGGCGATGCGGCGCGTGTTCGGCTCAAAGCCCGGCGCCTATGGTGCGGGGTTGCAGGCGCTGATGGATGAAGGCGGCTGGAGCAACCGTGCTGATATTGCCGATGTCTATCTCGACTGGGGCAGTTACGCTTATGGCAGCGGTTCCGACGGCGACGGCGCGCGCGACGAATTTGCGGAGCGGCTGAAATCCGTCGATCTCGTCGCGCAGGCGCAGGACAACCGCGAACACGATATTCTCGATTCCGACGATTACTACCAGTTCATCGGTGGCCTTGCCGCGACGGTGCAGACGCTCAAGGGATCGGCGCCGCGCGTCGCCCATATCGATACATCACGGCCCGAAGCGCCGATCGCGCGGCCGCTGGCTCATGAGATTTCGCGCGTGGTGCGCGGCCGTGGCGCCAATCCGAAATGGGTCGCGGGCGTGATGCGGCACGGCTATAAAGGCGCTTTCGAGATTGCCGCCACGGTGGACTATCTGTTCGGTTTTGCCGCCTCGACAGATGCCGTCGGCAATCACCATTTCGATCAGTTGTTCTCGGCCTATCTGGAGAATGATAATGTCCGGGCCTTCATGGCGTCGACCAATCCCGCGGCGCTGCACGAGACCGCGTCGCGCTTCGCCGAAGCGATCCGCCGCGGGATGTGGACGCCGCGCTCCAACAGCGCGCAGCATCTGATTGCTGAACTGATGAATACGAAAGACATCGCGAGGGAACCCGCATGAGCGACTCCGCAGCCGACAACGCCGCCGAAAACCTTCGACACAAGGAGAAGGCCGCCAAACACAAGGCGGCGAAAGACAAGATCATGGCGACCAAAGTGGGCGAGAAAGGCCTGCTGATCGTCCATACCGGCACCGGCAAGGGCAAGACGTCAGCCGCGCTCGGCATGGTGTTTCGCCATATCGGCCATGAAATGCCGGTTGCCGTGGTGCAGTTCACGAAGTCGCCAAGCTGGGACACCGGCGAGGCACGGGTGCTGGCCAAATTTCCCGAACTCGTCACGCTGCACATCATGGGCGAAGGCTTCACCTGGGAAACCCAGGATCGCGAGCGCGACATCGCGGCCGCGACCGCGGGCTGGGAACGCGCCAAGGAGCTGATCCGCGACGATCGCCATCGCATGGTGCTGCTTGACGAACTCAACATCGTGCTGCGTTACGATTATCTCGATATCAACGAGGTGATCGCCTTCCTGCGCGACGAGAAGCCGGCGGACAAGCATGTCGTCATCACCGGCCGCAATGCCAAGCCCGAGCTGATCGAGATGGCCGATCTGGTGACCGAGATGACGCTGGTGAAACATCCGTTCCGCGCCGGCATCAAGGGCCAGAAGGGTGTGGAGTTCTGATGAACCGCACCACGCCCGCGCTGATGATCCAGGCGACCGGCTCCAATGCCGGCAAGTCGACGATCGTCGCCGGGCTGGCGCGGGCTCTGGTGCGCCGTGGCCTCAAGGTCGCGCCGTTCAAGCCGCAGAACATGTCGAACAATGCGGCTGTTGCCGTCGATGGCGGCGAGATCGGCCGTGCGCAGGCCGTGCAGGCGCGCGCGGCGCGGCTGGCGCCGAGCGTGCATATGAATCCCGTGCTGCTGAAGCCTGAGACCGATACCGGCGCGCAGGTGATCGTGCAGGGCCAACGCTGGGGCACGCTGCGCGCGAAGAATTATCTGGAAAAGAAGGCAGCGCTGTTGCCGGCGGTACTCGAGAGTTTTTCGCTGCTCGCCGAGCAGGCTGATATCGTGCTGGTCGAAGGCGCCGGCAGTCCCGCCGAGATCAATCTGCGCAAGGGCGACATCGCCAATATGGGCTTTGCGGCGGCGGCGGACATTCCGGTCGTGCTCGCTGGCGATATCGATCGGGGCGGCGTCATTGCGTCGCTCGCCGGCACGCATCTGGTCCTGGAGCCGGACGAACGCGCGCGGATCCACGGTTTCATCGTCAACAAGTTTCGCGGTGATCCCTCCTTGTTCGATGATGGTCTGAAGGCCATCACGAGGATGACCGGCTGGCCATCGATGGGCGTGCTGCCATGGCTGCCGCAGGCGGCGATGTTGCCGGCGGAGGATGCGGTCGACCTCGACCGCGCGCAAAGCTCCGGCGCCACGCGCGTCATCGCCGTGCCCGTGCTGGCGCGGATAGCCAATTTCGACGATCTCGATCCGCTCGGCATGGAGCCGGGCGTCAAGCTCGTCTTTGTCAAGCCAGGCGAAGCGATTCCCGGCAATGCCGATGTGATCATCATTCCCGGCAGCAAATCCACGATCGGCGATCTCGCTTTCCTGCGTGCGCAGGGCTGGCACATCGATATTGCTGCTCATGTGCGGCGTGGCGGTCATGTGCTTGGTCTGTGCGGCGGCTATCAGATGCTCGGCCATCGCATTGCCGATCCCGATGGCGTCGATGGTGCGCCGGGCGAGGTCGATGGGCTTGGGCTGCTCGATATCGAAACCATCATGAGCGGCAGCAAATCGACGACCATCGTCTCGGGCACGCACATGGCCAGCGGCGCAGCCATCGAAGGCTATGAGATCCATATGGGCCGCAGCAGCGGCGCTGACTGCGAGAGGCCAATGGTGAGAATTGGCGGGCGGCCGGATGGTGCGATGTCACGCGATGGACGTGTGCAAGGCACCTATGTGCATGGCCTTTTCACCGGCGATGCATTTCGCAAGGCTTGGCTGGCCCAACTCGGCATCGCGTCATCCATTGCCTATGAAGCGCAGATCGAATCCGCGCTCGATGCGCTGGCAGATCATTGCGAGAGACATCTCGATATCGATGCGCTGGTTGCGATCGCGCAGACGCGTCAGAGCAACAGCGCGAGTGCGGCATAGATCGCGACTTCAAGTGCGCAGGCTGCCGCATAGACGTTGAGCGCGCGCCTGATGTCGTCGGGCGCGGCGATGCGGCCATCCGCATTGAGATAAGGTTCATTCGCAACGCCTTCCGCATAAACGCGCGGACCGCTGAGCGCGATGCCCAGGGCGCCGGCCATGGCGCTTTCCGGCCAGCCGGCATTGGGCGAGCGATGGTGTCGCGCATCGCGGAACATTGTGCGGAAGGATGTGACGATCGAGCCGCGAGCGACGGGCGCGGCGAGCGCGACGAGGACGCCGGAGATCCGGGCCGGCACGAGATTGACGAGATCATCGAGCCGCGCAGCCGCCCAGCCGAAATCGATGTAATGATCGGTGCGATGGCCGATCATGGAGTCAGCCGTGTTGATGGCCTTGTAGGCGATCAGGCCGGGCAGGCCGAGCAAGGCCAGCCAGAACACCGGCGCGACGATGCCGTCGGAAAAATTCTCCGCGGTGGATTCGATCGCTGCGCGCGTCACGCCGGCCTCGTCGAGACGTTCCGGATCGCGGCCGACGATCATCGCGACGGCTTTTCGCGCGGTGGGCAGGCCGCCATCGATGAAGGCGCGATGCACGCGGGCGACATGTTGATACAGGCTGCGTTGCGCGATCAGCGTCGAGGCGATGAGGGCTTCGATGAGGAAGCCGAGCCCATGGCCGTGGAGAAGGTCGGAGAGCAGGGCTCCGATCAGAAGCGCGGCGCCGACCAGGATGACGACCGTCAGAGCACCGGCTAGCTTACGCGCTGGCTTCGACCAGTTCTCGCGATTGAGCTTCCGTTCGAGCCCCCCGATTCCGTTGCCGATCCACACCACCGGATGCGGCGCGCGGCGCCACAACCAGTCGGGATCGCCAATCACGGCATCCAGCAGCAGTGCTGCGACAACCAGCCAAAGCGCGTCGCCATGCACCAGCATCACGGCGCCACGCGGTTGATTTCGGCGGTGAGGCGATCTAGCGCTTCCACTATGGTCGGGCCGCCGCAGGCGGTGAGACGCTCGGGCAGCACCAGGCGCTTCGATGGCGGATAGGTCTTTTCCAGCGCTGGATGCAGCAGGAAGGCGCGGCCTTCGTCCTCGGCAAAATCGGTGGTGTCGGTCACCAGCAGCAGATCCGGCTTCAGCGTGACGATCGCTTCGAGGGAGGCAAAGCCGCCGGCCTTGAGGCCGAGTTCGCCACCGGCATTCTTCAGGCCGACAGCCGACAATAGTGAGGTGGTGAGATTGTCGCCGCCGGACACCCAGCCGCGCCGCGAGACAGCAAGCACGCGCAGCGGATGGCGATGCGCGGCAGCGCGCGCATGGGCGATGGCGGCGTCGAGTTTGGCAACCTCGGTCTCGGCGCGCTCCGGATGTTTCACCAGCGCGCCCATCTCGCGCAGCTGCTTCTTGACCTCATCGAGCGAGCGGGCCGGCGCGAACTCCGCGACCTTGAGGCCCTTGTCCTTGAGCAATTCGCGCGTCGCCCGCTTGGTAAAGCGGCCTGCGACGACCACGTCCGGCTTCAGCGCCAGGACGTCCTCGGCTTCGCCCGACAGCAGGCGGAACTGGGCAGCCTTGTCCCTGTCCCACGACCGGAAGGGATCGCGCGCAAACGGGCTGAGGCCGAGGATCTGCGCGGAATCGGCGAGCGTGACCAGCAATTGGTCGGTGCAGAGATTGATCGAGGCGATCCGGGGCTGCTCGGCGGCCTGCAAGGGCGCCGCGACCAGAAGCGAGAAAGCCGCAGCGATGGTGGCGCAAAGTCTCTCGCGCTTGGCCCGAGATGATGGCATGAGAGACGGATGAAACATGGTGGCGATCTCACCCAGGCGATGGCCGAATTCGGCGGCGCGGCGGACGAATGGCTGGACCTGTCGACCGGCATCAATCCGTGGCCCTGGCCGATCCGCAAGCTGCCGGACAGCGCCTGGCAGCGGCTGCCGTCGCGTGCCGATGAGCAGGCCTTGCTGGCTGCCGCACGGGCTGCCTATCGCGTGCCGGAAGCGGCCGGCATCGTCGCTGCGCCGGGGACGCAGGCACTGATCCAGTTGCTGCCGCGCCTCGCGGTCGATGGCGCCGTCGCGATCGTCGGCCCCACCTACAACGAGCATTCCGCCGCCTGGAGCGATGCCGGACACGCGATCGCGGCGATCAAGGATCTCTCCGAACTGCCGGCGCATGTCACCCACGCGGTGATCGTCAATCCCAACAATCCCGATGGCCGTGTCACCGACCCGGATCGTCTTGTCGAAGTCGCAGCCGTGCTGCAGCGACGCGGCGGCTGGCTGGTGATCGACGAAGCTTTTGCGGATGTGGATGCGCATATCAGCGCGGTCGCATCCTGCGGCAAGCTGCCGATCGTGATCCTGCGTTCGTTCGGCAAATTCTACGGGCTGGCCGGCATCCGTCTCGGCTTTGCCATCGGCACGCCCGATGTGGTCAACGGCATTCGTCATGTCCTCGGCCCGTGGGCCGTGTCCGGTCCCGCACTGTCTATCGGTGCCAGGGCCCTGAACGATGCGCCATGGGCGATGCAGACGCGCGTGCGGCTGGCAGCGCAGGTGATCAAGCTCGACGGGATCCTGCTCAATGCCGGTTTCGAAGTGGTCGGAGGCACATCGCTGTATCGCCTCGCGCGACATCCGGAAGCTGCCGCCCTGCATCGCAGGCTCGCGCAGAAATACATCTGGTGCCGCAGCTTCGACTGGTCGCGCGAGATGCTGCGCTTCGGTCTGCCCCATGATGCCGAGGCGCTCGATCGTCTTGCGGCAGCGCTCGCGCCATAGCGGCATCGTTCACACTCCCGTCCAGGGAATGATCACGGCCTGATCGCCATGCGTTGCGCGAAAGGTGCTGACGCGGAAGACGTCGGCCAGGATCGCGTCCGACAAGGCGTCAACCGGCGCAGCCTGCGCGACGAGGCGGCCATTCGACATCACCAGCACCGTATCGGCAAAGCGTGCGGCGAGGCCGAGATCATGGGTGACGACAATCACCAGCACGCCGCGATCGGCGGTCTGGCGCAGATTGATCATCACGTCGAGCTGGTAGCGTGGATCGAGCGATGCGGTTGGTTCGTCGGCGAACACGATCGGCGCCTCCACCGCGAGCACGCGGGCCAATGCGACGCGGCTGCGTTCGCCGCCGGAGAGTTCGTTGACCGGGCGATCGGCGAATCCGACGGTGTCGGTCGCCTCCATCGCGCGCTGCACGGCCGCTTCGTCGGCGGGCGAAAGCCGTGCCGGATCGGTGCCGCCATGCGGATAGCGGCCGAGCGCGACGACGTCCTTCGCCACCAGCGGCCAGTGCACGAGATGGCCCTGCGGCAGATAACCGAAACGTCTGGCGCGCTCGCGCAGCGGCAGATCGGCGAGTGCGGCGCCTTCGACGCTGATGTGACCGGTCGATGGCTGCAGGCCCGCGAGGGCGCGCAGCAGCGTCGTCTTGCCGGCGCCATTCGGGCCGACAAGGGCGACCAGATGGCCTTTGGTCAGAGACAGCGACACATCCTGCAGCACGCGTCGGCCGGTCAGCGTGACGTTCAGGTCGTTCGCAGTCAGTAGCGGCGTCTCGCTCATGCGACGCCTCCGCCGAGTGCGCGGCGTTCGCGCATGATGAGATAGAGGAAGAACGGCACACCGATGATCGAGGTGAGCACGCCGACCTTGATGTCGGTGGTGGACGGAATGATGCGGACCGCGATGTCGGCGGCGAGCAGAAGTGCCGCGCCGGTGAGTGCGCTCGGGATCAACAGGCGCGCCGGATCGTGGCCGACAATCGGGCGCATCAGATGCGGGGCGACGAGGCCGATGAAGCCGATGGAGCCGGCGACCGCAACCGCACCGCCGACGCCGAGAGCGACGCCGAGGATGACCAGCAATCGCAGGCGCGAGACATGGATGCCGAGGCTCTGCGCGGTTTCCTCGCCGAGGCTGAGGGCGCGGAAGGCCGAGCGCTGGCTCATCAGGATGACGGAGCCGGCGAGAATGAAGGGCAGCGCCAGTTCGACATGGCGGAAGCTGCGATCCTCCAGCGAGCCGAGCAGCCAGAACGCGATTTCAAGCGCGGCGAAGGGATTGGGCGAGAGATTCATCACCAGCGCCGTCGCAGCGCCGGCAAGGCTGGAGATCGCGAGACCGGCGAGGATCAACAGCAGCAAGCCGGCATTGCGGCCGGCGATGGTGAGCAACACGAAGACCGAGGCAAACGCCATGCTGATGCCGGCGACGGGCAATGCCCAAGAGCGGACATCAGCGAGGCCGAGCGAGATCATCAGCACCGCGCCGAAGGCCGCCGATTGCGGCGCGCCGAACAGCGACGGTGAGGCGAGGGGATTGCGCAGCAGGCCCTGCAGCGCGGCGCCGGAAAGTCCCAAAATGCCGCCGATGGCGAGCGCGAGGATCGCGCGCGGCAGGCGGATCTCGCGAACGATGATCTGCTGCACGTCGCTGGCACCGCCGAACAATGCGTCAAGCACCGTCAGCGGCGGCAGGCGAACAGGACCGGTACCGAGCGATGCCAGCAGCAACAACATCACGAGCAGGGCAAGCGCCGTGGTGGCGATCGCTGTTCGTCTTGCTGCTGGTCGTCCGGTTACCATGTGGCGTTGAACCCTGCATAAAGTGCGGGGCCAGTCGTACCGAAGTTCAGCACTTCCTGGTAGCGCTCATTGAGAATGTTCTCGCCGCGGGCAAACACCTTCCAGTTCGCGTCGAGCCTGTACTCGCTGTAGAGATCGACGCGCGTATAGGCATCGACCACACCGACTTCGTTGGCGCTGCTGTAGCGCTTGGACACGGTGGTGATACGCGGTTCGATCAGCCAGCGGTCATTGGGCGTGATGGTCAGCGCGAAGCGTGCGAGATTTTGCGGGCGACGTGCCAGCGTGAGCCCGGTGGTGAGATCGACGGCGTGCAGATAAGTGTAGGCTGCATTGAATTTCACGAGGCCGGGAAGCACGTCGATGGTGGCGCCGACTTCGAGGCCGCTGGTCTCGGCGCGGGCGACGTTGTTGTAGCAACCGAGGGTCTGGCCAACGGCGCATGCCGTCGGTGTATAGGACACGAAGTTGATCAGGTTGCTGAAGTCGTTGGCGAAGCCCGTGACCGACAGGACCACGCGGCCGTTGAACAGGCTCTGATCGATGCCGGCGTCATAACCGAAGCTTGTCTCGGGCGAGAGCGTCGGCGTGCCATTGGCCTGGGAGTAGAGCTGGAACAGCGTCGGCGCCTTGGCGCCGGTGCCGGCGCTGGCCCGCAGCTTCGTGCCGGTCTCGAAGATGTTGTAGGCCGCGGTCGCGCGCCACGTCTCGAAGCGGGCGACATTGACGACGTCGTCGACGCGGCCGCCCAGCGTGATGTTGAGCCGTTCGCCGATCGGCACCGACCACAGCGCGAACAACGAATTGGTGTCCTGCTGTTTCGCCAGCGTGGAGGTCATCGGGCTCGGTGTCGGCAGAATGCCTGTGGTGAAGGTCTGCGCAGTCTCGCTCTGGGTCTTGGCGCCATAGACCAGCGAGCCGAAGGCACCGAGTTTCAGCGTGGCCTGATATTCCGCGCCAAGGCTGTCGCCCCAGTAATCCAGTGTCCTTGCTGTCGCGCCGCGCGGTGGCGCCATGCTGAGCGGATAGCTGAGCTCGTTGAACGAGCGTTCCGTATGGGTGTTCGAGACGGTCACGTTATGCGTGAGGATGCCGCCGAAGGAATCGATGCCGACGCGGCCATAGACGGTCTGCAGCAAACGATCCGTCGACGATCCCGTGTCCGGATATGTGCCGCTCGCTGCGTCATAGGCGGCGCGCGTGAATGACTGCACGGTACCGGCCTCGAGGCGAATGCCTTCGCCGGCATCGTAGCCGATGCGCGCGGAGCCGCCGACGCGATCGTAACCGTCGCGTTCGAGATTCGGATAGCGCGCCTCGATGGATGGAATGCGATAGCCGTAACGCGAAAAACCATTGGAATGCTGGCCGCCACCAGTGAAGGCGTAGGACCACGGACCGTTGGTGCCGACCATCGAGCCCTGTGTCGTCACGGTGCCATAGCTGCCGGCTTCGGTGCGGACGTTGAACTGCGCGGGACCGCTGCCTTTCTTGGTGATGATGTTGATCACGCCGCCCATGGCATCGGAGCCATAAAGCGCGCTCTGCGGGCCGCGCAGCACTTCAATGCGATCGATGGCCGAGGGCGCGAACATGGCGAATTCGAAGTCGCCGGATGCAGCGGTGGGATCATTGACGCGGATGCCGTCGATCATCACCAGCGTCTGGCCGGTATTGGCGCCGCGCATGCGCACATTCGCCGTGCCGCCGGGACCACCATTTTCGGAAATGTCGAGGCCGGGCACGCTGCGCAGGGCATCGACGAGAGAACCCGGATTCGATGTCGCGATGGTCTCGCCGGAGACGACGCTGATGGCGCTGCCGGTTGCGCTCAACGGTTCCGGCGCGCGACTCGCGGTGACGACGACTTCGGAGAGTTCCTGGGTATTGGATTGCGCCTGTGCCTGATGTGCGGACACAGCCAGAATCGCTGCACTGCTGGCAGCGATCATTCGGATAGACATGAGATTCCTTGCCGCCGACCCACCGTCGGACGTGTTTCAAAATGTCCTCGGCCGGTCTCCTGGCTCGCAGTGCTGTCCGGATCGGCCTTCCCGAGCAAGTCTCAGGACTTGGCTCAGTGGCATCGAGGATCCGGACCAACTGCTTACAGTTGCGGGGGCAGCTGCGGCATCAGGGGGAGGTCTCCCCCACACCGCATTCCCGTTTCACCTCCTCGCGGAGGCACCGATGACGGTTTTTTAGTGGCACAGCGTAACGCTCTGCGCAACAGGCTTATGTTCGTCATTGCGAGGAGCCCTTGCGACGAAGCAATCCAGCCTTCGCTTGCGGCTTTCTGGATTGCTTCGTCGCTTCGCTCCTCGCAATGACGGTTCTGGTTCTAGCTGCGGAGCGCTGCCAGCACCTCGTCGGGGCGTTCCACCATCATCATGTGGCCGGTCGCCGGCAGAATCACGGTGCGTGCGTCGCTGAGTGCTGCCGCAAGTGCCTTGCCGGCCTTGGCGGGAGTCATCATGTCCCGCTCGCCGAGGATGAGCGTCACCGGAACCTTGATCTGCGCCGCGGCGGCGAGGGCGTTCTGATAAGAATTGCAGGCATCGAGATCGGCATGCAGCACGCCGGGCTTCGTCGCCTCCAGCACGCGCTGCGCGCCGGTATGCATCCACAGGCCCGGCGCGAGGCTGCCGCCGAGCTCGGCGCGCATGCCGAGACCCCAGATCGACACCATGTCGATGGCCGACCGCTCATTGGCTTCGGCATCCTTGAGCAGGTCCGGGCCGACGGTCATGGTCGCTGCCGTGCCGAGCAGGTCGAGGCGTGTGACCTTGTCGGGATGGCGCGCTGCGGTTTCCAGCGCGATCAGCGAGCCCATGGAGTGGCCGATGAGGCGCGCGCTCCTGGCGCCGGCAGCCGTGATCAGCGCCGCGGTCCAGTCGGCGAGATCGGCGATGGTGGTCAGCGCTTCGCCGCCGCTGCGGCCGTGGCCGGGAAGGTCAGGCGCCAACACCGCAAAACCATGATGCGCGAACCAGCGTGTGTGCAGCGCCCATGTGGAGCTGTCGAATCCGGCGCCGTGCAGCAGCACAACGACCGGGAGCGACGGATCGAACGTGCGGCCGCCATTGGCGACGAAGGTGTCGTGACCATTGACCTTGATCTGCATCGGCTCAGCCCTTCTGCGAGAAGCGCAGCGCCTGCGCGAGATCGTCGATGATGTCCTGCGCGGCCTCGATGCCGACGGAGAGGCGGATCAGTTCCTCGCCGATGCCGGCAGCTTTCAACTGCTCGGCATCCATCTGCTGATGCGTGGTCGAAGCGGGATGGATCACCAGCGTCTTGGCATCGCCAACATTGGCGAGATGGCTGGTGAGTTTCAGCGCCTCGATGAATTTGCGGCCGGCCGGACGTCCGCCCTTGATGCCGAAGGAAATGATCGAGCCGGCGCCGCGCGGCAGCAGTGTCTTGGCCAGCGCATGATCGGGGTGGTTTTCCAGCGACGGATGCAGCACCCAGTCGACGGCCTTGTTCGCCGTGAGCGCGGCGAGCACCGCGCTGGTGTTGGCCACATGGCGCTCCATGCGGATGCCGAGCGTCTCGACGCCCTGCAGCAACTGGAACGCGTTGGTCGGCGACAGGCACGCGCCGAAGTCGCGCAGGCCTTCGGTGCGCGCGCGCATGATGAAGGCGGCGGTGCCGAACTGCTCGTCGAAGACGATGCCGTGATAGCCGGCATAAGGCTCGGTGAGCTGCGGGAATTTGCCGGAGGCGCGCCAGTCGAAGCGACCGCCATCGACGAGCACGCCGCCGATGGCGATGCCATGGCCGCCGATCCATTTCGTGGTCGAATTCATCACGAGGTCGGCGCCGAGATCGATCGGGCGCGACAGGAATGGCGTGGCAAAGGTGTTGTCGATCAGCAGCGGGATGTTTGCGGCATGGGCGATGGCGGCGACCGCGGGAATGTCGAGCACTTCGAGACCGGGATTGCCGATGGTCTCGCCGATCACGAGTTTGGTGTTCGGCGTGATCGCCGCCTTGAAGGCATCGAGGTCGCGCGGCTTCACGAAGGTGGTGGTGATGCCGAAGCGTGGCAGCGTATGCGCCAGCAGGTTGATCGTACCGCCATAGAGCGAGGAAGACGCCACGATGTGATCGCCGGCATTGAGGATGGTCGCGATGGCGAGATGCAGCGCGGCCATGCCTGATGCAGTGCACACGGCGCCGACGCCATTCTCCAGCGCGGCGAGACGCTCTTCCAGCACGGCGATCGTGGGATTGGAGATGCGGGTATATATGTGACCGGCGCGCTCGAGATTGAACAGAGCAGCGGCGTGATCGGTGTCCTGAAACACGAAGGACGTGGTCTGATGGATTGGCACCGCGCGCGATCCGGTGACGGGATCGGGGTGCTGGCCGGCATGCAGGCTCAGCGTTTCAAAAGCAGGCGGCTTGGGTGCTGGCATCTCGCGTCTCGTCCCCTTTGGTTTTCGGTATCTATGGCACGAATCGCATCGGGGATGCGAGCAATGCGCGTTTCGACAAAGGAACAAATCATCGGGTCGCGACTTGAGTGTTGCTGCGGCTGTGGAGAATTTCGCTGCGCAGCACGGGGATTCACCAAGACAGCAATGCATGGCGAGGCCGCGGTCGTTGCAGTTGTGTTGCGTGGCGTCAGGGGGCAGATAGATGGACATCGATTTTGCGCGCAAGGCGCAGATGCGATCGCTCCGCCTGAATGGCGCTGACGAACATCGCAACGCCGCCGTATTCGGCGCGCAATCATGGCGTTCTTTGTCGAACGGAGATTTTGATCGGCCTCGCTCCCTTGGAGCCGAGGCTGCCGTCGTCTATGGGCGACGTGTTGGGGAAGCAGGCGTAAGGGGCGTGGTACTACATCGCGATGTGTTCTGGCTCGGCAAGCAGTGGGCTGTGACCGGTTACGGCGTTCAGGCTGTGAGCAAGAAGCACAATATGAAATTTGATATCGATGTGTCGCAGATCTGGGGCGATGATCTCGACGCGCCGATGCGCGATCTGCCGTGGTTCGATGCGAAGGATTTTGCCGAGGCGGTCGAGCGGGCGAGAAAGCGCGCGACGGAACAGCCGCTGACATTCAGGCCGCCATTGAGTGACGAGCGGTGACGGCCTGCGTTCAGCAGTAGGGCGGATTAGCGAAGCGCAATCCGCCGCGGTCTTCGCAACATGAACTCGGCCGGCGGATTACGGCTTCGCCTCATCCGCCCTACGGTCGAGCGCTCGCATTCTCGCGGCGCCCATGGCGTCCGAGGTATGGGCATTCTCCCCTCGAGACATGAGGGGAGGTGGCACGCCGCAAGGCGCGTTGGGTGGGACTTGACGCTGCCCGTTCAGCGCTGGATCGCCAGCGAGACCGGACC
>NZ_JBIISY010000382.1:0-3921 GCF_044340795.1 Tardiphaga sp.
GTCGGCAGATCCGTGCCACCGCGACCAACCACCTTGATCGGCGCGAGATAATCGGATGCCTGGAAGCCCGTTGCCATAATGATGATATCGACCTCATGCAACATACCATCGGACGTGACGATGCCCTTTTCTTCGATCCGCAGGATTCCGTCGGTGACAAGCTCCGTGTGCGGCTGCTTCAGTGCATCTGCCCACACCCCATTGTCGCGGAGCATGCGCTTCGCACCGGGGGCATATTTAGGCGTCATCTTCTCAAGTAGGTCTGGGCGATCAGCGAGTTGGGCCTTGAGATGGTCGATACATTCAAGACGCAGCTCCTCATTGGCGCGACCGACAGAGATAGGATGGTCCCAATCCTGCTCGACCTCGACCAAGGGGAGCCTACCTTCAGCGGCGATCCAGAACTGCCAGAAGCGGAACCAACGCCCATAAAACGGAACATGCCGCAACAGCCAAGCCATGCCCGGCTTGATCTCTTCGTGGTAATTCGGCGTCGGAAGCATCCACGGCGCGTTGCGCTGAAAGACGTACATCTTCGCCACGTCCTCGACGATCGCAGGGACGATCTGGTAGGCGCTCGCGCCGGTTCCGATCACGGCGACGCGCTTGCCACGAACATCAAGGTCCGTCTGCCACTTCGCGGAATGAACCATGACGCCGCCAAACGACTTCAGCCCCGCGATATCCGGGAAAGCCGGCTTGTTGAGCTGGCCCGTCGCCGTGACGATCGCGTTGAACATTTCAACCCGGCTCTTGCCGGCCTTGTCCACCGTTTCGATCCGCCACAGCAAAGTCACGTCGTCATAAATCATCGACACGACTTCGGTTTCGAAAGCGATATTCGGGCGCACAGAGGTCGCATCGGCCACTGTGGAAACATATTTCTGGATTTCAGCCTGCTTGGAGAATTGCTCGGGCCAATCCTGCTTCTGCGCGAATGAATAGCTATACGCAAAATTTGGGGTATCCAGGCGGCAGCCCGGATAGACGTTCTCCCACCAGACGCCGCCAACTTCCGGGTTCTTCTCGAACACCTTGTAGCGAATCCCGGCCTGTTGCAGACGATACGCCGTGGCGACGCCGGACAGCCCGGCTCCGATCACGGCAACCGAGAAGTCGCGCTCTGGAGCAAGGTCGTGCTTGCTCCAATCCGGCGCACCGAGGTCGCGCGGCAGGGCCAGTTCATGCTTGAGCAGCGGCAGATATTCCGAACCGACACCTCGCGCGAGAAACTTCATTGCTTTCTCGAGCAAAGGCGCGGACGCATCCGCAGCTGGCGATCCGGCATCGCGATGAGCAATCAGGGCAGCCACGCATAGTGACTTAGCCTTTGCCTGCGCCTCTTCGCTCAATCCGCCTTGCGGCTTGATGGACGCGCCCATCTTCGACTTCGGCGGCTGCAGCTCATCGGAGATCAGCTTCTCATCGCCCGTCAGCACGGCGATTGCCGCCAGCAACGCAGGCAAGTCGGCCTCTTCGACGGCGCTTGCGATCTCGCTATCGCTGGCGACGATCGGATCGACGCGATCGAGCGCCGCGATGCCGTCGGATATGGCTATCTTATTGGAGTGAATGTTCATCGGACGTCTCCCACATTCGTCAGAAATTTCCGGACGAGTTCGATCACTTGGTCTGGACACTCGATATTCGGCCCGTGGCCGGCATCGATCGTGATCGCAGAAATATTGGGCGACAACGCCGCAAGCTTGTCGGCCCAACCGTCTTCAAGAAGAGGATCTCGGCGACCCTCGACCAACAAGGTCGGCACCGCGGTCTTCGCCAGACGCTCAAGATAGTCGTCCGCCTGCGCGGCTCGCTCGACAGACGGGTTCTTCAGACGGGGCGCAGACAGCGCTTCCCAATGACCCGGAATCAGACTGTTGGCATGCCTCTGCTTGATATGAGCTTCCATGCCGTCGGTCGGCCCGACGATCAGCTCCGTGAGATTTGTTGCGGCTTCGAGACTCGGCGTATAGTTCGTCAAGGCTTCGATGCCGGCCGGAAGCCGGTACGGCCCGCCCGAGCCAGCCATCGAAATTGCACGACGGATGCCCCACGGGTTTCCAGAAGCCACACTAGCCCGCAGGATCAACGAGCCCCCGAACGAGGTTCCGACATAGTCGGCTTCCTTGATTCCGAGTTCGCGCACGAATGCCTCGATATGCGGGACACGTGCCGCATAAGGAGATCGATCGAAATAGACGACTTTGTCGGTACCGCCCCAGCCGAGCAATTCCGGGGCGAGCACATGATGATCGCGCGCGAAGTCGGCGATCACACCGCTCCAGCATAGTTCTGCAGTGGTGCCGAAGGCGCCGTCATGGATAAGGATCAGCTTCCGTCGAGATGGATCGCCCGCCTCGAGATAGCGGGTCTTAAACCCGCCAGCCATGATATGCTTGACCTCGAACTCGCTGCTCTGCTGTGTCATTTCTCTATTCGCCTATTCTATTATCAAACTCTTCGACGAGCTGTTTCGGTTAAGACTAGCGCGTCCGATCGCAAACGATCGGCGCAAATACTTGATAGTAGCTATCGCGTTGGAAGATGGCCTTGCGAAGTAGGCCTGCCTCAGTTCATCGCCGACCCACCATCCACGGAGAGTGTCTGCCCCGTCACGAAGTCGCTCGCTGGCGAGGCTAGAAACAGCAACGCGCCAAGCAGGTCCGCCGGCACGGCCTCGCGCTTGATCGCGCGCGAAGCGATGTTGTTGGAGACCATGGTGCTCGACCAGCTTGGATTGCTCTTCATCCGGTCGCTCATGGTGAGGCCAGGCGCCAGCGCGTTCACCCGGATGCCGAATTCGCCCAGTTCACGCGCCGCTGCGCGCGTGAGGGAAATGATGGCTCCCTTCGAGGCCACGTAGTGAGGCTGCCCGGGCGAGCCCTTGATTGCCGTGCCGGACGACAGATTGATGATCTTGCCATACCCGCGCGCTTTCATCGGCGAGATCGCGGCCTTCATGCACTCAAAGGTGCCGCGGACATTGACGGTCATGACGCGATCCCAGTCCTCGGAGCTGATTTCCGTCAGCGCTCCCAGCTGAATCGTCCCGGATATCGCGGCATTGTTGACGAGAATGTCGAGCTGGCCGAATGAACTGATCGCGCGATCGATGCATTCCTGCACCGATGACGACGATGTCACGTCGAGACAGACGCCTTCCGCACGCCCGCCGTTTGAACGAATGACGGCGCAAGTTTCCATCGTGGAGGCAACATCCCCCACCACCACCGCGGCACCTGCTTTCGCCAGCGCGATGGCGAAGTCCGCGCCAAGCCCCTGAGCACCGCCGGTTACGATTGCTACACGTCCAGTCAGGTTGGTCATTGTCCTTCTCTCATCAATCTTATGTGGCGTTGAAGAAACGAGCTATCCGCGGCGAAGACGGCGCATAAGCCAGTGCAGTACTCTGCATGCGCGCGCCCCTCTTTCATTCTCGCCGCTCGCGTGATGTGAACAGGCGCGCGCACCGAAATCGGGCATGCGTTGCGAAGATGCCTTCTCCGCCGCGTCGGGCAGAGACTACGAAACTGAGGGAGCCATGAAAGCGCTACCTGGCTGATATGACATATCTCAAATGCTGATAGGTGCTTTCAGCCGGAAGGCGTACTGATGTCGCGCCACAATCCATCGACGACCCGCAACTCAGCTTCGATTGCCGCAATGAACTGGCGGGAGGCCGCGTTCGGCGGACGGCGCTTGTCATAGACGAGATACAGATCGAACGGAATCTTCGGACTTTCGACCGGATAGATGAAAACACCCGAACGTCCTGGCTCGCGGCATACCGAGCTGAACGGCGTCAGCACGCCCCAGTCCGACGAACTGGCAAGTTCGAAAGCGCCGACGGTGCCATTGATCTCGATCGTGCGCGGCGCCTTGATCATGCCTTTCGCAATATACGATTGCACCAGCGAC